>NZ_JBGFCD010000002.1:0-421460 GCF_041205405.1 Falsihalocynthiibacter sp. S25ZX9
CTTGCTTGCGGGTAAGCCCACTGGTCAGTGCGATCCGCACCGCATCTTCCCTAAATTCGTCTGTTCGTTTCAGTCCCATGCTCAGTCTCCTTTGTTGCAGTAAATGCTATCAAAGGAGCGGCATCAAACCGTGACAGGTCCATAATGCCTCATCAAGTCGGCAGAAGTGGCCAATAGTCAATACTCAAAAGCGCCTCAAGGGAGCAACACCTGAGAGTTGATGGTGGTCAGCGAAGGGCGGCGCACCGCGATATTTTTAGTCTGATTTGTGCATTTTCCAGAAGCAATCATGTGTTCCCGCTCTTCTCTCAGCGATGCAAGCATCGCCTGCCAAACGATGATGAGTTCCGCAAGCCAAGTCCCTTACAGTTAGCGGGCAATTGCGCCTAGGACATTCGGCGGGGTGTCTTGGGCTGCCGGACAAGCGAGGTCATGCCAACGCCCAGCCATGCTGCAAACTCTCTGCCGTTGCGAAACTGATGACCATCACCAATGCGGATGTCATCCAACAGTCGCGAGAGGATGACACCAAGGATTACGGGACGCAGTGGGTAGCTGAAATGCTTCATGAAATAACCAAGAACGCCAAGGCCCAGTATCCAAAACGATGGCGAACAGCATGACCAGCAGGACTAAAAGCCCGCGGGGCATTTCTGCGATTTTTGTGAAGACGCAAATACCGGTGAGACCGAAAATCAGCATGAAGACGTTGACCGAGACCCGTGCACTGATCATGATGAAGTGACGGCGTCACCCGGAATGCCGCTGCGCATAATTTGCGTGACGAAAGAGCCGCCCAAAAAATTCTTCTGTATGCAGCGGTTGCAGGCCATCCAAGCGCAACGGCTGCGCCAAGACGTTTACGCGACATTTCCGTCCTCCCGAGGTGTTTAAGACCTGCCGAAGCTCTCCTCTGTTCGGCCGCAACGCGACAGCAATGTACTGTTTGGTTAAATACGTGCTAGCCTTGGCAAACAGGTAAGCCGAAATGAGGATTAAATGGACCATTTAAAAGATCCAGCTCCAAACAAGCGCAAAAGCAACTGGAAACAAAACCCCGATGCGGTAAAGGCCGACATTCTTAGGGTCGCAACAGAAGAATTTGCAGCGCACGGACTTACTGGTGCCCGCATTGACGAGATTGCGCGCCGTACCGAGGCCTCCAAGCGCATGATCTACTATTACTTTGATGATAAGGAGGGGCTCTACAAGAGCGTCCTCGAACACGTTTATTCTTCGTTGCGCGAAACTGAACAGGCGCTAAATGTTGCCGATCTGGAGCCAGTCTTGGCTCTGCGCAGATTGACCGAAGCGACATTCGATACACATGTGAGCAATCCGCAATTTATCCGGCTGGTAATGATCGAGAATATTCACAACGCGCAACACGTTCAGAAATCCAAAATCATTCCGACCCTGAACAGGGCCATCATCGACAAGCTGGCCGACGTTTGCGAGCGTGGCAAAGCTGCCGGTGTGCTGCGCGATGACGTCGATCCGCTAGAACTGCACTGGATGACCAACTCCGCGAGTTTCTACAACGTTTCCAACAAAGCGACGTTCGCTGCGTCATTCGGCAACCAACTGTTCACCGAAGAGGGCCAGAGAGGCGTTCGAGGTCGTGTTGTGGACATGGTCCTGGGTGCTGTTGTGATTGGCTACCAGCAGAATATGGGCAGTTAACGATGTTGGCGATCCTCGCGGTTACTCTCCCAATCTATTTAATCATTTTACTGGGCTATGTGACCGTTCGTGTTGGGTATTCGCCCCCTGATACGATCAATGCGCTGAGTCAGTTCACTGTCAGAGTCTGTCTACCGGCCCTGATTTTTAGCGCCTTGACCGCATCGGGCTCTGCTGAGGCCCTGAATTGGGGCGTTATCCTTGGATACCTCTTCGCATCTTTGGCTGCGCTGTTTATTGGCTATGGACTTATGCGCCGGATCTTTCAACAGGGAGCGCCCGAAGCGTGGGTGCACGGTCTGGGAATAGCTAATTCCAACAGCGGGTTCATCGGCTTTGCTATCGCCAGTATGGTTTTTCCGCAGACGGCTTTGCCCGTGCTGGCCTGGATTATGATCGTTGAAAACGCAGTTATTATTCCTCTGGCGATGATTTCGGCCGATGTCGCGTTGGAGGGGAGCACAACGCTCTCCGCTGCCGCCAACCGCGCCTTTCGAAGCTTTATCCGTAATCCACTCGTTCTTTCGATCATCGCAGCATTGACGGTTCGTGGCATCGGCCTGCCCCTCCCAGAGCCCTTAATCAAAACAATTCAGATGCTTGCGTCCGTTGCGCCTGTCATCGCCCTGTTCGTCGTTGGCGGGATCGTCGCTCGATTCAACCCCAGCCCCTTTTGGCGGCGCACGACGGCGATCAGCGTTGGCAAACTCGTGCTTCATCCGGCGCTGGTATTTGCGGTTCTGTCGTTGTGGCCGGGGCTTGCGCAGGAATTCGTATTGACTGCCGTCTTGTTCGCAGCGGTGCCGATGCTGTCGATCTATCCGATACTCGGGGCCAAATATGGAGCGGAGCAGGTTTGCGCAACGGCGTTCATTGTTACCGTTATGTTGTCGTTTTTCACAACAAATGGGTTGATTTGGTGGATGGGCGTCACAGGGGCTGTGCCGTTATCTCAATAGTCAAGGAGCGGGCAACCTTACGCCCGCTCCCCTCCAACAACTCATTTGGCTTAAAGAGCGAGATACTACCTCACCGCAGATCCGCCATGGCAACCATGTCCATATCGGTGAAGTCAACATTGTCGCCCGCCATCGCCCAACAGAATGTATAAGACGCGGTACCTGCGCCCGAATGGATCGACCACGGGGGGCTGATTACGGCTTCTTCGTTGGCCATAATGATGTGGCGTGTCTGGGACGGTTCGCCCATCATGTGGAACACCCGGCTTTCCTTAGGAAGTTCGAAATAGAGATAGGCTTCCATCCGGCGGTCATGTGTGTGCGACGGCATCGTGTTCCATACCGACCCTTCGGCGAACTGCGTATAGCCCATCAACAACTGGCAGCTCTGACAGACTTCAGGATGCAAAAGCTGAATGATAACACGCTCATTGGCGGTTTCCCGTGCGCCCAACTCAACCCGACGTGCATCCGCGAGTTTGATCAGCTTGGTCGGGTAGGTTTTATGCGCAGGCGCCGAGAGAACGTAGAACCGACCATTACCGCCAAATTCAACGACCCCTGCCCCCATACCAACATAGAGAACTTCGCCATTCTCAATCACATAGGTTTCGCCATCCACGGTTATTTCGCCCGTTTCGCCAATATTTAGAACCCCCAATTCGCGCCGATCTAGAAACGACGCTGTGCCGGTTTCTGCGACATGATCCAGTGTGAGGGTGCCCCCGTTTGGAACGGCCGAGCCGAGGATCAGACGGTCATAGTGGCTGTAAACAAGGTTGATTTCGCCATCGGCAAACAGGTCACCAACGTGGAAATGTTCGCGCAATTGGTCTGTGTCCAAGGTTTTGGCCGTTGCAGGATCAATGGCGTAGCGGGTTTGTGTCTTGAGCATGTGGAAATCTTTCGTTTTAGAGAAAATCGTCGCGGCGCGGCGTAAAGGTATCGATGAGGGTACCTGCTTCTTGGCACAGGCAGCCATGTTGGGCGTTTGACGGGATCACAAGGCTGTCGCCCGGCCCCAGATCATGTTCCACGCCGTCAATTGTAAAAGCAAAACGCCCCGCTTCCACATAGGTCGATTGAACATGCGGGTGATTGTGCAATTTACCTTCGGCTCCATGTTTAAAGCGGAAGGCGACCACCATAATATCTGGATTTTCCGCCAGAACTTGGCGGGTAACGCCGAGGTCCGTGGGAACAACAGGGTATGTCATAAGTATCCTTTAGTGAAAGAGGGACGGCAGCCAAAGCGACAACGCCGGAATGTAAGTGACAAGCATCAGAGTGCCAAAAGCGGCGCCATAGAAGGGCCAAATCGTGCGCACGGCATCCCAGATCGGAATTCTCCCCACCGCGCAACCAACGAACAAAACCGCTCCGACGGGGGGCGTACACAGCCCGATACCGAGGTTCAAAATCAGGATGACGCCAAAATGTACAGGATCAACGCCAAAGGCCGTGGCCACAGGCAGGAAAATCGGCGTGGTGATCACGATCAGCGGCGACATGTCCATAAACGTGCCGAGAAGCAGTAGGATGAGGTTCAACATCAACAGAATGACAATCGGATTGTCCGAGAAATCCTGCAACAGCGCCACCATAGACGCGGGCACCTTGGTATAGGCCAATAGCCAGCCAAAAGAGGCCGCGCATCCGATCACCATCAGCACCATTGCGGTGGTGCGCACGGCGGCGAATGTTGCCTCGACAAAGTCATGCCAACTTAGGCTGCGATAGACAAAGAAAGTCACAAGCAGCGCATAAACCACGGCGACATTTGAGGATTCAGAGGCTGTGAAGATACCCGACCGTACCCCGCCGAAAATGATCGCCACAAGGATAAGCCCCGGAGCCGCCGAGACAAACAATGTCCCGATCATGCGGAAACCCTCGAACGGTTGCACGGGATACCCCTTGCGCACGGCGACCCACCACGCGGCGATCATCAGCACAGACGCCAGTAAAAAGCCCGGAATGATCCCAGCGGTAAACAAATCCGCAATGGATATCTTTCCACCGGCGGCGATGGAGTAGATAATCATATTGTGTGACGGTGGCAAAAGCAGCGCGATGATCGAGCTTACAACCGTGATATTCACTGCATAATCAACGTCATATCCGCGTTCTTTCATCTGGGGCACCATCAGGCCGCCCACCGCGGAAGCATCCGCCGCCGCCGAGCCGGACACACCGCCAAACATCACCGAGGACAGCACATTGACCTGCCCCAGCCCGCCACGAAAATGGCCGACAAAAGCGCCCGCCAAGGCAACAAGCCGCCGCGCGATATCGCCCCGCACCATCAGATCTCCCGCGAAAATAAAGAAGGGAATGGCCATCAAAGCAAAAACAGACACACCCGAATTCAGGCGTTGAAAAACCACCACTGGCGGCAAGCCCAGATAGGCGACGGTGGCAAAACTGGAAACCCCCAGACAAAAGGCCACGGGCGTGCCAATCAAAAGCAAAAAGACGAAAGTTCCAAAAAGGACGTAAAGTTCCATTATTATTGCTCCACGGCGTCGTCGCCAAAACGGGCGGTCGGTAATCCGGCTGCGCGGCGCGCAACACGTTCAAACGAGAACAGGGTAACAAGAGCCCCCCCCGCAACGATGGGTGCAAAATCAAAGGCCCCCGAAATTCCAAGGCTGGGCAGCTTATTGCCAGCCGTCTTTTCTGCCAATTGCCAGCCGAACCAGATCATGCCGATGCCAAAGCCAGAAACCACAATATCCGAGAGGGAATAGAGGAAAAGTTTGGTCTTTTCCGACACCATGTAAAGCATCACATCAAAGGACAAATGATAGCCCTCGCGAATGCCCACGGCCGCACCAAGAAAGATAAACCACCCCATTATCATCACCGACGCAGGTTCGGTCCAGATAATGCTATCGTTTAAGATATAGCGCCAGAAGACCTGAGCGGCGATCAATGCCGTCATCAACACCAGACCGATTCCAGCCACCCAAAGCGCCAAACGGGCGATGATGCCCGTGGTTATGGCAACGGTTTTCATTAAATTTTGCACGCGTTTATTCCCGATGGTTTTGGATGCGACCCGCGCAAAAAACGCGGGTCGCTGGAGCGTTATTCAGTGGCTTGAATATCAGCAACCATCTTTTGAAGAGTCGGAGACGTTACGTATTTTTCATAGACTGGGCCCATCGCAGCGATGAAGGGTGTCTTGTCAATGTCGGTGATGATCTCAACACCAGCTTCACGCACACGCGCCTCGGATTCCTTCTCGCGGGCGATCCAAAGTTCGCGCATGACGGGGACGGAATCACGGGCCGCTTGACGGACAAGTGCTTGATCTTCGCTGGTAAGTATGTCGAATGACGACTTCGCCATGACCAAAACTTCAGGCACGATCAGGTGCTGGTCAAGGGTGTAATATTTCGCAACTTCAAAGTGACCCGAGCTGTCGTAGGATGGCCAGTTGTTCTCGGCGCCGTCGATCACACCCGTTTGGATTGAAGAGTAAACTTCGCCGTATGGCATGGGTGTCGCGTTTGCACCCAAGGCGGAAACCATGTCTACGAACATGTCCGATTGCATGACGCGGAATTTCATACCCGCCAGATCTTCCATCGAGTTGATGGGTTTTTCGGAGTTGTAAAAGCTGCGCGAACCGCCATCGTAAAACGCGAGTCCGACAAGATCATGCGCAGAGAATGCGTCGAGGATTTGCTGTCCAACTGGACCATCCATCACTTTGTTCATATGCGCGACCGAGCGGAAAATGTAAGGCAGTGAAGGCACTTGCGTTTCTTCAATGATGTTGTTGAACGGCCCAAGCGAAACGCGGTTCATGTCGATCACGCCGAACTGTGTCTGCTCAATCGTGTCCTTTTCTTCGCCCAATTGCGCCGAGTGGAACACTTCAATGCAAAGCCGCCCATCAGAGCGTTCTTCGAGCATGGTGCCCATCGCATTTACGGCGGCAACTGTAGGATAGCCGTCAGGATGCGTGTCTGATGAACGGAATGTGATTTCACAAGCCGTCGCAGCCGAAGCCATCGCGACACTTGCCAAGAGCACTGCCCCGAGTGTTTTTGTGTAAGTCATTGTTTTCCTCCCTGGAAATGGCTCTCAGAGCCGATAAGCTTGTTTTACAAGCCGATATGTGAGGTCGTAAGCAACCTCTGGTGCCTCGTCCGCGTCGAGCCGCCCACTAGCGACCAACGTGGCGAGAAACGCGCAATCCACTCGCCGCGCCACATCGTGGCGTGCGGGGATAGAACAAAAGGCGCGGGTGTCGTCGTTGAACCCGACTGTGTTGTAAAAACCAGCCGTTTCCGTCGCCGTTTGGCGGAAACGCATCATGCCTTCGTAGCTATCAAGGAACCACCACGGCGGCCCAAGTTTCAACGCGGGATAGACGCCAGCAAGGGGTGCAAGTTCGCGCGAGAACGAGGTCTCGTCCAAGGTAAACACGATCACCGTCAAATCTGGGTTGCCACCAACGGCGTTTAGAAGCGGTTGCAGCGCGGTGACATAATCGGTGCGTTTTGGAATATCAAAGCCCTTGTCGCGTCCAAACTGTGCCATGACTTGGCTGGAATGGTTGCGCAGGGAGCCTGGATGAATTTGCATAACCAGCCCGTCGTCAAGGCTCATCCGCGCCATCTCGGTCAACATATGCCCGCGAAACGCATCGGCTTCTTCTGGGGTACAAACGCCTCTGAGCGCCTTGTCAAAAAGGGCGGCAGCTTGATCCGGTGGGAAATCTTCTGTGCGCGCGGACGGATGACCATGATCGGTCGACGTGGCCCCGAAACTTTTAAAATAGTCGCGACGATTGCGATGCGCCGCAAGGTAGCCCGTCCATGTTGTCGTGTCCTCGCCCGCCATCTCGCCCATGATTTGGACATTCTGCGCAAAGCCTTCGAAGTCTGGATCAATCACCGCGTCGGGACGATAGGACGTCACGACCTTGCCCTGCCAGCCGCTGTCCTTGATCATCTTGTGCCAGCGCAGATCGTCAATCGCGCTTTCTGTGGTCGAAATCGCCTCGATATTGAAGCGCTCAAACAAAGCCCGTGGCCGAAACGCATCCTGCGTGAGGCATTCAGCGATGTGATCGTAAATACCATCCGCCGTAGACGCCGACAGGCGCTGAGTAACACCGAAAACCTCTTGAAATGCGTGGTCGACCCAGAGGCGCGACGGCGTGCCGCGAAACAGATGATAGTTTTCGGCAAACCGGCGCCAGATCTTGCGGGAATCCTGCTCGATAGCGCCACCATCCTCGGTTGGGACGCCTAAATCCTCAAGGGCAATGCCCTGAGAATGCAGCATCCGAAACACGTAATGATCGCGCGTCACAAACAATTGGGCGGGATCGGCGAAGGCTACGTTTTCGGCGTACCAGCGGGGGTCGGTGTGACCATGCGGACTAATGATTGGCAAATCACGGACGGTATCATAAAGATCTCGTGCAATTTTTCGCACGGAAGGCTCAAGCGGGAACAAACGATTACTGTCCAATAAACCCATGAAAACTCTCCCCAATATTCTTTTGCAAAATCGCGTCACACGAACTTACCGCCCTCAAGACTGCATCGATGAGAATCGAGTAGTCAACTAATAACCTAGTTTGGCAGAATCAGTTAGTCAACTAATATCCAAGTTGCACCCGAAGCCTGATCCTGTAAGATGAAACCAAGTACATACCCACCGGAAGGCTAAGGACATGGATGACTCAGAGCGGCAGATTGACGATGGCCTTCCCCTGACGCAAATTCGCCCGACGAGCGTTCCTACGGTCGCCGACCAAGTTTTCGACGCATTACAGCATCAAATTTTGACGCTTAAACTCGCCCCATGCACGAAGATTTCCGAAACGGACGTCGCACAGAAAATGGGCGTGTCACGTCAACCCGTGCGCGAAGCGTTCAAACGTTTGGCAAAGCTCGGCTTCCTCTCTATCCGCCCGCAGAGCAGCACGAAAGTCAGTTTAATTTCAGAAAAAGCCGTTTTGCGCGCAAGGTTTATTCGCACGGCATTGGAAATACACACCTGTAGAACCGCGTGCGAGAAATGCACCGACGTGGGGATAAACGTCCTGTCAAACCTGATAAAAAAACAACGGGCCGCCTATGATGCGCAGGATCGCGAGCTATTTCACTTGCTGGATGACCAATTTCACCGCGAAATATGCAATCTTGCCGGTGTTGGATATGTTTGGGACCTCATCCTTGAGAATAAAGCGCATATGGATCGCGTTCGCATGCTCACTCTCGACTCCTCGTCGCAAGAATTTGTCCTAAAAGAACATGTCGAAATATTTAAAGCCATTTCCGAAAGTGATGCGGATGCAGCCGCCGAGGCCATCACGAAACACCTGTCTCGCATTTTAATCCATATCGAAGATATCAAATCCGTAAACCACAAATGGTTCACGGATCTTGCGTAAAAAACGAACATGCACAGCCCAAAACGCACGAATTTCCAGATGGCGTTTAATTCAACGCCGGACCACTCAACCCTTCCAAAATCGGGCAATCAGGGCGGTGGTCCCCCGCGCATTCCTTTGACAAATGCGTCAAGGTGGCATGCATCGCCTGAAGGTCGGTAATCTTAGCCTCAATCTCCTGCAAATGCTGTTGCGCAATCGCCTTTACATCGGCACTCGCGCGGCCCGAGTCCTCATAAAGCGCCAAGAGCGTGCGACACTCGCCGATGGTAAATCCCAACGCCCGCGCGCGCCCCAAAAAGGTCAGTTTATGCAGGTCTGTCTCGCGAAAAACCCGATAATTATTGGTGTCGCGCAAAGGCCGCACAAGACCGATATCCTCATAGTAACGGATGGTTTTCGCAGGCAGGCCTGTGTGTTTAGTAACATCGCCGATATTCAGGTTCATAAGATCCTCCAGATCACGCCGCTTGAGTAGTTTTGCGGGGGGCAAGCGCGGATTCTTGCGGGGGTGTGGTTGTTGCCACCGCAGGCTTCACCCACCGCAACCGCAACGCATTGCTTAGCACAAAAACGCTTGAGAACGCCATAGCACCCGCCGCCAATACAGGCGAAAGCATCACACCAAACGCTGGGTACAAGGCCCCTGCGGCCACAGGGATGAGCAAAGTATTATAGCCGAACGCCCAAAACAGGTTCTGGCGAATATTGCGCATCACCCGCCCCGAAATATCAAACGCGTTGACCACACCCGTTAGCTCTCCAGACATCAAAACCACATCCGCCGTTTCAATGGCCACATCCGTGCCTGTGCCAATCGCGATCCCCACATCCGCTTGGGCCAAGGCGGGTGCGTCGTTAATTCCGTCGCCCACAAAGGCCAGTTTCCCCTGTTTTTGCAAGGCTTTAAGCGCATCGACTTTGCCCTCGGGCAAGACTTCGGCCACGACGATATCAATTCCCAACTCGCGGGCAATCACGTCGGCCGTGCCTTGGTTGTCGCCCGTAATCATCGCCACAGTCAGGCCCAAGTCGTGCAGCGCGGCAATGGCGGCGGGAGTGGTGGGCTTGATCGGATCTGACACACCGATGACGGCGGCAATCCGTCCGTCAATAGCGGCATAAAGCGGCGTGCGCCCTTTTTTTCCAAGCGCCGCGCCGGTATCGGCGAAATCGCCCATGTCGATCCCGTCACGCCGCATGAGGCGATCCGCCCCGACCAGAATGTTGTGGCCTTCCACGCTCGCACTGACCCCAAAACCGGTAATCGAGGCAAACGTGTCTACGGTAGGAATGTCCAACTTGCGCGTGGTCGCAGCCCGCACGATGGCCGCGGCGATAGGATGTTCAGACTGGGTTTCCACAGCGGCCACAAGGCGCAAAACTTCGGACTCTACAAACGAGGCTGCAATCACCAAATCGGTCAATTCAGGGCGTCCCGCCGTCAATGTTCCCGTCTTATCAAGCGCCACAACTTTGACCTCTTGCAAGGATTGCAACGCATCGCCTTTGCGAAACAACACGCCCATTTCAGCGGCGCGCCCCGTGCCCACCATAATGGACGTTGGCGTCGCCAATCCCATCGCACAGGGACAGGCGATGATCAAAACCGCGACCCCCGCGACAATTGCGTAACTCAACGCAGGCGACGGACCAAAGATCAACCAGACCGCGATCGTGACGGCCGCCGCCGCGATCACAGCAGGCACGAACCATGCGGTAATTTTATCGACCGCGCCTTGGATCGGCAGTTTGGCTCCCTGCGCTCGTTCGACCATCGCGATGATCTGCGCAAGCATGGTATCGGCGCCAACTTTCGTCGCGCGAAAGGTCAAAGCCCCTGCCCCATTGACCGTCGCTCCGACGACCATTGCGCCTTCGGATTTTTCCACGGGCACGGGTTCGCCAGTGATCATGCTTTCATCCACATAGGACGTGCCGCTCAAAACCTCGCCGTCGACCGCGATCTTTTCACCGGGTCGCAGATGGATGACGTCGCCTACGGCGATCTCGTCAATGGGCAACTCAACGACCTCGCCATTGCGTTCCACCCGCGCTTCTTTGGCTTGCAACCCGACAAGCTTGCGGATTGCTTCGCCTGTGCGCCCCTTGGCGCGGGCCTCAAGCCAGCGTCCGAGCAGGATCAAAACAACGATAACAGCGGCCGCTTCGAAGTATACATTCGCAGTCCCTTGCGGCAGTAATTTTGGGGCAAATGTCGAAACCAGTGAAAACCCGTAGGCCGCCGAGGTGCCCAAGGCCACCAGAGAATTCATGTCCGGCTTCCCCTTAAGAAGCAGCGGGAAGCCTTTGGTATAGAACTGTAATCCCGGCCCAAGCAGAACAGCAGTCGTTAGGAGAAATTGCACAATGCGGCTGGTTTGCAGGCCGATTGTGCGCTCGACCCACATATGCATTCCCGGAATGACATGGCTGCCCATTTCGAGGATGAAAACCGGTAAAGCAAGCAGCGCGGCAATCAACGTCAACCGCCCAAGACGCGAAATTTCGGCGGCTTTACGATCTGCTTTCTCCGTATCCACCCCCGCTTTAACTTTGGCCGGATACCCCAAACCGGTTGCCACGCGCGCCAAATCGGCGGGCGTTGTTGCCCCAACGATATATCGCAGCGTTGCCGTTTCCATGGCTAAATTCACCGAGGCATCCAAAACACCTGTCGCTGCTTTTAACCCCCGTTCGACACGGCCCACGCAAGAGGCGCAGGTCATGCTTTCGACCTCCAAAGTTACTTCTGCCGTCACTGCAGGATAGCCCGCGCCCTCCAAGGCTTGCGTCAAAACCGAAAGGTCAGCGGGAGACGAAAACTGCACCTGCGCCGTCTCATTTGCAAGATTAACAGCGGCCGATGACACACCAGAAACCGCCTTCAGGGATTTTTCAACCCGACCGACACACGACGCACAGCTCATCCCCTCGATGGATAAGGTCACAATATTTTCGTCCGCCATTTCAGTCTCCTTGATTCGCTTCTTTGGCGTAGTAATGAGGGTTCCAGTAAGGGTAAGGTCAACAGCCAACTTGTGCTTTTAGCAACTTTGATTTTGGCAACGCGCGGCCTCGTCTTAAGGCCCTCGCAATTCGGAGGATTAGGGCACGGGATAAAAACAGGTTGTTGTCGAGGCCCGCCTTAGGGTTCCGGAAAGAAACACGCCGAGGAATGCGCATCACCGCCAAGCTCCGGCCGCTCGGAACGGCACCGATCCTGCACCTTCCAACACCGCGGCGCAAAGGGGCAACCGTCTGGTACATTGAGCGGCGACGGCAACTCCCCCATGAGTTTGATCCGCTTCTTTGCCTTGGACGGATTGGCCTGAGGGGCGGCCGACATCAGGGCAACAGTGTAGGGATGTTGAGGGTTTGAGAACAGTGTTTCTTTGCTGCCCTTTTCCACCGCGCGACCAAGGTACATCACGATAACTTCGTCGGCAACATGACGCACCACGCCCAAGTCGTGACTGATGAACATATAGGCCAGCTGCAGGCGTTCCTGTAGGTCCATCAACAGGTTCAAAATCGAGCTCTGGATCGAGAGATCAAGGGCGGACACGGGTTCATCAAGCACCAGCACTTTTGGATCAAGCATAAGCGCGCGCGCGATCGCGATGCGCTGGCGTTGGCCACCCGAGAACATATGCGGATAGCGGTCGTAATGTTCGGGTCTTAGGCCGACCAACCTCAACATTTCACGCCCCTTGGCTTCGCGCTCTGCAGGGGACATGGTTTTATTGTTGATCTTCAATGGTTCTTCGAGAATTGCGCCAATGCGCTGGCGTGGATTCAGCGAACCGTAAGGATCCTGAAACACAATTTGCACCGATTTTCGCAGGTCCGCCCAATCCTCAGGTAGCATCGGGTTGCCATCAAGGGTCAGATTTCCTGCGGTGGGTTCTTCGATCATCGTAACGAGGCGCGCGAGGGTGGATTTCCCGCAACCACTTTCGCCGACAATGGCCAGTGTTTTCCCCGCGTAAAGTTCAAAATCGACACCCCCAACGGCCTTTAGAATGCTGGGTTTGCGAAACATGCCGCTGCTGACTTCATAGTGGCGTTCAAGGGCGCTGGCGATCAATACAGGGGTCGTCATGATACAGCCCTTTCTTCAGAGTTGAGAGGGTAGAAACACCGCGCGTAGCCCAGATCAAGGCCAAGGGGCTTCGGTGCCTCGGCCTTACATTTCGCGTTCGCGAACTTACAGCGTGGTGAGAAAAGACAGCCAGAGGGGCGATCAAATTGCCCCGGAACAACGCCCGGAATTGTGGGCAGACGTTTTTCAGTGGCGCGTTCCGGCAAGGCATCGAGCAAAGCCGCCGTATAAGGGTGATGTGGCGTATCAAACAGCGGTTGCACAGGCTGTTCTTCGATCTTTTGGCCCGCATATTGCACGCTCACTCGCTCCGCCGTTTCCGCAACCACGCCCATGTCGTGGGTGATCAGTACAAGGCCCATTCCCGTCTCGTCGCGCAAGGAGGCAAGCAGGTCGAGAATTTGCGCTTGAATGGTCACATCGAGCGCAGTTGTTGGCTCATCCGCAATCAGAAGCTTGGGTTTGCAAGCAATGGCCATCGCGATCATCACCCGCTGATTCATGCCGCCCGACAGTTGATGTGGGTAGGCAGAAAGGCGACGCTCGGGATCAGGAATACCCACCTGCTCGAACAACTCCACAGCCCGCGCATGACGGGCTTTTCGATCAAGCTTGAGGTGGACGCGCAAACTTTCTTTGATCTGCCAGCCCACTGTAAAACACGGGTTGAGCGAGGACATCGGCTCCTGAAAGATCATCGCGAGGTCGTTGCCGACGATCTTGCGCCGCGCCCGTTGATCCATTGTCAGCAGGTCATGGCCGTCGAAGGATATCTCGTCTGCGGTCACCGTGGCCGTCCAAGGCAACAGGCCCATCACGGCCAACATCGACACTGATTTTCCCGAGCCACTTTCGCCCACGATGGCGAGGATTTCACCGGTAGCGACGTCTTGATCCACGGCTTCAACGGCTTTGAATTGACCTGAAGTTGTGGCGAAAGACACGCTCAGATTTCGGATGTGCAAAAGGGCCATGGTCTAGCTCCGCTTCAGTTTAGGATCGAGCGCATCACGTAGACCGTCGCCCATCAGATTGATGGCCAAAACCGTGACAAGGATCGCAAGACCCGGGAAGGTCACAACCCACCATGCCCGCAGAATAAACTCCCGCGCTTCGGCCAACATGGTGCCCCATTCTGGGGTTGGCGGCTGTGCGCCCATCCCAAGGAACCCAAGCGCCGCCGCGTCAAGAATAGCAGTCGAAAAGGACAGCGCCGCTTGGACGATAATCGGCGCGAGGCAATTGGGCAGGACTGTGACAAACATCAGCCGGAAATACCCAGCCCCGACGACGCGCGCCGAGGTTACATAGTCTTTTTGACGCTCTGACAGCACACTTGCGCGGGTCAGGCGCACGTAATGTGGCTGCAGAACAATAGCGATGGCGATCATCGCGTTGGTCAAGGATGGGCCGAGAATAGCAACAAGGACCAGCGCCAAAAGTAACGATGGAAACGCAAGGATAACGTCCATAATCCGCATGATGATGCTGTCGAGCCATTTGGGGGCAAACCCCGCAATAAGGCCCATCAGGATGCCACCCGACGCGGCAATACTCACCACGACGACGCCAACAAAGAACGAATAGCGAGCACCAACAATGAGACGCGAGAGCATGTCGCGGCCCAAAGGATCGGTGCCAAGAATGAATTCCCATGTGCCGCCGTCTTGCCAGACGGGTGGCTGTAAGGTCGCGGCACGGAACTGCTCGGTGGCGTCATGGGGCGCGACCCATGGGCCAAACAAGGCGAGAAACGCGAAGACCGCAAAGATATAGAGGCCAATCACGGCGCCTCGATTTTCGCGGAAATAGAACCAGAATTCGCGTAACTGACCGGGGCGTTCCACGGCAGTTTCTGGCTCAACAGAGAGGGCGTCGTCCATCAGCGTTTCCTGATCTTGGGGTTGATGATGCCATAGAGCATGTCAACGGTGAGGTTCACGATCATGACCATAACGGCGATCAACAACAGGCCGCCCTGAACAACGGGGTAGTCGCGGCGGAAAATGCTGTCGACCATCCATTTGCCAATTCCCGGCCAGCTAAAAATCGTTTCCGTAAGGATCGCGCCCGCAAGAAGAGTACCGACGGACAGGCCGATGACAGTGACGACAGGGATCAACGCATTACGCAACGCGTGAATGCCGTTGATCCGTCCAGGGGACATGCCTTTGGCGCGGGCGGTGCGGATATAATCTTCACCCAAGACTTCGAGCATCGCCGAGCGCGTTTGGCGCGCGATGACGGCCAGCGGGATGGTTCCCAACACGATTGTCGGCAAGATCAAATGTCGGACGGCGGAGATGAATGCGCCCTTCTGGCCCGAGGCAAGGCTGTCGATAAACATGAAGCCCGTCGGGTTGGGAAAGTAATAGATCAGGTCGATACGGCCCGAAACGGGGGTCCATTGCAGCATACCCGAGAAGACGATGATCAACAAAAGCGCCCACCAGAAAATCGGCATGGAATACCCGACCAAAGCGGTGGACATCAGCGCACGGTCAAAGAATTTGCCACGATTTACGGCGGCAATCACGCCTGCGGGCAATCCCAAAGCCATGGCAAATATCATCGCACAAAGCGAGAGTTCGAGGGTGGCGGGGAAGAGCGAGAAGAACTCGTCCCACACCGGCTTTTTGGTCACAAACGAAGTGCCTAGATCGCCGTGAAGCACCCCAACGAGGTAGTCCCAAAACTGCTCATAGATGGGCCGATCATAGCCAAATTGCGCAGAAAGTTCCGCATAACGCTCGTCGGATATGCCGCGTTCGCCCGCCATAACCACAATAGGATCGCCCGGTAAGGCACGGATAAAGCCGAAGGAAATCAGCGTAACGCCGATGAACGTTGGTATGAATGTCAGTAGTCTGCTTAGAACGTAGTTCAACATGACAACACCATGAGTTCTTTGGGGAAATGGGTGAGGAGTTGGTATCCGTCTTCTGTGATCAGAATGTCATCTTCGATGCGCACACCGAAATTGTCGATCTCATACAGACCGGGTTCGTTGGTATAGACGGTCCCTGCGGGCAGTGCCACGTGATTGCCGCGCATAATATAAGGGGCTTCGTGCACTTCGCGACCAAGCCCGTGGCCGGTTTTTGTGCGGATGCGATCGCCATAGGGCGAGGCTTCGAGCACGCTGGTGACCACATCATCAATCTCATGCGCGGTGACGCCTGCGCGTGAGATTGCGAGGCCAGCAAGGTTGGCGCGCAACACGGTGTCATAAACGGCACGCCCCTCCTCGGTCACGTGATCAAGGAAAACGGTGCGGGTAATATCGGCGGCAAAGCCGTTTTTTCGAGCGCCAAAATCGAGCAATAACGCGTCGCCCGCTTTGACGTGATAATCATGGCGCGCCTTGGCGTGCGGGCGCGCAGAGCCATCGCCAGCGGCAACAATCGGGGCAAACGAGAGATCATCAGCCCCTTCGGCAAACAGGTTTTGAACGAGGGTTTGTTCGATTTGTTTTTCGGTCTGGCCAAGCTTTACGGATGCAAGCGTGCGATGCAAGGCGCGTTCCGAAATGTCGATGGCTTCCTGAAGGGTGGCGATATCGGCTGGTGTTTTGAGCATCCGTAGCGCGGAGATTTCGCGCTCCCCATCGAGGATTTTCAGATCGGGCTGCGCCTTTTTCAACGCGTGATGCACAAAGACGCGCATGACCTGCCCTTCTACCGCGAGCGACGAAATGTTGAGATGGGCCATCAGGCCGGCAAAAGCTTCGTCATATCCCGTTTGATCGCGCCAATCAAAGACCGCGCCATCAAAACCAACAAGCTCCCAACTGCCCAGTTCAAGATTTGGCACAAGCGCGGCGGCGGGTCCGTTTGCGGGAACAACAAGTACAAATGGCCGCTCGTGGCTCATAAAACTGTGCTCAACCACACGGGTGAAATTTGGGCCAGGAACCAGCGCGATGGCATCAACACCAAGCTCGGCGGCGACAGTGGCATAGGCGGATAGGCGATCGTTCAGAGGGTGTGACAAAAAGGGATGCTCCGACGGTAAATGAGAGGGACGGTGTGTGAGTGGCAGGGGCGGCACATTTATGTGCCACCCCAAGGGCTTAGAGAGCTTAGTTCGACAAGCCAACTTGGTTGAAGATATGGCCACCAAGTGGGTGAACAACATAGCCTTCAACTTCTGGACGCATAGTCATAAAGACGACCGAGTGCGCGATTGTTGACCAAGGTGCTTGATCCTTGAAAATGACCTGTGCTTCTTCATAAAGCTTGGCACGTTCGGCCTGTGTTGGCAAAACTTTCGCTTGCTGAATCAACGCATCAAACTCTTCGTTACACCATTGTGCACGGTTTGATTGGCCAACACCGTCACATCCGAGCAAAACAGCAAGGAAGTTATCGGGATCACCGTTGTCGCCCGTCCAACCCAAGAGCACGGCACCATCACGGTCTTCGGCTTTTGAGCGTTCAAGGTATTCACCCCATTCGTAAGACACAATCTCAACATCGACGCCGATCTTGGAGTAGTCTTCCTGCATAAGTTCCGCCATGCGGCGTGCATTGGGGTTGTAGGGACGCTGAACAGGCATCGCCCAGATCTTCATTTTCAGATCAGTAACACCTTCGGCTTCCAACATCGCTTTGGCCGCTTCAGGATCATAATTATCGTCTTCAATTGCGTCGTTATAGGACCACATTGTTGGCGGGATCGGGTTTTTGGCAATTTGGCCAGACCCTTGGAACACAACATCAATGATTGCCTGTTTGTCGACCGCCATGTTCAACGCCTTGCGAACATTGGCATTATCAAAGGGCGCAACCATAGTGTTATACGCGAGATAGCCCACGTTAAGACCTTCTTGCTCCATAACGACAACACCGCTGTCGTCTTTCATCGCCTGAACATCAGCGGGATTTGGATAGGCCATAACATGGCATTCGCCCGCCTGAACTTTTTGGTAACGCACAGAAGCATCAGGTGTGATCGCAAAGATCAGCGATTCAACTTTGGCATTGTCACCCCAATAATCGTCGTTGCGCAGATAGCGGATAACCGCATCTTTTTGGTAGGCTTGGAACGAGAACGGACCCGTACCTATTGGCGCTTGGTTCAACATTTCTGGCGTGCCAGCTTCCAACATCGCATCCGCATATTCTTTGGAAACGATCGACGCAAAATCCATCGCCATATTGGCAATGATCGGCGCTTCTGGACGCGTGAGGTTGAATACAACTGTGTAATCATCAACTTTTTCGATGCTTTCAATCAAGTCTGGCATCGACATGCCGCCGTAGTATTCCCATGTCCCGCCGGAAACAGTATTGTATGGGTTTTCTTCGTTGCCCTGACGATCGAACGTAAAGATCACGTCGTCGGCGTTGAAATCGCGTGTGGGGGTGAACTGGTCGTTGCTGTGAAACTTCACACCTTTACGCAAGTTGAAAGTGACCGTTTTCCCATCTTCAGAAACGTCCCAGCTTTCGGCAAGTCCAGGGATTGTTTCGGTGGTACCGACTTTGAACTCTGTCAGGCGGTTATAGAGGGGGTGGCTGGACGCATCAAACGTTGTGCCCGCTGTGAAAAGCGCTGGGTCAAACCCCTCGGGGGAACCCTCTGAGCAATAGACAAGCGACTGCGCAGAAGCCGCGGTGCCCATCGTGGCCATAAGCAGCCCAGTGGCGATTTTATACTTAAGAGTCATTTGGTTGTATCTCCCTTTGGTTGTCGTTTTTAGTGTTTTTGGCGGCATGGTTTTCCAGCCGCATTTCAGCCCCTATGCTATCGTTTTTTCGGGGTCAGAATTGGTAAGGTCCTCTGTGATATCAGGGACCATTTGTGGAATTTGGTCGGACTTTTTATAGTGCATTCGTCCCACCCAAAGAATCCGTGCGGGCTCTTGGGTGCGGTTGGACCAACTGTGCGGTTTCTCCCCAAGATAATGCAAACTATCACCGGTCGACATGATGTACTCGCGCCCACCGACCATCTGCGAAATCTCGCCCTCCAGAATATAAATGATCTCTTCGCCGAGGTGTTTCACAAGTTCGGATTCATATCCTGCGGGAACATTCATCACAAAGGATGTCAACTCGTGGCCTGGAAAATCCGCTCCAATCTGTTCGTATTCAATAGAGGACCCGGCCGTGGCAAAGCGTGGACGACTGCCTGCGCGCGTCAAGCTATCTGCGACTTGCGGCTTGCGGATGAAATAGTCGAGGTCAACGTTGAGGGCTGCGGCAATCTGGGAAAGCGTACCAAGGGTTGGTGTCGCGTTTCCGCGTTCCAACTGGCTGATATATCCAACGGAAACACCGGACGCGGCCCCGAGTTGCTGCAACGTCATCGAAAGACGTTGCCGCTGGCGACGCATACGCGCTCCGAGTTCATTTGCGTCCTTGCGCCTTTCAGCCTTCACAAACCGACCTCCCCCCAAGGAATTTTGTTAGTCCGGCGAGGCTATTAGCATAAAGATTTTTGTCAACAATAATTTTTTTACTATAGCCTCAAAAGCCGAACCTTTAGCGCGAAAACTCAGATCGAAAACGTCTCGTATAATAACCCTAGACGAGTGCAGATCGGCATTTTTATCCCCCATGAAATGGCACAAAATTCCACCCAAGAGGCGCAAACATCCACTGCGCACCGTGGTCGTTCAAGATTTGTTCTTTGATTTTCCAACAAGTTTCCCCCTAATTGAGAGGGATTCAATCGGAGCCGCGCGGCTTTTCGATTCGTCGCAAAAAATAACACCTTGAGAGCGAACGGGCACAATATGACACATCATTGGCAAAGCGTATTGCGAGATATTTGGGGCATACACGCCACCGTAACCCCGCTTGACGGCGAGTTGGACCTCAACTTTCTGGCGACCGGAGCACAAGATTACGTGCTCAAAGTCATGCGCATTGGCTGCCCCGTCGACTTCATCGATCTCCAATGCCGCGCGTTCAATCACATCGCGCATAATGCACCAGACGTCCCCGTTCCCGATGTGATAACAACCCAATCGGGGGAGTTTTTCGCCTCGGTTCCAGACGAGGCAGGCGCCAAGCGTCTTGTTTGGGTGTTGCGCAAAGCCGAGGGGCGGACCTATGCCAATTTCCGCCCGCAGTCCGTCGCATTATTGCGCGATTTGGGCCATGCAATTGGGGCAATGGACCGCGCGCTGGCCGATTTCAAACACCCAGCACTTGCGCGTGATTTCAAATGGAATTTGACCCAAGGCGATTGGATCTCGGACCATCTTGAGGGGATCACCGCGCCCAAACGCCGCGCACTCATCAGTGACATTCTGGCCGCATTTTCCACCATCAAACCGGCGCTAAAATCCCTGCCCCACGTCGCCATCCACAACGACGTGAACGACTATAACGTCATCGTCGGCGGCACCCTAACGAAGCCCCCCCATGTGACGGGATTGATTGACCTTGGCGACATCTGCGCCAGCCCGCGCATTTGCGACCTCGCGATTGCGGGCGCCTATATGGTGTTGGGCCAAGCGGACCCCGAACAGGCCTTGGCCGCACTAGTTGCGGGCTATCACGCCGCCTACCCGCTCACCCCTGCAGAGGTCGATCTGATCTGGCCCCTGTTGCGCATGCGTCTTGCCGTAAGCGTGGTGAACTCAACCCAAATGGCGCTCGAAAACCCGCATGATCCCTATGTTGTCATTTCCCAAAAACCCGCGTGGGATTTTCTGGAAGCAGGCGCGGTGAACGAAGAATTGATCAGCAAACGTCTGCGCGCGGCCTGCGGTTTGCCGATCACGGATGCTGCGCCGCGCGTTCAGGCATGGCTTGATCAAGAGCGCGGGAATTTTGCCCCCATTATGGGCGAAGATTTGGCGCGGGCCCCGATGGGTACGCTTTCGGTCGAACACTCCACATGGCCGCAAAATCCGTTTGACCTTCCGTTGGCTGAAGCCGCCTTGGTTGGGCAGGAATATGAGGATAACGGTCGCATTTGGCTTGGCTATTATAACGAACCGCGCCTGATTTATACCGCCCCCGCGTTTCGCCGTGGACCATGGAAAGCCTCAAATCGGCGTTCGGTGCATTTGGCGATTGATGCCTTTGCTCCTGCCCAAACCACCCTGCATGCACCGATGAAAGCCACAGTGCATGTGGTCGAAAATCGCACCGCTCATCTAGACTATGGCGGCGTCGTTATTCTGCGCCACGAGACCCCAAATGGCGACGCGTTCTTCACGCTTTATGGCCACCTTAATCCCGAAGTTCTTGAGACTTTGCAGGTCGGCCAAACCCTTGCGAAGGGCGAGGCTTTTGCCCGTCTTGGCGATGTGACGCAATCTGGCGGCTGGGCACCGCATGTGCATTTCCAACTGGCCCTTTCGACGGATGGCATGGGCGAAGATTGGCCAGGCGTTGCGGACCCGGACGAGATGTATCTGTGGGGGGCAATCTGTCCCAATCCAGCCGCTTTGATGAATTTACCTGACGCCAAAGTGGCCTTCACCCCCACCGACAAAGATGCGGTAAAAGCTGAGCGCGACCGCCTCTTTGGTCGCAACCTGCGTCTAAGCTATGCTGATCCGGTGATGCTGGTGCGCGGCTGGAAGCATCACCTGTTTGACGAATGGGGCCGCCCCTATTTGGACGCGTATAACAACGTGCCGCATGTGGGCCACGCCCATCCCCGCATTCAGGCCGTCGCGGCGGACCAACTCAAACGGATGAATTCAAACACGCGCTACTTGCATCCCGCCCAGACCGATTTTGCGCAAAAGATCGTCTCGAAGATGCCAAAAAGCCTGTCGGTTTGTTTCTTTGTCAACTCTGGGTCCGAAGCCAACGAACTCGCCCTGCGCCTTGCCCGCGCCAAAACGGGTGGCAAAGACATGATAACGCCCGATCACGGCTACCACGGCAATACCACCGGTGCGATCGACATCTCGGCCTATAAATTTAACGCCAAGGGCGGCGTGGGCCAGCCCGATTGGGTGCAATTGGTCGAGGTCGCCGACGACTATCGCGGAAGCTATCGCCGCGACGATCCAGATCGAGCCGAGAAATTTGCCGCCCTTGTGGGCGACGCCCTTGCAGCCATCGAAAAACGCGGCGGGAAACTGGCGGGCTTCATTGCCGAAACCTTCCCCAGCGTTGGCGGCCAAATCATCCCGCCCAAAGGCTATTTATCGGCGGTCTATCAACGGGTTCGCGCGGCTGGTGGTGTGTGTATCGCCGACGAAGTACAGACAGGCCTAGGGCGCTTGGGCGACTATTACTTTGGTTTTGAACAACAAAACGCGGTGCCCGACATTGTGGTCTTGGGCAAGCCGATTGGCAATGGCCACCCCCTCGGCGTGGTCGTCACCACCCGCCAAATTGCCGAGGCTTTTGCCAAGGGGCCGGAGTATTTCTCGACCTTCGGCGGCTCAACGCTGTCCTGTCGCATGGGCAAAGAAGTCCTTGATATCGTTGACGATGAGGGCCTGATGGAGAATGCGCGCGTGATGGGCGCGCGGCTGTTTGACGGGTTGGCAACGCTACAAAAACGCCACGACGTGATTGGCGATGTGCGCGGCTATGGTCTGTTTATCGGCGTTGATTTGGTGTGGGATCCCGAGAGTCGCGCTCCCGCTACTCAGATTGCCGAATATGTCAAAAACCACCTGCGCGCGCACCGTATTCTAATCGGTTGCGAGGGGCCATTTGACAATATTCTCAAGATACGCCCCCCCCTAACGATAGACGCCGAGGACGTGGAGATGCTCCTTACGGTGCTTGGGAAAACACTAGAAGAAGTAGACCAGATGAGGGAGGAGCATTGAGCGCGCCTCCCTCATCCTAAAGGGTGATTTTTACACGGCGATCGTTTGAGATAAGCCTTTGAATTTGAGCGACGATTTGGTCCGCATGCGCATGTGCGACTTCGTCGGCCCGCTCAACGTCGCCTGCCGCAATCGCGTCGATCATGCCCTCGTGCTCGCTGACAAATTGTGGCGGAAGTTGATCCTGATAAGACGAGTAATACAGCCGCAATATCCGCCGCCCCTCATCCAATAGCCGCAGGAAAAGCCCTTCGTAATACACGTTCTGCCCCGCCACCGCGATGGCCGCATGGAACTCGCGATTTGTTGCTATCATCGCCAAAGCGTCTTGGTCCTTAACGGCGCGCTCAAACTCGGCCTGATGCGCGCGGATAATCTCTAAATCCTCTGGCGTGTGGTACTCTGCAGCCAACCGCGTGGTCATGCGGTACATCAACGTAAGCGCATCAAAAAACGTGTGCAGCTTGAGGAAATTTATATTGGACACCACGGTCGAGCGATTTGGCAACGTGGTCACCAACCCCTCCACGGACAAGCGGACCAGTGCTTCTCGGATCGGCGTGCGCGACATCGCAAAGCGTTCCGCCAGTTGGATTTCGTCAATTGGACTGCCCGGTTCCAAGACCAAATCGATGATTTCATCGCGCAAAACATCGTACACATGCTTCACTCCAGACCCGCGTTTTCGGTCGGGTTTCTTGATGGCGTCTGACTTTGTCATGATGAATCCTTTTTGTACACAAGAAGGATATTGGAACCCGCTCGTTGGAGCAAGAGTAATGACGATTGTTCGACTCTAGAACAAAACTTGTCGACAAATAAAATCCAACACGTATTATCGCGCTCAAGATATAGAATCAAACTCTATGCGCTGCGCCTTTAAATCTAATCCCGCACGCGCACGACACTTTAGGAGATCACAATGACCAGCCCCATTTTTTCCGGAACCATTCCGGCCCTGATGACGCCCTGCACCCCCGACCGCACCCCGGATTTCGACGCTTTGGTCCGAAAGGGACAAGAACTGTTCGCGGCGGGCATGTCGGCGGTGGTGTATTGTGGCTCGATGGGTGACTGGCCGCTTTTGACGGATGCACAGCGGATGGAAGGCGTTGAGCGCCTCGTTAAAGCGGGTGTTCCCTTGATCGTCGGCACGGGCGCTGTGAACACGAAACTGGCGGTTGCCCATGCGGCCCACGCGCAAAAAGTCGGCGCCCAAGGCCTGATGGTTATCCCCCGCGTGCTGTCGCGTGGCGGTTCTATGACGGCACAAAAAGCACATTTCAAAGACATCTTGGCCGCGGCCCCCGACCTCCCCGCCGTGATCTACAACAGCCCCCACTATGGCTTTGCCACCCGCGCGGACCTGTTCTTTGAACTGCGCAAGGATCACAAAAACCTGATTGGTTTCAAAGAGTTCGGCGGCCATGATGATCTGTCCTATGCGGCGGAATATATCACCAGCGGCAACGACGACGTGAGCCTGATGATCGGTGTCGACACCGCAGTTGTGCATGGTTTCGTGAATTGCGGCGCGACTGGCGCGATTACTGGCATCGGCAACGTCCTCCCCGCCGAAGTCTTGAATTTGGTCGCCCTTAGCCAAGATGCAGCCAAGGGCAATGCCCTGTCGCGCCAACGCGCCACAGAGTTGGAAACCGCGCTCAACGTCTTGTCAAAATTTGACGAAGGTGCCGACTTGGTGTTGTTCTTCAAACATATGATGGTTTTGAACGGAGACGCGGAATACACGCTGCATTTCAATGAGAGCGACGCGCTTTCGGACAGCCAACGCGGTTTTGTCGAAGCCCAACTCAAGCTGTTCCGCGCGTGGTATGCCGATTGGTCCAAACTTGCAGGCGCTGTTCTTTAAGCTACAGCGCCCCATTCAAATCAAAAAGGCCCGCAGAGCCTCGCGGGCCTTTTTTCGTTTATGGAAAAGGATTTAAGAGACGGCCTTCAACCCATCTTTGCGCAGGCGTTCCAACAAAGCCACCTCTTCGGCCGTCAAGCGAATGCCATTAGCCTGAGACTCGGACCGCGCTGCAAAGCGGCGTTGCGACGGCAAGCGCGCCCCCTGACCAAGGATCGCATCAAACAGGGTTTCCGCTCGATCCAAGCTCGCGCCCCCGCGGCCTGCGGCAAATTTTTCGGGGCTAAAGGCAATGATCAGTTCGCCGTGGCGCGGCGCGATATTGGTGGCTCCCAGAAACTCCAAGGCTTCGGGGCTGGTCATATCGCCGATCATCACCCCCGCGAGCAATTCGATCATGGTGGAAATGGCCGACCCTTTGTGGCCGCCAAAGGGCAGCATCGCCCCTTCTAAAGCCAGAGTGGCATCGGTTGTGGGCGTGCCGTTTTCATCCATCGCCCAGCCCTCGGGAAGCGGTTTCCCCGCGATACGGTGCAACTCAACTTCGCCGCGCGCCGCGACGCTGGTGGCGAAATCAAACACATAGGGGTGCGCGCCTTTGCGGGGCCAACCAAAGCCCAGCGGATTGGTGCCGAGCAAAGGTTTTGTGCCGCCCGTTGGCGCAACTGTCGCGTAACTTGGGCACATCGCAATCGCGGCAAGGCCAAGATCGGTGAGCGCCTCAACCTCTGGCCAAAGCGCGGAAAAATGGGTGCAATCGTTGATCACAAGCGCCGCTAACCCCAAACTATGGGCGCGTTCCGCCAGCACGGGCGCGCCCAACTCGAACGCTGCATTGGCAAAGCCACCCTTGGCGTCGACCCGTACAATTGCGGAGGCATCCTGTTGCAATTTCGGCGTCGCTTGGGGGTCCACTTTTCCTTGCTTTAACGTACGCAAACAGCCCTCAATCCGATAGATGCCATGTGATTTACACGCATCCTGTTCTCCCGCCAAAATCACGCGCGCCAAGGGGCCCGCCTGTGTGACCGAGAACCCCACGTTGAGGAATATCTCTTCGATCAATCCGCTCAACTCTTGGGCGGTGAGGGTCGTTGCGTCGGTCATTTTGGTATTCCTTACTTTCATTAGATGGCGTCGCGGATATTTCAGACAAAGGCGGGTCGCCAATTGTATATAATTTGTATACATAGAGGATAATCATAGCAAGTCACCTCCCCCGTCACTTTCTCATTCCTGTCGAAGAGTTCGCATTTCATTTGCGCAAACGAGGTCGATTCGCCCCTTAAACAGGGCGCTCTACGGACTTTACCGACAAGTCGCGCCCGTTAAGTATACTAATTAAATACAAATAATATTTTTAGTTGATTCAAGTAAAATGCACAACCATAGTCGCCTCACAGACGAATCAAAAAACAATGCCACCACGGGAGAACGACAAATGAAAACTTCGTTGATTATTGGAAGCCTGCTGACTGCAACGGCACTTACTTCACCGGCAAACGCGGACAAATTGGACGATATCATGGCATCTGGCACGCTGCGCTGTGCCGTGGTGTTGGATTTCCCACCAATGGGTTCACGCGATGCGGACAACAACCCAATCGGCTTTGACGTCGACTATTGCAATGACCTTGCAGCTGCACTCGGCGTAGAAGCTGAAATCGTTGAAACACCCTTCCCTGACCGTATTCCAGCCTTGGTTTCGGGCCGTGTTGATGTTGGGGTTGCCTCCACTTCTGACACGCTTGAGCGCGCAAGAACCGCTGGCTTCACGATCCCCTATTTCGCCTTCACAAACGTTGTTTTGACCCGCGAAGATGCTGGTGTTGAAGATTTTGACGGCTTGAAAGGCAAAACTGTTGGTTCCGTTGGCGGCACATTCGAAGGCATCGCGCTTGAGGACAACGTCAAAGAATGGGGCGAAGGTAGCTTCCGTCCATACCAATCCCAAGCAGACGTGTTCCTTGCCCTTTCGCAAGGTCAAATTGACGCGACTGTTGTGACTTCAACTGTGGCTGGTTCCATCGTTGCTTCGGGCAAATACCCAGGCCTAACAATCAAAGGCGACGCGCCTTATGCCATTGATTACGTTGGTCTTATCGCACTGCGTAACGAGTACGGCCTGCTAAACTATCTTGATCTCTTTATTAACCAACAAGTCCGCACAGGACGGTATCAAGAGCTGTATGGCAAATGGGTTGGCGGCGACGCACCTGAACTAACTGTTCCTAACGTTTACCGTTAAATCGGCGGGGGGCCTTCGGGCCCCCTTGCTTTCCCGCAAGCTCCCACACAAAGGGTCGCGATGTTTAACTATACATTCCAATGGCGTCAGGCGCTGCAAAAGCTTCCGCAATTATTTGACGGGGCTTTAGTCACACTTCAGATCGCCCTTTTGTCGATGGTCATGGGTATCCTTTTGGCCGTCATCCTCGCCGTTGCGCGCAATTCAAAATCCAAACTGATCTATGCGCCTGCAACAGTTTGGGTCGAGGTGGCACGCAACACGCCTGCCCTTTTCCAGATTTACATGGCGCATTTCGGATTGGGAAGTTTTGGCATCCACCTCAGCCCCTTCGTGGCGCTTTTGGCTGGGATTACCTTCAATAATGCGGGTTATTTGGCCGAAACATTTCGCGGTGCCCTACGCGCCATTCCAGACACCCAAACGCGGTCGGCACGTTCCCTCGGGATGCGCCCCCTTCAGGCCTTCCGCCTGATTGTGATGCCGCAAATGTTCCGCATCGCTTTCTTGCCCACCACCAACCAAATGGTTTGGGCGATCCTGATGACCTCATTGGGCGTGACCGTAGGAATGAACACCGACCTTGCTGGCGTAACCCAAGATATCAACGTGAGAAGCTTTCGCACGTTTGAGATTTTTACCCTTGCGGCGGTGTTCTACTACTTCATTGCAAAAGCGGTGACGATTGGCGCACGGCTGATCGCATGGCGCATGTTCCGGTATTAAGGAGAGTACCATGTTTGATACCGGTTTAAACCTTAACGACCTGATGTTCCTCGCTAAAGGCGCGGGAATGACACTGGCGGTCACGGCCTTTGCTGTAACGGGCGGCACACTTATGGGGCTGTTCTTTGGCGTCCTTCGCGCCCATATAAGTACGTGGGCCGCCCTGCCGATCATCTTTGTGCTGGATATATTTCGCTCTGTACCGTTGCTGATCCAGTTGGTTTTGGCGAATGCGTTCCAAGCGATCGCGGGCCTAAATATGCCGCCCTTCGCAACGTCTTGTGTCGTTTTGGCGCTCTATACATCGGCCTATTGCACCGAGATTGTGCGCGGCGCGATTGATGCGGTTCCGATGGTCACACGTCGCGCGGCGCGCTCGTTGGGCCTGTCGTGGGGCCAAGACATGACGCAAATCGTGTTCCCAATGGCGCTTAGGGTGGCCCTTCCAAGTTGGATCGGCCTTACACTTGGCGTGTTGAAAGACAGCTCATTGGTCCTCTGGCTGGGCATCATCGAACTGCTGCGCGCCAGCCAGATCCTTGTGACCCGCCTCCAAGAACCTATGTTCATCCTGATGGTCACAGGAGTTATATACTTTGCCCTAAGCTTCCCCATCGCTCGGCTTGGAAGCCAACTCGAAAAAAGGTGGCGTGAGAATGATTGAGATTAAAGACGTTCGTAAATCCTTTGGTCCATTGGAAGTGCTCAAGGGCATCGACCTGACGGTTCAAAAAGGAGAAGTTGTGTCGGTTATCGGCGGCTCTGGTTCGGGAAAATCGACGCTCCTGACCTGTATCAACGGTTTGGAACAGATCAGCCACGGCAGCATCCTTGTGGATGGGATTGAGGTGCATGCAAAGTCCACTGACCTTAACAAACTGCGCCGCAAAATCGGCATTGTGTTCCAGCAGTTCAACTCTTTCCCCCACCTCACCGTGTTGGAAAACGTAACTTTGGCCCCGCGCAAAGTGTTGGGAATGTCGCGCGAACAAGCCGAAGAAATCGCCGTCAAACACCTCACGCATGTTGGCTTGGCCGAGAAATTGTTGGTCTATCCCGGACGGCTTTCCGGTGGCCAACAGCAACGTATGGCGATTGCGCGCGCTCTAGCTATGTCGCCTGCATATATGTTATTTGATGAGGTGACATCCGCGCTTGATCCGCAATTGGTGGGAGAGGTGTTGGACACGCTGAAACTGCTTGCAGACGAGGGTATGACGATGATTTGCGTGACGCATGAAATGGGTTTTGCCCGCGATGTTTCGGATCGGGTCGCCTTTTTTCATCAAGGAGTTATGGCCGAGATCGCGCCTTCCAAACAGTTCTTCGACGCGCCACAGCATGCGGAAACGCAAAAGTTTCTTTCGAGCGTACGCTAATGAGCACCCAAGATGTCGTGGTGGTTGGCGCCGGAGTCGTCGGACTCTCGATTGCTTTGGCAGCTCAAGCGCGGGGTCTTACTGTCCGTGTGATTGATCGTGAAGGCCCCTCTGCGGGGGCCTCTGCGGGCAATGCTGGCGCGTTTGCCTTTCCCGAAATCCTGCCGCTGGCTTCACCAAAAGTTATGCGCAAAGCTCCGAAATGGCTACTCGATCCGTTAGGCCCCCTGTCGATCCCGCCTCAATACGCGTTGAAAATCGCACCATGGATGTACAGATTTTGGCGCGCGAGTTGGCCCGCAGAAGTGCGCGCATCAACGGTTGCTTTGACGGAATTGAACGCGATTTCAAAACGCGCGCTCAAACCATTTTTGCGCGACAACGGTTTGATGGATATGCTGCACCACGACGGGCAATTGCTGGTTTATGAGGGGCGGTCCGAGTTTGAAGCCAGCCTGCCGGGCTGGAAGGTCCGTGAAGACGCCGACATCCCCTTCCGTCACCTCATAGGCGACGAAATCGCTGAGGTCCAACCGGGTCTTCATGCGCGGTTCACCCATGCAACATTCACGCCGGAATGGTACTCGATTTCCGACCCCAAGCTATACACCCTCGCGCTTGCCGAGCAGTTCCGTGCCAAGGGCGGCGAAATTGTAATCGCCGAAGCCACGAGTTTGGTTGACGGCGGTGTGCAGACCAGTGTCGGAAAAATGACCGGCAAAATCGTCCTTGCGGCGGGCGCGTTCTCGCACCACCTTGCGCGGACGGCTGGTGTCAAAATCCCGCTTGAAACCGAGCGCGGCTATAACACCACGCTGCCCCCAGACGCGGTCGATCTGCGGTGCCACGTGACGTTCGGCGGCCATGGTTTTGTAATTTCCAAGCTGACAACCGGCATCCGTGTTGGCGGAGCGGTTGAGCTGGGCGGATTGAAACTTCCACCAAATTATAAGCGGGCAGAAGCGCTCCTGACCAAAGCCAAACAATTCATGCCTGCGTTAAAAACCACGGGTGGCACACAGTGGATGGGCTTCCGTCCATCGCTCCCCGACACTCTTCCGGCTCTCGGCCCCCTGCCTGGACGCCCTGATGTGATTTGTGCTTTTGGCCACGGGCATCTTGGATTGACCCAATCGGCGGGCACTGCTGAAATCATCGCGGATTTGTTGGTTGGCAAAGCCCCCGCGATGGACCTATCCCCGTTCTCTCCTGCGCGTTTTTAGAGGCATCGCATGACCCAATTTACCTTCCCCTGCATTGACGGCCACACCTGTGGCAACCCCGTGCGCCTTGTAACCGGTGGCGCGCCGCAATTGCGCGGCGACACGATGCTGGAAAAACGCGCGCATTTCTTGGCTGAATACGACTGGATCCGCACGGGTTTGATGTTTGAGCCACGCGGCCACGACCAAATGTCGGGCGCGATCCTCTATCCGCCCACACGCGAGGATTGTGACGTCGGGGTGTTGTTTATCGAGACCTCTGGCTGTTTGCCAATGTGCGGCCACGGCACCATCGGCACCGTCACAATCGCGCTGGAAAACGGTTTGATCCGCCCCGAAACGGCGGGCGTTTTGCGGCTGGATACCCCTGCCGGTCGGGTCGATGTGACCTATGTTCAGGACGGGCGTTTTATCGAGGAAGTGCGCCTCACCAATGTCGCGAGTTTCCTGCATTCCGAAGGGCTTACGGCCAACGTCGCAGGCTTAGGCGAAGTGGTTGTTGACGTTTCCTATGGTGGTAATTTTTACGCCATCGTCGATCCGCAGAAAAACTTCGGCGATATGGCTGATTTTTCCGCAGGTGAGTTGGTGGGCTTTAGCCAAAAACTTCGCGCCGCATTGAATGAAAAATACGACTTCACCCATCCAGAAAAACCCTCGATTTGCGGCCTATCGCATATCCTTTGGACGGGCACGGCACAGCATCCAGAGGCCAGCGCACGCAACGCGGTTTTCTATGGCGACAAAGCGATCGACCGTTCGCCCTGCGGCACAGGTACCTCCGCGCGGATGGCGCAACTAGCGGCAAAAGGCAAACTCTCTGTCGGCGATGATTTCATCCACGAGAGCATCATCGGCTCGCTCTTTAAGGGGCGCGTCGAGGCGGCGGCAACGGTTGCGGATAAGCCTGCGATCATCCCTTCGATTGCCGGATGGGCCCGCGTAACGGGCATTAATACAATATTCATAGACGATGAACGCGACCCCTTCGCGCATGGTTTTGTGGTTAAATAGAAAGCACTTATGACACGCAGCATCCTTGTCGGACAAGCAAACGGACCCGTTTTGGCGTCCGAAGAAGGCCTTAGTTTTTGGGGCGGCGTTGATGCTTCCACAGGCGTCGTCATCGACGCACATCATCCATGGCACCGCCAATCCCTCGCGGGGAAAATCGTGCTGATGCCCACCAGTCGCGGATCTTGCACAGGCTCTGGCGTGGTGCTTGAATTGATCCAAAACGGCCACGCCCCTGCCGCGTTTATTTTCCGCGACCATGAGGATGTTTTGACCCTCGGCGCGTTGATCGCACAGCAGCTATTTGACATGAACGTCCCCGTCGCACAATTGGACGCGGCAGATTTCGCAGCCCTGTCCCAAGCCGCCACCGCGCAAATCTCGCCAACCGAAATCACCGCGCCAAACCTGACAATCCCGCTGTCCCCCTTGGCCGACGTCGCGCTTGACCTCTCAGACGGCGACCGCGCCATGCTTGCAGGTGCCGACGGCGAAGCGCCCAAAATGGCCATGCAAACCATCGTCACCATGGCAGCCCTGCAAGGGGCCACAAGTTTGATCGACGTGACCCAAGTGCACATCGACGGCTGTATTTACGCCAGCCCCGCCAATCTGGTGTTCGCGGAAAAAGTGGCCAATATGGGCGCACAAGTACGGGTGCCAACCACGATGAATGCCATCTCTGTGGATCATGCCAATTGGCGTACGCAGGGCACCCCTCCCGACTTTGGCCTGCCCGCAAGCCGCCTTGCCGATGCCTATGTGAAAATGGGCGCACGCCCCAGTTTCACTTGCGCACCCTACTTGCTCGACACCACCCCCAAAGCTGGGGAAATGATCGCATGGGCGGAATCTAACGCCGTGGTCTATGCCAATACAGTTTTGGCCGCGCGCACAGTGAAACACCCCGATTTCTTTGATCTTTGCATCGCCCTTACGGGTCGCGCCCCCTTGTCCGGTGCCTACCTTGATGAACACCGCGCAGCCCTTCGGATCATCGAAATAACCCTCCCCGAGCAGCACGATGACTCTCTTTGGCCGATGCTGGGATATCTTGCGGGACATTTGGCCCCTGAATGTATCCCCGTTTTGACAGGGTTGAAAAACCTGACCCCGAATGAGGATGATCTCAAAGCAATGTGCGCTGCGTTTGGCACCACCTCCGCCGCGCCGATGATGCATGTGGCGGGCATAACGCCAGAGGCCACGATGATCTCCCCTAACGCCGAAACCGTGTACGCGGGCCTCCCTGACCTTGCGCGGATTTGGCAACAGTTCAATCCCGGCCCCGCCCAAATCGATCTCGTGGCCTTTGGCAGCCCCCATTTCTCGCTATCTGAATGCCACGCTTTGGCGAAACTTCTTGAGGGGAAACATCGTCACAACGAAACCGATGTTATTGTCACTTTGGGCCGCGACACCCTCACCCAAGCCCGCGCGGACGGCACATTGGCCATCCTTGAGGCCGCAGGCGTGCAAGTCGTGCCGGATATTTGCTGGTGTTCGATTTCCGAACCCGTATTCCCCCCAAGCGCCAAAACCTTGATGACCAATTCTGGTAAATACGCGCATTACGCGCCGGGGCTTTGTGGGCGCGAAGTGCGGTTTGGCTCGCTCGCCGATTGCGCCCGCGCCGCCTGCACGGGCCAAGCGCCCAACACCCTCCCTGACTGGCTCACGCCTCAACCTTAAGGTCCCTAAAATGCGCAGTTCAAAAACCATCCATGTGATTTCGGCCCATGCCGAAGGCGAAGTTGGCGACGTGATTGTGGGCGGCGTGACCCCGCCCCGCGGTGAGACGCTCTGGGAGCAAAGCCGTTGGATCGCCAAGGACCAAACCCTACGCAATTTTGTGCTGAACGAACCACGCGGCGGCGTATTTCGCCATGTAAATCTATTGGTACCGCCGAAGAACCCGCTCGCCGATGCGGCCTTTATCATCATGGAGCCCGAAGACACGCCCCCGATGTCAGGATCGAATTCGATCTGCGTTTCGACCGTGCTTTTGGAAAGCGGCATTATCCCGATGATTGAACCCGTGACAGAACTAGTGCTTGAAGCGCCCGGTGGGTTGGTGAAAGTGCGCGCGACATGTAAAAACGGCAAGGCTGAGAAGATTTCCGTGCAAAACCTGCCCAGCTTTGCGGCCGATCTGGACGTTGAACTGGAGGTCGATGGCCTTGGTACATTGCGGGTCGATACGGCCTATGGCGGCGATAGTTTTGTGATTGTCGACGCTGAAGCGATGGGCCTGTCACTGGTTGCCGAAGAAGCGCATGAGATCGCCCGCCTTGGCGTGCGCATCACCAATGCGGCCAATGAAAAGCTGGCGTTTCACCATCCCGACAATCCCGACTGGACGCATTTTTCATTCTGCCTTTTTGCGGGTCCCGTGACACGCGACGGAAACGAATTACGCGCAGGTGCCGCCGTTGCCATTCAACCGGGCAAGGTCGATCGTTCGCCAACGGGCACAGCCCTTTCGGCGCGGATGGCAGTTTTGCACGCCCGTGGCGAGATGGGATTGGACGACACATTAACGGCGGTGTCGGTCATTGGCTCAACTTTTTCGGGCCGCATCGTCAGCGAAACCACGGTCGGTTCCCGCCCTGCCGTTGTGCCCGAAATTTCGGGCCAAGCATGGATTACGGGCATCCACCAACATATGCTCGACCCCACTGATCCTTGGCCCGAAGGCTATCGCCTTTCGGACACATGGGGCGCGCGCGGAAGCGACTAAGGCGCAGGCAACTCAAGCTCCTGTCCTAACTTAACGACCTCTCGCACCAACAAATCAAGGTCCTGTCGTTTGGTGCGATGATTGTTGATCGCCACACGCAAACAATGCCGTCCGCCCACCGTGGTGTCGGACGGCACCGCCAGCCCGCTTTCTTGCAGGCGGAGCATGATTTCGGTGTTCAGCGCCTTGAGGTCCTCATCCGAGCCCGCCGCATTACGATATCGAAAACAGACGATATTGATCGACGTCGGTGCCATGAGTTCCAAATGCGAGTCCGTGTGGATGAGGTCCGTCAAATAGGCGGCTTGCGCAATATTCTGATCAATTAGACGGCCAAATTTCTCCACCCCATGTTCTTTTAGCGACATCCATATTTTCAACGCCTTAAAGCCGCGCGACAACTCGAAACAATAATCCGCGAGGAATCCGCCCGACGCGATACCGCGCGGTTTTTCCTCTAGATACTCGCCGTGCAACTCAAACGTATCGAAATGCAACTGCGCGTCTTTGACCAAAGCACACCCCGCTTCAAACGGCGTATGTAGCCATTTGTGCGGATCAAGGGCCAAGGAATCCGCGTCTTCAATCCCGTCCACCATCGTGCGATTAACGGGGGCGATTTTGATCAAAGCGCCAATGCAACCATCCACGTGGAACCATATCCCTTCCCGCTTACACAGCGCTGCGATGGCCTGCATATCGTCGATGGCACCGGTGTTTGTGGTGCCCGCCGTGGCAATCACACAGGCGGGTACGCACCCCGCAGCACGATCCTCTTGGATGGCCTGTTCCAACGCGGGTATGCTCATCCGAAAGTTGGCGTCCGAAGGGATCACCCGCAGGGCGCGTCGACCAAGGCCGAGGGCTTCCAACGCCTTCTGGCTAGCGCTATGGACCTGATCTGAGGTGTAAAATCGCAGCGGTTTGGGCAGGGCCGTGATCCCTTCCTCGCGCACATCGACGCCCGCCATTTTGTTGCGCGCAACCGTCAGGCACACCATGTTTGCCATCGACCCGCCACTGGTCAATGTCCCACTCGCCGACGCTGGAAAATCCATCAATTCCTTGAGCCAGTTCACGACTTGCCGGTCAACTTGGGCTGCCGCTGTATCCCCTCCGCCAAGGTTGGACCCCTCAATGGCCGCCAGAAAATCAGCCAGCGCGCCTGTAAAATTGCTCGATCCCATGTACCAGCCCCAAAACCGTGGGTGAATATTCCCCATCGCATAGGGGAAAACCGTTGACAGAACCTCGTCATAAACCGCGTCCAATGGCGTGGGTTCCATGGGCACAGGCGTGAGGAAACCATCGCGCACCGATTGCGGCATTTGCTGCCAAACCGGACGCTCCCGCACCCCCTCAACATGGGCAACGGCGTCGTCAATCATCCGCGACGCCGTTTTATGCATATCCGCCCAATTCGCAGGATCGAGGCTTTCTTCTGGAGTATCCGTCATCATCAATCCTTTATGCTGGTGCGTATTTTATGGAATTTTACCCTCATTCAGCCGCGCGGGATGCGGAAGTGGGTTTGATGTTGTGATTGAGGCGGAACAGGTTTTTTGGGTCATACTTGGCCTTCACATGGCCCAATCGCTCCATGTTGCTCCCGTAAGCCCCCGTTACTCGCCCCACCTCATCATCGGGCATGAAGTTCACATAGACACTTCCGGTCGAGTATTGCGCCGTGTCGTCGAATAATTTCCGCGCCCATCCGATACAGGTGGCATCACCAGACTCATCCCCCCATCGGGTATGAACGTTCATGATAAAATGCGCGGATCGTTGAGGATAGGCCGTGGCGTCTTCGGCAACCCGCGCCATGGCACCGCCGACATGCGCAATGAAAACTTCGCTGTTTGGATCGGGCAATGTTTCGATGGCCTTTAGAAGCACCGACACGGCGTCGCTAGAAAGCTCATTGAAATCATGGCTCTTCCAGTAGTTTCTCATGCCGGGTGCGAGCAAAGGATCAAACGCGGTTTGCCACCCCACGAAGGGTGCCTCGCCGATCACATCCGCAATCGGATTTCCCAACCCACGCAATTGCTTGAGGGACTCGCCACCATCGGCTTCATCCCCAATATAACAGGCTGCAAAGACAAGCACCGGTTTGCCGTGCCAGTCTTCAGGGAGAAACGGCAGAGGGGGCGCTTTGCGCATAACAACCCAGACTGTCAACTCGTCAGGCGCGGAACCCGCGATTGCGTTATAGGCGCGCAGCAAGGACGGCGCATCTTCAAGTGGATGCACGATCAGACCTGCCAGTACGGAAGGCCCCACTTCATGCAGGCGGAATTCAAAGGAAGTAACAACGCCAAAGTTACCGCCACCCCCACGGACCGCCCAAAACAAATCAGCGTTTTGATCCGCGCTCGCCGTCAAAAAACTGCCATCCGCGGTGACGATATCAACGGACAGAAGACTGTCGATGGTCATCCCGAATTTGCGCGTGATCCAGCCAAATCCACCACCAAGAGTAAGCCCCGCAATCCCTGTCGTGGAGTTGATACCCGTAGGCAGGGCCAAGGCATGTGATTGGGTTTCCTTATCGACGTCAGACAACAAAGCCCCCGGTTCCACACGGGCCGTTTTTGCGAACGGATCCACGTGGACACTTTGCATATGCGACAGATCCAAAAGCAACGCGCCCTCGGCTACGGCATGTCCGGCAATCTGATGCCCACCGGAACGAATGGCGAGCAACAGGTTGTTTTCACGCGCAAAATTGACGGCAGCGCGCACGTCGCTCGCCCCCATCGCCCGAATAACAAGACCGGGTTGGCGGTCGACCATCGCATTCCATAACGTGCGGCTCTCGTCGAACTCTACGGCACCTTGGGAAAAGACGCTGCCGCGCAAGGACCCAGCAAGGGCTTCGATCACGTCTGATGCAAAAATCTTTTCTGTGCCGTCTAATTTAATAATATTGGTCATTTTTAAAATCCCTCCAAATTGAATTAGAGGTCGCTTGCCGTGAATTTACCTCACAGACGGGTATGCCCGTTTCACATATTCATGTGCTATCTCTTACACTAATTTTGAAAGTCTCGCGAGCATTTGATTCACGGCCCGGAACCTAGATGACTCTAGCTAAGGATCATATTGAGAGGATTACGTTGGGTATAAACCCTGAAAATACGCGATATCAAACAATTACGATCCCAGAGCGATCAGAGTAGCGGATCATAGGACCACTGCAATAATGCTTGCCGTTGCCGAGGGCGACAAAAAATATCTCCGGGGTAACAGTTGGCGCGAATTTGGCCTGCATGGCGTGCAAATCCACGCCATCGTTTGATTTGAATGCGATCAATGTCCTCAACACGTCGGCCAAGGAAATACCGACAATACCATTGAAACCAACCGCGAGGATCAGGGCCATAAATCCAACCCTTTTCCTGCCAAACAGAAAGCGGTTGTCGGCTTTTGATCCCAAAATAATTCAAAGCGGGGTCCGGTTTTGAGCTGATCTTGGCGTTTTCAAACCACGCCGCGGGAAACTCTTGGGTGCAATCATTCAGGTAGCGCCCCTCAAAAACCCCCATTTCAAGCATTTTCTGCGGGGTATAGACAGGGTTGAAATCATCGGCAAATTCCGCCCCAACTGGCGCTGACAGGGCATAGGTATACCCTGTCTGAAAACGATCGTTCACTGTGATTTCATCGCCGAGTCTCATAGGTTTACCTACCGCAAAAAGATACGTGGCGCGCGTTCTTTTTAAGACGCGCACCACGGGGTTTGTTTTAGTTGCAGGCTGGACGCGTGCCGGGCAGCAACACTTTGTCAACCACATGGATCACACCATTGTCGGCCATGATATCCGCGATGATAACATTAGCCATTTCGCCAGTTCCATCCGCGATCATAACGCCGTCACTTCCCGCAGTGATACACAGGCGCTCACTGTCCAAAATTGGTGCGAAATAAGTCGAACCCATGGGAATCATATTGGCGGTCAATTTGCGGTCATCCACGTGGTAAAGCAGCACGTTTGTGAGCTGGCCTTTGTTCTCGGGCATCAACAATGTTTCAACTGTGCCTTCGGGCAAGGCGGCAAAAGCATCATTCACCGGCGCGTAAACTGTGAAGGGGCCAGGACCCGAGAGCGTTTCCGCAAGTCCAGCCGCTTGAACGGCGGCCACAAGGGTCGTGAAACGCTCATCTCCAGCGGCAATCTCAACAATATTAGCGGCATTCGCAGTGCCTGCTGCAAGGCTAAGAGCAAGGGCGGTGACTGTGGCTTTCAATGTCGTTTTCATTCTGTCTCTCCATATACTGGACTTAAATCGTCCTGTGTTAATTTGCATTAGTATTATGGATACGGAGGGAAGTCGGAACTGGATCACTTTTAAACTTCACATGAAATTAACGCCGCAAGCTATTGTTTTAATAAAAAAATCCACCAGATTGCCTGATGGATTTTTCCCTAACAGCAATATAGTTTTCGCGCTAAATGCGGAAAAGCGGCTGGAGCAAGCGTGGCACAAACGACGTGAACCGTAAGGGTGCGTCCGTGGCTGCAAGACAGATACAGGGCGCACCAGCCCCCGCGATGGGCGTGTGTTCAAGATCGCTGTCAGCAATTTCAAGATCGCCCACGCCAAACTGCCCCGTCTCGTCGCTAAAGCTCCCCTGCAAAACCAAAGTCAGCTCCATGCCGCTATGGCTGTGATCGGGAACGGCCCGCCCTGAAGGGATATAAAGGAGCCGCGTTGAGCCTTCTTTATCCGCAGACAAGATGCATTGCCGCACCCCAAGCCCCAAGGATTTCCAGCGTGGTGGTTTGCCTTTGAGCGCGGCCATCACAGGCCCCGGATAAACGCCACTACGCGTGTAGGTAGGTTCCACGGGAGCGGGCGCGTCAAGCTGCGCCATGATATCCGCTTTTAGGCTGCTCGACACATCGGCAACGTCGGTGGTTTCGAGAAGCGCTCCGCCAACAGTCTGATGCGCCTCAAGCGCCGCGCGACACTCGAGGCATATCGACACATGCGCCGCTACGACCATTGCAAACGGATGTGGTAAGTTGCCGGACGCGTAAGCGTTCAGCATGGCGTCGGGGGTATGATGGTGGATTGAGGTCATCTTAACGTAGTTCCTTCAATTCGTGCCGTAGGCGTTCCAGACCAAGTCGGATACGCGATTTAATGGTGCCAAGCGGCAGGCCGGTTTGAGCGCTGATCTCCTGATGGGTCAGCTCGCCCATATAGGCTTTTTGGATGATGTCACGTTGATCGGGCTTGAGCTTCGTAAGGGCTTGCCGGATACGCTGGGTTTCTTGATCGACGGCCAAAATCTGGCTCGCGTCTGGCTCTGACCCGGGATCTTCGCCGAGTTCTTCGGGCAACGGACGCCGCTCTTTGCGGATCACGTCAATTTGTCGATTGCGGGCAATCTGATAAATCCACGCAGACACCTGTGCGCGATGCGGGTCGAACATGTCGGCCTTGCGCCAAACCGTCAACATCACGTCCTGCACGATCTCTTCCGCCATACTCGACGAGGTTCCCGACCGGACGATGAACCCTTTAAGACGCGGCGCAAAATGGTCAAACAACCGCGCAAACGCGTCGCGATCGCGTGTATCGCGGATCGCGATCATCCACACGGTTTGCTCAGAGACTGGCTCAGAGACGTCGACAGGCGTTTGTGTCACCAGTTTCATGACCTTTCGCTGCGCGGCATTTTCACTCCGCGTTGCGGGTTTTTTATGAATCGTTTCTATCAACATAACCACATTACGAAGCAAAATGAAAATTAGATCATTTTTGATCCAAAAAAATTCTCACACGTATACAGTTCAATAAGTTGCTCGGAGAGAACATGTCATTTGATGCCCCAAAAATCCGTCCCCTGCGCATTGCCATTATTGGCGGTGGCATATCGGGACTCGCGGCCGCTTATCTATCGTCGCCGCATCATGCGGTCACCCTGTTTGAGGCTGCCCCTAAGTTGGGCGGCCACGCGCGTACAGTAATGGCGGGAAAAAATGGCGATCAGCCCGTGGACACGGGGTTCATTGTGTTCAACTACGCCAACTACCCCCATCTGACGCGGATGTTTCAGGACTTGGACGTGCCCGTTATCAAAAGCGACATGAGTTTTGGCGCGTCGATCAATGGCGGAAACATCGAATACGGGCTGCGCGATCTGCGCGCGCTCGTAGCCCAGAAGCAAAACCTGCTGCGTCCTGGATTTGCTCGCATGGTGCGCGATATTTTGCGATTTAACGCCAAGGCCGAGGCGCTGGCAAAGGACGACAGCACCACAATTGGCGATTTGATGGATGGGCTTAACCTTGGGCCATGGTTTCAAAACTTCTATCTGATGCCGCTCTGTGGTGCGATCTGGTCGACCTCGCCCTCCGATATTCGCGGTTTTCCCGCGCGCACTTTGGTACAGTTTTTTCGCAACCACGCGCTTTTGAGTACCTCTGGCCAACACCAATGGTGGACAGTGGACGGAGGAAGTATCGAATACGTCCGTCGTCTTGAACACTATTTGCGTGGTCGCGGGGTTGCCATACGTACCAAAACCCCTGTGCAAAGCGTGCGCCGAGAAGGGGGACAGGTTATTATCAACAGCGCCGCAGGACCACATGCGCCGTTTGATCAGGTCATCTTTGCCTGTCATTCCGACCAAACCCTGCGCCTGCTTGAACAGCCAACACCCCAAGAACGCGCAGCGCTTTCTGCGATCCAGTTTCAGGATAATGAAATGATCCTGCACCGCGACACCGCGCAAATGCCCACCCGCAAAGCCGCATGGTCGAGTTGGGTTTACAAGGCTGACACAACACAACCCGAGCCCCGCATTGGCGTCACCTATTGGATGAACCGCCTTCAGAACATCCCCGAAAGTGACCCGCTGTTTGTCTCGCTAAACCCGATTGATCCCGTGCCCGACCATTTGATCTATGATCAAAAAACCTTTCGTCATCCAGTGTTTGACGGTCCCGCCTTGGTGGCGCAACGCCAACTCAACGCAATTCAGGGCGACAATAACACGTGGTTCGCGGGCGCCTACACGCGCCACGGGTTCCACGAGGATGGTTTCGCCAGTGCCGCCCGTATTGCGCGCAAAATGGTTGGGCAATACGCATGACCACAGGTACCGAGTATATCAAAGGGGTCACCACCCATACCCGTCGCGGAGCTATCTCGCATCGTTTCAAGTATACCGTCGATTATGTGCTCATTGATGCGGAGGGCGCGCAGGAAAAGCCGGCATTGTTCTCGCGCAATCGGTTCAACCTCATGTCGGTGTACGATCAGGATCACGGCGGCCCACTTAAGGCAGGGACCGGCGCGAAATGGGTGCGCGAGATCTTGGCGACACATGGATTGACCCGCCCGCATTTGCGAATTCTCTTGTTAACACAGCCACGAGTCTTGGGCTATATTTTCAACCCTGTCAGCTTTTGGTTAGCTCTGGAGGGCAAGGATATGATCGCCGCGATTGCCGAAGTCTCGACGCCGTTTGGCGACCGTCACTCCTATTTGTGCCACCAATCCGACCTATCCCCCATCACCGCTGACACACGGGTTACCACGCCGAAAGCCCTACATGTGTCCCCCTTTCAAGAGGTCGCGGGCACCTATGAATTCAGTTTTGATATCCGCGCAGAGAAAATTTCAATACGCATTTTGCATCGTAACGGAGATGAGGGTGTCGTCGCCTGTCTGGCGGGGCCACGCGTGCCGATGACTAATGCACGCCTCATCAACGCCAGTCTGCGCCGCCCGCTTGGCGCCCTGCGCACAATGATCTTGATCCACTGGCAAGCCCTGCGTTTAAAACTTAAAGGCGCAAAATATCGCACCCGTCCCGCTCCCCCCACTACCGAGGTAACCTGATGCTTTTTCTTAGTAAGCGTGTGAAACACGATTTTTTGGACACCTGCGCCCGCATCACCACGGGCAGTTTGCGCCTGCGTACACCAGAGGGCGAAGTTTACGATTTTGGCGCGGGCACCCCTGCAGCCGAGATGCAAATCCACGACTGGTCAGTGGTGCCCGCCCTTGCGTGGCGCGGCGATATTGGACTGGGCGAGACCTATGTGGCAGGTCTGTGGGATACGCCTTCTGTCGAAAACCTAACCCGTATCGCCCTGCTCAATATGGAACAGTTCAGCGGTTACGCCTATGCGGGCTTTTGGAACAGCCTGAAGTTTCGCGTGGTGGATCGTTTGATGCGGGCCAATACGCGTGGAGGGGCGGCACGCAATATCCGCGCCCATTATGATGTTGGCAATGAATTTTACCAGCTTTGGCTGGATGAAAGCATGACCTATTCCTCCGCACTTTTTTCGGAGGGCGACACGGATTTAACCCGTGGGCAAAACCGCAAATATGACCGTATTCTTGAACGTCTGGGGCAAGGCGAGCGCGTGCTGGAAATCGGCTGTGGCTGGGGTGGATTTGCCGAACGGGCGGCCGAAAGCGGACGCCATGTCACGGGGCTGACGATCTCTCCGAGCCAAAAAGGCTACGCGGATGCGCGCCTTGACGGGCGGGCGGACATCCTCTTGCAAGACTATCGCGCCAGTCAAGGGACGTTTGACAGCATCGTGTCGATTGAGATGATTGAAGCGGTGGGGCAAAAATATTGGCCAACCTATTTCGCGACCCTCAAGGCCCGATTGGCCGAGAACGGTAGTGCCATGGTTCAAGCTATAACCGTGGATGACAGCTATTTCGACACCTACCAACGTGGCTCTGACTATATCCGGCACTATACGTTTCCGGGAGGGATGTTGTTGTCTAACGCCAACATCGCGCAACAGGCGCGGCAGGCGGGGTTGGTCGTAAAGGACGTTTATAACTTTGGGGCCGATTACGCGCGGACCTGCGCCGTATGGAATGACCGTTTGAACCAGAAATCGGAGCGCATTCGCAAGCTGGGCTTTGATGACGGGTTCCTGCGCAATTGGCAATTCTACCTCGGCATTTGCGCGGCGTCCTTTGCCGTCGGGCAAACCGATGTCGTTCAAGTGGAGTTAGCGCATGCCTAAGCCCGAAACGATTTGGATTATTGGAGCGAGCGACGGTATTGGCGCGGCCTTGGCCCGTGAATGGGCGCGGCGCGGCGCAAGGTTGATCCTTTCAGCGCGATCAGAGGACAAGTTGCAGGAGTTGGCGGCAAGCCTTGGAACAGACCACGTGATCGTGCCGCTGGACGTTGGGGATCGGGCGAGCTTGGAGAAAGCGGCCAGGGAGATCGCCACGTTTACGCCCTTGGACCGTGTGATCCATTTGGCTGCTCTTTATGATCCGGGGAAGATTTCTGACCTCTCGCCTGAGCGCGCGGCGCAAATCGTTACCGTCAATCTGACGGGGAGTTTTCATATTGCCCAAATCGCGCCAAGACTGTTGCGCGCAGGGGGGCAACTGGCGCTTTGCGGATCTGTCGCGGGCTATATCGGTTTGCCACAGGGTCAGATTTATTCTGCAACAAAGGCGGCCGTGATCAATCTGGCGGAATCCTTGCGGGCGGAACTTGCGGGAAGTTTTGACGTGCGCCTCATCAGTCCCGGTTTTGTCGAAACGCGCCTCACCCAGCGCAACACGTTCACCATGCCCGCCATCGTAACACCGGAAGTCGCGGCCTGTGCGATCATTGACGGGCTCAACACAGGCCGCTTTGAAATCCACTTTCCGGGCCGTTTTACCTATGTCCTGAAACTGCTGAGCGCCCTGCCCTATTGGGCCGCTTTGCCCCTGACCCGACGGTTGACCCAATGACCCTGAAACAGTCCAAAACCCTTGCCGCTTTGGTCTTAGGTGCCACGCTGACCTTTGCCCTGTCCCCCTTGGCGACAATCGGGTTCAACGGCTTCACCCCCGCACAATTTCCGATCCCGCAAATCGACCCACCTGTTCAGCCTTCGGGCTATGCGTTTTCGATTTGGGGGGTGATTTACCTCTGGCTGATTGCTGGCGCAGCTTACGGTGTCTGGCGCGCGCCGGACTCGCAAGACTGGCACCCGATGCGGCCGTGGCTGGCTGTAAGCCTCGTTATTGGGACGTTTTGGATTGCTGTCGCCAATGTTTCGCCCCTTTGGGCCACGGTGATGATCATTGCAATGGCCGTAACTGCGATCCTTGCCATGCTACGCGCGGGCCCAAATGATCCTTGGCTAAAAGGACGACCCGTTGCGCTTTATGCGGGCTGGCTCACGGCGGCGACGGGCGTGGCGATTGGCGTCTTGCTTGGTGGATATGGCCTCCTTTCCGCACAAACCGCCGCAATCCTGTGCCTCGCTGGCGTGTTGGCCGTTGCTGCCTCCGTGCAGGCGGCCCGTCCGCGCGAATGGGGCTATCCCGTCGCCGTTATTTGGGCCCTGATCGGGGTCGTTGTCGCAAACCTGTCTGGCCCAAACTGGGTCGTCATCTCCCTCGCCTCCGTCGGTATCGCAGGTCTAGGCTTGCGGATGGTGCGCCCCTTTTTAAAGGATGCAAACGCATGAAAATCACTATCCTTTACCTCTCAACAGCGGTAATATTTTTCGCGCTCGACGCCATTGGTCTGCGCCTACTGATAAAACCGGTTTTTGAGCGCCACATTGCCCATCTCTTCGCCGACCCATTTCGGGTGGGTCCCGCCCTTGTGTTTTATATGGGGTATATCGTTGGGTTGCTGTGGTTTGTTTCAGTCCCTGCCCTGCGAGCAGGAGACCCGACGGCGGCGCTGATTGGTGGGGTTGCCTTGGGGCTTTTGGCCTATGGCACCTATGAATTCACCAATTACGCGACCTTACGGGATTGGTCGCTGCAACAGGTGGCTGTCGATATGATATGGGGCGGCGTTCTGACGGGGTTTTCGGCGTGGAGTGGGGTAATGATTACGCGCGCATTGGCGTAAGTTTGCCGCTTTTGTTCGGGGTTTGGGTTCCAAAAAGCGCATAGACCCTTGATAAATTTGTGTATAAGCTTTTTTGTATATGAAAGTTGCCGCGTCCTATCTCTAGGCGGCAACGTGAAAGCGGCTTGAGGCGGCTTATTTGCCTGATCTCATTGCGCAAAATTACGAATAAGGCTCACAACGTGTCAAAAACAATTCAAGACCCCTATGCAGAGCTTGGCGTCAAAGCCACGGCAACCGATGCGGAAATCAAGAAGGCCTTTCGCGCCCTAGCCAAAAAGCTGCACCCCGATATCAACGTGGGAGATGCCGCCAGTCAGGACAGGTTCAAAGCGATTTCCGCCGCCTATACCTTCCTCACGGACAAGGAAAAAAAGCGCCGGTTTGATGCGGGGGAAATCGACGCCTCTGGTGCCGAAAAACCGGACAGAAGCTTCTATAAGGATTTCTCGTCAAAAGGCCCGCGGCACCGCTATGAACCCGAGGGGAACTTCGACGGTTTTGGCGATATTTTCTCGCGTGCCTTTGGGGGCGACCCAAGATACGGCGCCAGACAAGGGGCAAATATGCCGATGCGCGGGGGCGATTTGCGCTTTCACCTGACCATTAGTTTTCGCGATGCAATCACGGGTGCCAAACAACAATTGACGCCACCTAACGGTAGTAAACTTGAAGTTTCGATCCCCGCTGGCATCAAAGAAGGGCAAACCCTGCGCCTTGCGGGGCGCGGTCAACCCGGGATCAACGGCGGCCCTGCAGGGGACGCTCTGATTGAAATATCTGTAGCACCCGACGTCATTTTCACCCGCGACGGAGATGATATTCTTCTCGACCTTCCCATCTCGATTGACGAGGCGGTTTTGGGCGCATCAGTGGAAGTTCCGACGGTAAAGGGCCGCGTAAAATTGCGCATTCCTGCTGGTTCAAGCAGCGGGCGCGTTATGCGCATCAAGGAGCGCGGGGCCCCGTCTGGCAAAGGTAAAATCGGCGATCAATTGGTGACGCTCAAGATTGTCCTGCCAGACGAGATCAGCGAAAGCCTCGTGAGTGCCATGGAGGACCTGCGAACATCAGGGGGATATGGCGCGCGGGACGGCTGGAAGGGAGAAACGAAATGATGACCGAAGCGGAAGTTCTGGCAAAAGTCCAAGGATTGAGTGTCACGCGACTCCGGATTTGCGTTCAAGAAGCGTGGGTGGCCCCCGCCACGGGGCAAAGCGGCCCCCTCTTTGACGACCTTGATCTCGCGCGTCTGCAACTCATTGCCGACCTCAACGATGATATGGAGGTCAATGACGAAGCCCTGCCGATTATTCTGTCGCTGATCGACCAATTGAACGCAAACCGGCGCCTTTTTCAGGCATTAGATCAGGCAATCAACGCGCAAGAGGTCGACATTCAAGAGAACATCGTCGCGTTTATTGTGGATGCGGCAGGGCAAAAAACGTAACTTGATGGGCGGCCCCGTCAAAGTAACGCGTCTTGCACGGCCTGATCCCAGCCCAGATAATAGGTTTCGCCATCGCGGATAACGGGGCTGATCATCAATTTGGGTTTGGCAGCCAATTGATCTTCCGCTTCGGAATGTTTCAACCAATCACTCAGGCCGCGCCATTCCGTTGACTTTTTATCCAACAAACGATCACCGAACTCGCCGACTAATTCGGCCCATTCTGCTTCGCTCAAGGGAGTCGCGCGGATATCGCGAAAACTTACCTCTTTGCCCGCAGCTTCCAAGGCTTTGATGGCCTTCTGGCTATCTGTGCAGGTGTTAATTCCATAGACTATCATGTGACTTTTCCTTGAACGCCAAACAACGCGGCGAGAAACTAGCTTATTTTCCGCGCTTCGCAGCCTTTTGTTCTTTGGTCAGCTTGACGTTCCAACTGTTGTTGCTGATCCCAAGCTCACTGGGCAAGGGCTTTGTTTTCCCCACACTGACATTTCCTCCATTTTCCAAAAACTGCTTAATAAGGGCTTCATCGGTCGTGGCCTTGCGGACTTGTTTCATCGCTATGGTCTTCCAGTTTTGCTCCTCGTTTTTAACGAAGAAAGGAATTTAAGGAACCATAGCGAGTACTGGCAGAAAAGAAAACGTGCGTGAGACAAACTTCTCGCATGGGCCGCGCCAAAACCCCGCATTGAAAATCTCGGCAACAAAATATCAACACATTGGCTCTAGGGTTAGCCAGATACCAGCTTCTAAATTGAGGTTTTAATGTTCGTGAAACGATCCCTAGCCATTGGCGCCTTGCTGTTGTTTATAACGGCCTTCGCCTCCTCTGTTTTTGCCGAAAGGGCCTCCCTATTTCGGGTTTCCACCCTGCCCCAAAGCAGTGGTTCTCTTTTTGAACTAAGTAGCTTAACTTCCGGCCTCGATGAACCGCTCAGTACGGCCAGCCTTTTCGCCGGACGTCGGGCCACCAGTTTATTTGCCCCCTACTCTGTCAAAGAAAACAAGATCGAGCGAGAGGTTCAACTCAGCAAATACGCCCTTCAAGCCACAGGAATACGCCATGTCATCGGCCAAGCGGAAGCTGGCAAAAAAGGTTACGATGCCATTCAACACGGCGCTCGGCTTCGGCCTGCAAAAAAGCCGACAGACATGACGCTTGCGGAAATTTTCGACTGGATCGAACAAACACCAAACCAAAATCACGCGATTGGCCGGTATCAGTTTATTCCAGCAACTCTCCAACGTCTGGTCGATTTTTTGGGAGTGAATGAGCGTGCAGTATTTTCGGCTGAGGTCCAAGATCAACTGGCGGATGTACTCCTCGTAGAAGCAGGCCTCAACGCCTTTAGCGAGGGCGAAATAGAGCGCCATGATTTTATGCATAATATGGCTAAAATCTGGGCAGGGCTCCCAACATCAACGGGAAAATCGTTCTATAATGGCTACGCGGGCAACAAAGCAACGATGACTTGGGCACATTTTGATCGGGAAATGGCAAAAATCTTTCCAAGTTAAGAGGCTGCGTGCGTCGAAATTTTTAGCCATTTCAGCGACAGGAACCTAACAACACCTCATTTTATTGTTCAAAAAACATAAAAATGGTCAGGAAGCGATGTTATGGTTAAGGCCTTTGGTCACCCCGCAATCATTGTTCGCCATTTTATTGAAGTACTTAGGCGGCCCACAGTCACTTGATCCAATCCTTGCGGCGCATAGGGCCCATCGCAACCGACAAGATTGTTGAGGTAATGGCATGGTGAATGGCGGTCCTGCACTTTACGAGGCTGGTATCAAATATCACGAAGTTTGAGCAGAATTACGGGGGATTGTATCGTCAATGAAATCACCTTAGGATTGTCGCATGACAATATGGTATCCCAACCCCGCGACTCTCCAACATCCGCTGCATACTGGCCTTGCCTCGGCAATAGCACATGCGATCTCTGACGGTAAATTGCAAAAAGGCCAGCAGTTGCCGACCCATCGCAAGATGGCAGAACGGCTTGGTCTTAGTGTTCACACGGTTAGCAAGGCGTATGAAACTTTGCGGCGGCAAAACCTGATTGACGGGCATGTGGGACGTGGCAGTTATGTTCTTGATCCCAATGTGACCCAAGACCAACCCTTCAAACTTAAGTCCGAAGGGCGCAATGGATTTGACCTTTCAATATCGCGCCCAATGTTCAGCAAGCTGCATGTTGATCGCTTCCAAAAAGCCTTGATCCGACTCCCAGACGAGTTGGATCCCTCGATATTTTTATCCTGCCGCCCAAACGTCGGGCACGATGCCCATCGGGAAACCGGCGTGAAATGGTTGTCAATTTGTGGCGTAGACACATCGCCCGATAGAATCATTATGACCAACGGCGTCAGTCATGGCATGTCTGCTGCGTTGTCTGCCTTAACTCGCCCCGGGGACACGGTGCTGGCGGACGATATTACCCATCACATGCTAGTTTCAGGATGCTCTTATCTTGGTCTAAATTTGGTCGGCATTCAGACCGATGAATTCGGAATTCGCCCTGATGCGCTTGAAGAATATTGTCGGGAAAAAGAAGCTAAGATACTGTTTTTGTTTCCTTCACTGGCAAATCCAACAGCCGTGATGGTACCAGAAGAGCGGCGCCGCGCGCTTGTGGAGGTGGCGCGAAAATTTGGCCTGTACATCATCGAAAACGATACCTTTGGCCCCCTTGTAAAAGACCGCCCAACTCCTGTGACGGCCCTCGCACCAGAGCGTTCCATCTATCTGACGTCCTTTACAAAATGCACCATTTCCGGCCTGCGCGCGGGCTATCTTGTTGCGCCGGATCATCTGCTTCCGGCCCTAACGAGCCGTATTGTTGTGTTTGGCTGGATGGCCACGCCCTTGATGTGTGAGTTGGCAAGCCGCTGGGTGCTTGATGGAACGGCTCTGGAATTGGCGATGTGGCAGCGTGCCGAACTTTGCAAACGCTATGAGATTGCAAAGCAAGCGCTGCACGGGATGCAATGGAGCGGACACGCTTCTGGACTTCATATTTGGCTGAAACTTCCCGAAGGATGGACGACCGATAGCTTCGTCGCCTATGCGCGGGAACTAAGTATTTCTGTCGCCCCAGATACGCCTTTCCTGACCCCAAAGACCGCGTCGCAAAATGCTGTGCGGGTGTCCTTGGGCAGTATACAGGACCATGAGCGCTTCAAACAGGCGTTAAATCTTTTAGCCGGAATGCTTGCCCGCCCCCATGCAGCCCTGCCGCCCCTAACCTACTAGAATTGTCCTGCAACAATAAAGAAATTGACTTGCAGGACAATCTACCTCAAGTCTGACACAGATGAAAATCTGATGTCACTGAGGTTTAGGAGATTACGATGACCCAATCCGCAAAATTCACACTAAAGGCCTGCGTTGCAGCAAGCTTGACTCTTGCCGCACCCAGCGGTGTTTTGGCCGAAACTTGGCGCTATGCCTTTGAAGAGTCGATGGCCGACGTGCAGGGCGTTTACGCACAAAAATTCAAGGACGAGATCGAAGCGAATTCGGATCATGAGGTCCAATTGTTCCCTTATGGTACGCTTGGTGAATCGGCCGATATCATGGAGCAAACACAGGATGGAATTCTGCAATTCGTGGACCAATCACCTGGTTTTACCGGCTCTTTGATCCCCGAAGCCCAAGTTTTCTTTGTTCCGTATCTGTTGCCAACCGACCAAGAGCATTTGGCGCGTTTTTACCGCGAGAGCGAAGCGATCAACGGCATGTTCAAGCCGCTTTATGCCGATCAAGGGCTTGAGTTATTGAATATGTTCCCCGAAGGCGAAGTTGCCATGACGACCAAGGAACCAGTCAATACCTGCGCCGATCTAAACGAAGTTAAGTTCCGAGTCATGACCAACCCCTTGCTGGTTGAAAGCTACAAAGCCTTTGGCGCGACGCCAACCCCCCTGCCTTGGGGTGAAGTCTATGGCGGTTTGCAAACCAACATCATTCAGGGCCAAGAAAACCCAACATTCTTCCTGTATTCTACCAAGATTTTTGAAGTTACTGACTACATCACCTATGCTGGCCACAATAATTTCACCACGGCCGTTATGGCGAACAAAGACTTCTATGACGGTCTGAGTGCAGACGATCAGTTGGTCGTGCAGAGTGCCGCATCCGCTGCTTATGATCACACTGTGGTCTATCAAGCGCAAGCTGCCGATATCGAACTGGCTAAAATTATGGAAGCCAAGCCGGAAATGGTCGTCACGGTTTTGACCGAAGACGAGCGCAGCTGCTTTAAAGAGGCTGCCGTGCAAGTCGAAGCGGCCTTCATCGAAATGACCGGTGATAGCGGTGCGAAAATCCTGCAGCAGCTAAAAGACGATTTGGCCGCGACTGCGAACTAAGACGCGTCACGGACAAGATGTTACTGAGCGAGGGTCCTCTCGCTCAGTAACGCACATGCAATCAGGGGTAGCATGATGAGCAATCAACCAAAACGCGCAATGCACGAGTCCAGTTTGCCCGGATTTTTAGGGGTGATTGACAGTGCAATCAGCCGCACCGAGTCCTTCCTCCTTGCAACCGGCGTGCTGCTTATGGCGGCCAATACAATCGCCAATGTGGTCGGGCGGTTCCTGCTTGGAAACTCGATCTTTTTCTCCGAAGAGCTGAACCGGATACTGATTATCCTCATTACTTTCGCGGGCATCAGCTATGCGGCGCGCCATGGTCGCCACATCCGAATGTCCGCAATCTATGATGCATTGCCACCGCGCATGCGCAAAATTCTGATGGTGATTATCTCGTTGGTGACGGCGTTGTTTATGTATCTGCTATGCTATTACGCCGTCAAATATATCGGCACTCAGGCCTCGCGCGGGCGGATTCTTCCCTCGTTGCAAATTCCGGTCTGGGTCATTCTGGTCTGGGCGCCCGTGGGTTTTTTCATGACCGGCACCCAATATCTGCTGACTGCAATCAAAAATCTCACGTCAAAAGACATCTACCTCTCGACCTATGTGCTCGAGGGATATGACGACGAAGAAATCGAAATCTGAGGAGACCGCCAGATGGCCGCGACTATTTTCAGCGTCATGATCGTGCTTTTGTTGTTGGGTTTCCCGATGATGATCCCGCTGATTATTGGCGCGTTCATCGGGTTTCTGATGATGTTTGACGGCTTTGGGCAGATGGAAACCATGGTGCAGCAAATGCTGGCCGGTATCCGCCCCGCGTCGTTAATTGCCGTACCGATGTTTATTTTTGCGGCAGACATCATGACCCGCGGCCAATCGGCAGGGCGTCTGATTGATGTCGTTATGGCCTTTGTTGGCCACATCCGCGGTGGGCTGGCAATCTCGACAGCCGCCGCCTGTACCATGTTTGGCGCGGTTTCAGGATCAACTCAGGCGACCGTCGTGGCCATTGGCTCGCCCCTACGGCCCCGTATGTTAGAAGCTGGTTACAAGGACAGTTTCGTGCTAGCTTTGATCGTGAATGCGAGCGACATCGCGTTTCTTATCCCGCCCTCGATCGGGATGATTATTTACGGCGTGGTGTCAAATACCTCCATTGCCGAGCTGTTTATTGCGGGCATTGGGCCGGGCCTGCTGATCCTCGTTATGTTTTCGATCTACAGCTACATTTACGCGATCCGCAACAATGTCCCGACCGAGCCAAAGGCAACTTGGCGTCAGCGCGCGCGCACGTTGCGGCTTGCCTTATGGCCGATGGGTTTTCCAATTATCATCGTAGGCGGAATTTATGGCGGGATCTTTAGCCCGACCGAGGCGGCAGCGGCTTGTGTGCTCTACGCGTTGATCCTTGAGGTCGTTATTTTCCGCTCCATGTCACTGGACGACGTGTATCAAACCGCGAAATCAACAGGGCTGATCACTGCGGTTGTCTTTATCCTCGTTGGGGCTGGGGCGGCGTTCTCTTGGGTGATCTCGTTCGCGCAGGTTCCACAGGAAATTCTCAGCGCGGTTGGCATTTCCGACATGGGCCCGATTGGCGTGTTGTTTGTGATCTCGATTGCCTTTTTCATCGGCTGTATGTTTGTCGATCCCATTGTGGTGATCCTTATTCTGGTGCCGATCTTTGCACCCGTGGTGAAATCGGTTGGCCTTGACCCTGTCCTCGTGGGCACAATCATCACGTTGCAGGTGGCCATTGGCTCGGCGACCCCACCGTTTGGGTGCGATATATTTACGGCGATGGCTGTATTTAAGCGTCCCTATATCGAAGTCATTCGCGGCACGCCGCCGTTTATTTTCATGCTGCTGAGTGTTGCGGTTGCCCTAATCTACTTCCCTCAGATCGCTCTGTTCCTGCGCGACCTCGCGTTTTCAAAATAACAAGGAGTTTAAGATGTTTAAATCAATCCTTGTCCCCTTTGACGGCTCGCAAGGAGCCCAAACTGCCCTGCGCAAGGCGTTGGAATTACGCGCAATTTGTGGGGAGTGTTCGCTCACACTCCTGACCGTCTATCGCCACCATTCGATGCTTGAGGCGTCGATTTCGATGGTAGGCGCCGATCAAACCGGCAACCTGGATGAAATCATGCGCGGCCACGCAAAAGAGGTCGCTGAAAATGGCAAAGCGATTGCGGCTGAAGCTGGGTACACCGACGTCAGAGCTTTTGTGAAATCCGGTCCGACCGCGCGCGTCATTGTCAGCTTTGCCCAAGAGCACCAGAACGATTTAATCGTGATCGGGAGCCGTGGACTTGGCTCATTCGAAGGGTATCTGCTGGGCAGTGTCTCCCACAAAGTCACGGGGCTTGCGGCCTGCCCTGTTATGGTTGTTTAGGAAAATAAAATGCCAATGAATGTGACCTCAACGGTGTCAGCCGTCCCAATTGAAATGGATGCACGCCCCGTCAAAAAGCGGATTGCGCTCGTAGTTCTGGCGACAGATCACACCACTGAACTTGATTTTTCGCGGATATGTGATCCCGCGGACATCGGAGTTTATGCTAATCGCATCGATTACCAAAACCCCGGCACAAGGGAAAATCTGCTCGCCACGGGTCCGCGACTGACCGAGGCCGCGGCCCAAATCCTGCCCGATGAAAAAATGGATGTCATCGCCTATGGCTGCACCGCCGCCTCGGTGGTTTTGGGCAATGACGCCGTTGGGGAATATCTGAATGCGGGCAAGCCAGACACACCATTTGTCACGCCAAGTTCCGCAGCGCTCGACGCGTTCAAGGCTCTAGGGGCACGCAAAATCAGCGTCCTGACGCCCTACTCCGCGCATATCTCGGACGCGGTGGTTGCGTATTTTTCGTCCCACGGCCCAGAGGTGGTGCGCGCCAATTGTCTGGGCGTAGACGACGACCGCGAGATTGCACGTCTATCGGAGGACACTATCATCGAGGCCGCGTGTGCTGCGATGGATCCCGATGCCGACGCGCTATTTTTGTCCTGCACGGGCCTACGGGCCGCTGTCTGTATCGCGCGGATTGAGGCGCGCATCGGCAAGCCCGTTGTAACCTCCAATCAGGCGATGATCTGGCGCTGTTTGCGTGAAATCGGATCGACAAAACCCGTGGTCGGATATGGCCGCCTTTTCCAACATTAAGACCGAAACGGAAGTATGAATAATGACATCGCACATCACGCTCCAAGACAGTTTTGCTGCACGCCAACGGATCGCGAGCGGCATTAGGCAGACGCCGCTGGTCGCCTCCCCTTCGCTCAGTGCGCTTTGCGCAGCGGATATTTCGCTCAAGCTAGAGCAAACCCAAATCACCGGCAGCTTCAAACTGCGTGGCGCCACCAATGCCGTGCGGTCGCTTACGCAGGCTCAAAAAGACGCGGGCATCGTGGGCGTATCCACGGGCAATCACGGACGCGGATTGGCCTATGCGGCGGCGCAGGCTGGGGTGCGCTGTATCATTTGCATGTCGGAACTGGTGCCGCAAAACAAGGTGGATGGCATCAAATCCCACGGCGCCGAAGTTCGCATTGTCGGGCGCAGTCAGGACGATGCGCAAGTCGAAGTGGACCGGTTGGTCGCTGAGGGCATGACCATGCTGCCGCCCTTTGACCATCTCGATATTATAGCAGGACAAAGCACCGTGGCGCTGGAAATGCTGGAACAGGCACCCGATCTGCAAACTGTGCTTGTGCCGCTTTCGGGTGGCGGGTTGATTTCGGGCATGGCGATGGTGATGAAGGCGGTCAATCCGGCCATCCGTGTCGTCGGTATCTCGATGGAACACGGCGCGGCGATGTATGAATGCCTCAAGGCGGGAAAGCCGATATTTGTTGAAGAAAAACCAACGCTTGCGGACTCCCTTGGCGGCGGTATCGGGCTGGAAAATGCCTATACTTTCGCGATGACCCGCGATCTGGTGGACGATGTGGTGCTGGTGTCAGAGGCCGAAATCGCGGCGGCAATCCGCCATGCCTATTGGGAGGAACGACAGGTCATCGAAGGCTCCGGCAGTGTGGGCATCGCAGCACTTCTGGCGGGAAAAATTGCCAATCCAGGCACCTGCGTTTCCCTGCTCAGCGGCCAAAACATTGATATGGCGCTGCATAAACGTCTGATTGATGGCGAGGACGTGGATATCTCTGCCGAGCCGCAAAACACAGGAGGCCCCGATGCCTGATATAAAAATTCTGACTGAAGCCGATCTACGCCGCGCAATTTCTTTGGATGCGAATGCGGTAAGTTGTATCGAACAGGCGTTTCATCTGTTGGCAACCAAAGACGTGGTGATGCCCCCGATCCTGAGCTTTCACGTGCCGGAACATAACGGCGAAGTCGATGTGAAAACCGCCTATGTGCCCGGGATCGACAGCTTTGCGATCAAGATGAGTCCGGGTTTTTTCGACAACCCTAAATTGGGTCTGCCCAGCTTGAACGGCTTGATGGTGTTGTTTGACGCCACCACGGGCATTGTCAAAGCGGTTTTGCTGGACAACGGCTATCTGACGGATGTGCGCACGGCGGCGGCGGGCGCGGTTGCGGCCAAACATCTGTCGCGCGCGGACAGCAAAGTTGCGGGCATTCTGGGCAGTGGCACGCAGGCCCGCCTGCAACTGGAAGCGCTAACATTGGTACGCGGGATTGAGCGGGCGATTATTTGGGGCCGTGACGCTGAGAAAGCGGCCGCATGTGCCCGAGATTGCGCCGCTCGTTTGGGAATTGAAGTCACCGTCGGGAGCATCGCCGATGTGATGGCGGCCGCCGATATCGTGGTTACTACCACGCCGTCGGGCACGCCCCTAATCCACGCCGACATGCTGCGCGCAGGCCAGCATATCACCGCCGTTGGCGCCGACGCGGATTACAAAACCGAACTGGCGCCCGACGTGATCCCCGCCGCGACGTTGTTTATCTGTGACCGCCTCTCGCAGTCGATCAAACAAGGCGAGTTGCGGCCCGCGATTGCCGCAGGCACTGTCACAAATCCCAACCGCTACCCTGAATTGGGCGAGATTATCGCAGGCCAGAAAGCAGGCCGCCAATCGGCCTCTGACATCACGATTGTCGACCTGACCGGCACCGGTGTTCAGGACACAGCAATTGCCACGCTTGCTTATGATCGCGCCGGTGCAGCAGATGCCGGAACGACAATTCAAAGCTGATTTTTCAAGGAGTTATATTATGACACCCCCAAAACTCTACTTCTCGCAGGACGAATTCCAGCAGCGCATTCGCAAGACACGCGCCGAGATGGGTCAGCGCAACTTGGACCTTCTGATAGTGACCGACCCCTCCAATATGAACTGGCTGACGGGCTATGACGGCTGGTCGTTTTATGTCCACCAATGCGTGGTTGTCCCCCTGAGTGGCGACCCGATTTGGTTCGGTCGCGGACAGGATGGTAAAGGTGCGTTGCGAACCTGTTTTATGGCACCTGAAAACATCATCGGCTATCCCGATCACTACGTGCAATCGACCGAGCGCCACCCGATGGATTACCTGTCGGCGCAACTTGCGGATCGCGGCTTGGCCAAGGGGCGTGTCGGGGTTGAGATGGACAACTACTATTTCACCGCCGCAGCCTATGGCGCGCTGCAAACCCATATGCCCAACGCGCAATTTGTGGATGCCAACGCTTTAGTCAACTGGCAACGCGCCGTGAAATCAGAGGCCGAGTTGGGGTATATGCGGCAAGCGGGCAAGATCGTTGAAAAGATGCATCAACGGATTTTCGACAAGGTGGAACCGGGGTTGCGCAAATGTGATCTCGTCGCGGATATCTATGATGCGGCCTTGCGGTATGACGAGGTTGCGGGGTTTGGCGGCGACTATCCGGCGATTGTGCCCCTACTGCCGTCCGGACCAGACGCCGCCGCGCCACACCTGACGTGGGATGACGCACCGATGAAAAGCGGCGAAGGCACGTTTTTTGAGATCGCAGGCGTGGCACATCGTTATCACTGCCCGCTGTCGCGCACCGTGTTTCTAGGAAAGCCAACTCAGATATTTCTGGACGCGGAAAAAGCCGTGCTTGAGGGGATGGATGCTGGACTTGAGAAAGCGCGCGCGGGCAACACTTGCGAGGATATTGCGCTGGCCTTTTTCACCGTTCTTAAGAAGTATGGCATCGTGAAAGACAACCGCACAGGCTATCCCATAGGCCTTTCCTACCCGCCTGATTGGGGCGAACGCACCATGTCGTTGCGCCCCGGAGACAAGACGGTTCTGGAGGAAAACATGACGTTTCACTTCATGACGGGCCTGTGGATGGACGATTGGGGCTTTGAAATCACCGAGAGTATCCGCATCGGCGCGAATGGCCCTGAATGCCTGTCGAATGTACCGCGCAAAATGTTGGTGAAGGACTAGGCCATGATCAAAAACCCAATCTCGGCGACCATTCCATTGGATGCTGATGGCGTCCACCATGGCTTTCTGCGCCTCCCCTATAGCCGCGATGACAGCGCGTGGGGGTCGATCATGATCCCGATTTCGGTGATCCAAAATGGCAGAGGTCCAACCGCCTTGTTGACGGGGGCAAATCACGGCGATGAATACGAGGGACCGATTGCTTTGCTGGAATTGGCGGTCACGCTTACCGCCGCGCAAGTTTCCGGTCGGATTATCATTGTGCCTGCATTCAATTTTCCTGCCTTTCGCGCGGGTACCCGCACCTCGCCCATCGATAAGGGCAACATGAACCGCTCCTTTCCAGGGCGGCCCAACGGCACCCCGACAGAAAAGATCGCCGATTACTTTCAGCGCACATTGCTACCCCTTGCGGATGTCGCGGTTGATTTCCATTCGGGGGGAAGAACCCTCGATTTTGTGCCCTTTGCCGCCGCCCATATTCAGGACGACAAGGCAAATGAAGCCGCCTGTTTTGCCGCAATGGACGCCTTTAACGCGCCCTATTCGGTCCAGCTTTTGGAGATCGACAACGCGGGAATGTATGACACGGCAGTCGAAGATATGGGCAAAGTTTTGGTCTCGACCGAGCTTGGCGGCGGCGGATCTTCCTCGGCCAAATCCAATGCAATTGCTAAAAAAGGTCTGCGCAACATCCTTACCTATTATGGTATTTTGCAAGGAGAGATGGAGATCGCCCCGACCATAAAACTCGACGTGCCCGATGGGGATTGCTTCATCTTTAGCGAGGCCGACGGAATGCACGAACCTGTTGTCGATCTCGGCGAAATCGTTTGCAAGGGCGATGTCGTGGCCCGTGTTTGGCCCGTCGACCGCACGGGGATAGCGCCCACGCAATATCGCGCAGGCCGTGGCGGCATCCTGATCAGCCGGCACTTTCCCGGATTGGTTAAATCTGGCGACTGCGTGGCCGTCATTGGCGTGGATGTCAGTGTACCTAAAGCGGAGAATACTCGTGCAGCTTGATCAACGCGATCTGGAAATCTTGCGGATACTGTCGCAAGAGGGGCGGATCACCAAAGCGGCTTTGGCTGAACGCATCGGCCTGTCACCGACTCCCTGTTGGGACCGCCTAAGAAAGCTGGAAAAGGCGGGGTTAATTGATGGCTACCGCGCCCAGATCAACCTTAAAAAACTCGGGCCGCATGTGACGGTTTTTGTGGCGGCACAGATCGCGGACCACACGGCTGCCAGCTTTCAGGCTTTTGAATCGGCGGTCCAGACCCATGACGAAGTTGTCGGCTGTTGGGCGCTCGGAGGTGGGCACGACTACCTGCTTCAGATCGTGACGCGCGACATCGACTCCTATCAACGGTTGATTGATGCCATGCTGGAATCGCGCATCGGATTGTCACAGTATTTCACCTATTTTGTAACCAAACCGGTCAAGGGAACGGGCATCCCCCCCTTGGCCGCGCTATTTTCGCAAGAATAGCGTCCGACTGGCAGAGAATTCAACTGTAGCCCCTTCAAACTTTGGTCACTTCTTCTGTGGCAAACCTGCATGCTTGTGGCGAAACAGAAGGAGGAACGCCCGTGACCAAAACTGCCCTTTCCGCTCGCTCAGAAATTAAGGACAAAGCGCTTGTCCGCAGCTTTTCGTATATCAATGGAAAATGGTGCGCGGCGGAGTCCGGCGAGACCTTTTGCGTAACCGATCCCTCCAGTGGAGCGTTTCTAGGGGACGTTGCCTCGCTGAGTGGGGATGATTCCGCGCGTGCCGTGGATGCCGCGCAGCAGGCGTTTCCTCAGTGGTCGGGCCTGTTACCCCAAGAGCGTTCAGTAATTTTGCGTCGTTGGTTTGATCTGTTGATCGAGCACAAAGAGGACCTCGCGCGCATTATCGTTCTGGAGCAAGGCAAACCCTTGTCCGAAGCCCGTGGCGAAATCAACTATGGCGCTTCCTTTATCGAGTTCTATGCAGAAGAGGCCAAGCGCCCCAATATCGAGGGCGTAACCAGCCACCTGCAAGGGGCCGAAGTCGAAGTTTGGCTGGAACCCGTTGGCGTCGCAGCCCTGATCACGCCGTGGAATTTCCCCTGTGCCATGCTGACTCGCAAGGCGGCAGCGGCCATGGCCGTTGGTTGTACCGTTGTAGCGCACCCCTCTGGTGAGACGCCATTTTCCGCGCTGGCCTTGGCCGAACTTGCCGAACGTGCGGGCATACCGGCGGGCGTTTTTAACGTCGTAACGGGCCAAGCGGCCACGGTTGTGGAGCCTTGGACAAAAGACACCCGCGTGCGCGCGCTGTCCTTTACTGGCTCCACCGAAATTGGACGATTGCTGTACCGGCAATCCGCCGACACGGTGAAAAAACTGGTGATGGAACTGGGCGGCCACGCGCCCGTCATCGTGTTCAAAGGAGCCGATATGAAAACGGCTGTGGAGGAGACGATCAAGGCCAAATTCTCAACCTCGGGACAGGATTGCCTCGGCGCCAACCGTATCTATGTTGAACGGTCCGTCTATGCGGAATTTTGCGAAGGATTTACCGCAGCGACGAAAGCGATGACCATTGGCATCGGCATGGATGACTGTGACATTGGCCCTTTGATGAACGAAAAGGCCGTACAGAAGCAAGAGGAACACGTCGCCGATGCGCTCGCCAAAGGTGCAAAGCTGGCTTGCGGTGGCAAACGCCACGTCTTAGGGCCGCTGTTTTACGAGCCAACAGTGCTGGTGGATGTGCCTGCCGATGCGTTGATCCTGCGCGAGGAAACCTTTGGCCCCGTTGCCGCGATCTTGCCGTTTGAGACCGAAGACGAGGTGGTGGCCCGCGCCAATGATACCGAATACGGGCTGGTTGCATACCTGCACAGCGACGATCCGCGGCGTATTTATCGCGTCAGCCGCGCATTACAATTTGGCATGGTGGCGGTCAACCGCACCCAAGTCACAGGAGCCCCGATCCCGTTTGGGGGCACCAAACAATCCGGATTGGGCCGCGAAGGCGCCCGATTGGGGATGGAAGAATTCACCGAAATCAAATACATATGCCGAAATTGGGCGTGAGGAGAAACTAAAATGCTGACGAATGATACACTGGGGAAATGGGATCGGGAAAACTTTTTTCACCCCTCCACACATCTTGCACAACACGCGCGCGGCGAAACACCGACACGCGTGATCAAGACCGCCTCAGGCGTTTATATCGAAGACCGTGACGGCAACAAAATGCTCGACGCGTTTGCGGGGCTTTACTGTGTGAACGTCGGCTATGGCCGTCAGGAAATCGCCGAAGCCATTGCGGATCAGGCGCGCGAGTTGGCCTATTACCACTCCTACGTGGGCCATGGCACCGAAGCTTCGATCACGCTTTCCAAAATGATCCTTGATCGCGCCCCTTCGAATATGTCCAAGGTTTATTTCGGCTTGGGCGGCTCGGACGCGAACGAAACCAACGTCAAATTGATCTGGTATTACAACAACATCCTTGGACGTCCCGAGAAGAAAAAGATCATCTCGCGCTGGCGCGGCTACCACGGATCGGGCCTTGTGACCGGATCGCTGACAGGGTTGGACCTGTTCCACAAGAAATTCGATTTGCCCATGTCGCAGGTCATCCACACTGAAGCACCGTATTACTTCCGCCGCGACAATCTCGATCAAAGCGAAGCCGAGTTTGTGGCTCATTGCGTGGCCGCATTGGAGGCACAGATTGAACGTGAAGGTGCGGATACCATTGCAGCCTTCATTGGCGAGCCGATACTGGGAACCGGTGGCATTGTTCCACCACCAGAAGGCTATTGGGCCGCGATCCAAGCCGTTTTGCGCAAGCATGACATTCTGCTTGTAGCCGATGAAGTGGTCACTGGATTTGGCCGTTTAGGGACCATGTTTGGCTCGGATCACTACGGGATGGAATCCGATATTATCACCATCGCTAAAGGCCTGACTTCGGCTTACGCCCCCCTCTCTGGCTCCATCATCTCTGACAAAGTGTGGAAAGTTCTGGAGCAAGGCACGGATGAGAACGGCGCAATCGGACACGGTTGGACCTATTCTGCGCACCCGATTGGGGCTGCTGCGGGTGTGGCAAACCTCAAGCTGATTGATGACCTGAACCTGATCGAAAACGCGGGCACCATCGGCGCATACTTGAAAAAGTCGATGCAAGAAGCCTTGTCTGGGCATGCCAATGTCGGCGACGTGCGCGGCGAAGGAATGCTCTGTGCGGTCGAGTTTGTGAAAGACAAGGACAGCCGCACGTACTTTGATGCGGCTGATAAAATCGGTCCGCAAATATCGGCAACCTTGTTGGCACAAGACAAGGTGATTGCGCGCGCGATGCCCCAAGGCGATATCCTAGGGTTCGCACCGCCGTTCTGCCTTAGCCGCGAAGAAGCCGACACCGTTGTTGCGGCAACGGCGCGGGCTGTGAAAACAGTCTTGGGCTAGTCAAAATAATACTGACGCCTGCTTTCTCCTCACGAGTTAGCGGGCGTCAGCATCTATTCCTAAGCACAGATGCTATAAACCATCCATCGTACTGGAAAACATTGCGGAACTCCAAATCGATATCCGCAATAAAATCGGTGTGGCCTTTGCTTGCGTTGGAAGCTCTGTAGTTTTTTTGATCGCGTCCACCGAAGGGCAACCCACGCCCAACAACCTGCACTTGCCCCAGTTTATTTCCGGACCCGTTCGAACAATGCTTGCCTATGAATGGCGACGGGACACAGACGCGTTTCGGCGTGATGCAGTGTGCATCGCAACCACGCCTCAAGTTCCATCAGATTTAGTGTAGGGCATTCGACGCCGAACAAGTTAACAGCACGATGATCTTATGTATGGACCACAAAAAAACCACACCACCAAAGCTTTCATCGGCCATGACTTCAACAATCTGCCTAATTGTACCGCCCTCAATGCTGTACGCCCTCGATCTGGCTCCATACTTCGCCTAGCCAATCTGGGTTGGTCTATCACGTGATGCCTCACATGTTGAAACATACGTCGATAACCTAGGCGCTACACAATGGCGCGACCGTTTGGGACTGCGCCGGATACTTTGCCACCAGCGCCGAGACGATACGGAAGGTTTACGGCCACCATTCGAGCGATTTTATGGTGTCTGCATTGGGTGCTGTGGAGAATAAGAAATAACGAAACGTTAAAGCTTAAACGTAACTATCAGTTTTTGGGGTTGCGAAAAGAGCAATAAACCCCTTATTTATATGGTGCACCCGACTGGATTCGAACCAGTGGCCTCTGCCTTCGGAGGGCAGCGCTCTATCCAGCTGAGCTACGGGTGCGCCTTGCGTTTACATAGGCCATTGATGCGCGCCCTGCAATCGAAAATCTCCGGCTTTTTCGATTGAGTGAATTTCGGAAAACCAGCTCTCTGAACCGTCAATCTTTTAGCCCAAAAGGTCGTGGCAAAGTTCGAGCGCATCGATAAGGGCGTCAACTTCTTCGACGGTGTTGTACATACCAAAACTTGCGCGCGCGGTGGCAGTCACGCCGAGAAAGGCCATAAGTGGTTGGGCACAATGGTGGCCAGCGCGCACAGCAACGCCTTTTTTATCAAGAACCGTCGAGACGTCATGTGCATGTGCCGCGCCCGCGAGTGTCATCGAGAAAATTGCCGCCTTGGACGCGGAATTTCCTTGGATTGTCAGCCAGTTAAGCCCGTCAAACTTTAGATTCGCATAATCGCGAAGTTTGGCTTCGTGCGCGGCAATATTGTCCATGCCAATGTCCATGAGATAGTCCAGAGCCGCGCCAAACCCAATGATTGACACAATCGCAGGGGTCCCAGCCTCGAACTTCATAGGTGGATCGTTGTAACTCACACAGTCGCGCGAAACCTCGCGGATCATATCGCCGCCGCCAAGGAAGGGGCGCATTTCAGCCATACGTTCGGGGCGAATATAAATCGCTCCACAACCCGACGGGCCATATAGCTTGTGGCCAGTAATTGCATAGAAATCACAGCCGATATCTTGGACATCAACTGGCGCATGCACGGCCCCTTGCGAGCCATCGACGAGCACAGGAACGCCTTTTTCATGGGCACCTTTGGTGATCGCTTTGACGTCCACAACTGTCCCCAAAACATTGGAAACCTGCGTGACTGCGATAAGTTTTGTGCGGGGTGTAATGGCATCAAGGACAGCCTGAGGGTCTAGGTCACCCGTCTCATCGGTTTCCACCCAAACGAGTTTGACCCCCAACCGCTCGCGCAGAAAATGCCACGGGACGATGTTGGCGTGGTGCTCCATGATCGACAAAATGATCTCGTCACCCGCCTCCATACGCGGCGCGGCCCAGGCATAAGAGACCATATTGATGGCCTCGGTCGTGCCTGAGGTGAACACGATGTGGTCCTCAGACGGCGCATTCAAAAACTGTGCGACTTTGCCACGCACGGCTTCATATTTGTCGGTCGCGAGATTAGAAAGATAGTGTAAACCACGGTGAACATTGGAATATTCATGCGAATAGGCGTTTGCAATTGTGTCGATAACCACTTGCGGCTTTTGGGCCGAAGCGCCGTTGTCGAGGTAAACCAACGGTTTACCATTCACCTCCCGCGAAAGAATTGGGAAGTCGGAACGAATTTTTTCGATATCATACATAGTGAAGTCCAAACCTTAAGCCGGCACGATCCCAAACAGGGAAACGAAGAAAATGAGAACAAGCGACAAAACAAAAAGGACACCGACAATCAATAGGAACGCCATACCAGTGCTGCGCAATTTATGGGCTTCTGCGAGGAAGCCCGCCATAAGATAAAGGAGATATGGAAGACCAATGAGAAGCGTCATGCCGCTTAGAGTTGGGCTGATGGTCGAGGCGAGGGCAATAATGAGCGGCAGCAGCATCATAAAACCTTGATGGGCGATCATTGCCATTGCTATATCTTGCAACGTGCCTGTCCCCTCCACGGTTCGTCCCGCCCAATAAAACAGGATCGTGGACAGCACGATATTGGAAGCCGCAACAATGACATACCCAATGGGAGTGGGCGCGACCACGCCTTCTGCAACGGGTGCAATAAGGGTGACAACAAAGCCCATAATGCCAGTCAAAACAGACACGAGTGCCGCCAGTTGGACAAGCACCCTGCCCTGAATTCCGAGATCAAGGACGACCCGCATTCCCACGCGAGGCTTGGTCGCTAACAGGAGGAGCAGGTTTTGAATATCTATGCGGGTCACGTTTCCAGCGCTCCTAAATAGGTTGCTGCAGCCCGCAGACAAAAACCAAACATTCCGAAAAAAACAACCGCTAACACTATATTAACCGATGTTAACGCAGGACCGTTACCAATAAGGCCAGCCACCAAGCCTTGCAACAGCCACACGGGAGTCGACACTAGCAACGCCCAAAAAAGCGCCATGCGGGTGGTGAAACCATGGGCCTGCATGCGGATGAGCTTTTGCAAAATTACGACGACAAAACTGATAGCATAAAGAGCTAGCGGCATGAAAAACAACCAGCCAAGGATCGCCGCGCCAACGCGCGCATCAAATTCAATCGACGGATCAAGATAGGTTTCGCGCGCCAATCGCGGCAGTTGCGCAATGAAAATCACCACAACAGCAATCATCAAATACGCCAAAACCCGCGATTCACTGACGCCTTCGCGCAACTGCCGCGCAAAGGCGCGCGACGGCGCACGATAGCTGCCGATCATATCGCGGGTCAGCGACACAGCTAGCCTTCCAGATTGCGCAGCCAGAGCTCTAGCTGCTCTTGCACGACTTCACGCGCGCCAACATGCGCGATTTCTTCCAAGGCTTCGGCCAAGAATGCCAAGACCAGAAGTTCCTGCGCCTGACGGGATGGAATACCACGCGACCGCAAGTAAAACAGAGCTTCGTCGTCAATCGCACCCGTTGTGGAGCCGTGCGAACAGGCCACATCATCCGCGTAGATTTCAAGCTCTGGCTTGGCATAGAACTGTGCGTCATCATCCAACAAAAGCGCTTTGCTGATCTGATAGCCGTCCGTTTTCTGTGCCCCGGCCTTCACAAGGATCTTGCCTTGAAAAACACCCGTCGCACCGTTGCGCAGCACCTTTTTGAAAACCTGACGGCTCTCGCAATTTACTGCATCATGGGTAATGAAAATCGTGTCATCTTGGTGGAAATCAGCGCCGTCGCCCATTGCCGCTCCGCCCACATGTGCGGAGGCTTCGTCGCCGATGATTTCGATGATGCATTCATTGCGCGTCATCGTACCGTTGGCAGACAGGGTGAAGCTTTTGAGGCTGGATTTTGCAGCCATCCGCACGAAGATATGGCTCAACAAGGTGCGCTCATGGTCACGCCCTTGAAGACGGATATGATCGAATGCTGCGTCTTCGCCAATTTCAACTTCAGTGACGATATTGCTGCGCGTCCCTGCTGTTCCTGTCTCCAAAAGCGTCAGGCTTGCGCCAGCGTCGACCTTGATAACATGGTGCAAAACGGCCTCTGCATCATTCGCAGTATAGCTGATTTGTACGGGACGCGTGACAATTCCAGTGGCACGAATAAGCGCGCCTTGGGTTGCAATCGCCGTATTAAGCGCCGCCAAAGGACGCGCAACCGGCGTCTGGCCTGCAGTCTCAAGCGCGCCGTAAATCCCGTCTGCCCAATGGATATCAGTATTTGCGGAGAGAAGATCGATGGTCAGGTTTTCGCCCGCCAAATCGTCGCTAGCCTCGGCATCAAAAATACCGTCCGTGAACACAAGTGTGAGGGGGGTTAACGAAGCAAACGGGCTTGGATCGCGGTTCAAGCGACCTGTAGGCGCGACTTCAGCGCTCACAAACGCATCGGGCCGAGTGTATTTCCAATATTCGTCCCGACGTACAGGAAGTCCTGTGGAACGCACTCGCGCCACAGCCGCTTCACGCGCGCTTTTGCTAAAGCCATGAAGCACGTCCGACAAGCCGGACAGATGAGCCTCCAAGGCGTTTTCTTCTACTGCGGCCAATGCCATTATTCGGCCTCCTCAAGAAGATCGGCGTAACCGTTGTTTTCAACTTCAAGCGCCAATTCGGGCCCGCCAGATTTGATGATACGACCATTGGACATGATGTGAACCACGTCAGGGATAATGTGGTCCAGAAGGCGTTGATAGTGCGTGATCACAAGGAAGCTGCGCTCGCCGTCGCGAAGGGCGTTTACACCCTCGGCCACAAGTTTCATCGCATCAACATCAAGGCCAGAATCTGTCTCGTCGAGGACGCAAAGCTTAGGCGCCAACATCGCCATTTGCAGAATTTCGTTACGCTTTTTCTCGCCACCAGAGAAGCCAACGTTGACGGGACGTTTCAGCATCTCTGCGTCGATCTTGAGGGCTTTTGCTTGAATGCGAACTTCTTTTAGGAACTCCCCAGCGGTCAGTTCTTCTTCGCCGCGCGCTTTGCGTTGTGAGTTCACGGCTGTGCGCAGGAAGGTCATGTTCCCTACGCCCGGAATTTCCACTGGATATTGAAACGCAAGGAAAACACCCGCTGCGGCGCGTTCTTCGGGATCAAGTTCGAGCATATCCTTGCCTTCAACTTCAATCGAGCCTTCAGTCACAACATAGCCGTCGCGACCCGCCAAAACATAGGAAGTGGTCGATTTCCCCGAGCCGTTGGGCCCCATAATCGCGTGGACTTCACCTTTGCCAATCGAGAGATTCACACCCTTAAGGATTTGCTTATCTTCTTCTTCAAGCTTGACGTGCAGGTTTTTGATTTCTAACATTTTATTCTCATTTCAAGTATTGCAGGAGATGGCGGAAAACCGAAGGATCAGTCTTCAATCTGCCAAAATTGCAGTGTTTAAATTAGGAGCGACGGCGCCAAAAGAATGGCGCCGAAATACGAGGGTCATCCAACCGAGCCTTCAAGCGAGATCGCAACCAAAGCCTGTGCTTCCATCGCAAATTCCATCGGGAGGGCCTGAAGCACATCTTTACAGAACCCGTTGACCACAAGCGCAACCGCGTCTTCTTCGCCGATGCCCCGTTGGCGACAATAAAAGAGTTGATCGTCGTCAACTTTGCTGGTGGTCGCCTCGTGTTCAACGCGGCTCGAGTTGTTTTTGACTTCAATATACGGAACCGTGTGCGCCCCGCATTTGTCGCCAATCAACAGGCTGTCACATTGGGTGAAATTCCGGCTGTTTTTCGCCTTAGGATGCATCGACACAAGACCGCGATAGGTATTTTGCGCCCTACCTGCCGAAATGCCCTTAGAAACGATCCGTGATTTCGTATCGCGTCCGAGGTGCACCATTTTCGTGCCCGTATCAGCTTGCTGATAGTTGTTGGCAATCGCGATGGAGTAAAACTCGCCTTGGCTCTCGTTGCCGCGCAGAATGCAGGATGGGTATTTCCACGTTACCGCAGAACCAGTTTCAACCTGTGTCCACATAATTTTCGCACGATCGCCGCGGCAATCCGCACGTTTCGTTACGAAGTTGTAAATACCGCCAACGCCGTTTTCATCGCCTGGATACCAGTTTTGGACCGTGGAATACTTAACTTCGGCGTCTTCTTCGATGATGATTTCAACGACGGCCGCGTGAAGCTGTGCGACATCGCGTTTGGGGGCGGTGCAACCTTCCAAATAGCTCACATAGCTGCCTTTGTCGGCAATAATCAATGTGCGCTCAAACTGGCCGGTATTCTCGGCATTAATCCGGAAATATGTGGACAATTCCATCGGGCAGCGCACGCCGGGAGGCACGTAAACGAACGAACCGTCCGAGAAAACGGCGCTATTAAGCGTCGCATAGAAGTTGTCCGAAACCGGCACAACCGATCCCAAATACTTCTTTACCAAATCAGGATATTTTTTGATCGCTTCGGAAATCGAGCAGAAAATTACACCGACTTTTTCAAGGTCTTTCTGAAAAGTTGTGCCCAAGGACACCGAGTCAAACACCGCATCAACGGCAACTTTACGCTCGCCTTCAGGCGCTTCAACACCGGCAAGAAGCGCTTGCTCTTTCAGGGGTATACCCAGCTTCTTGTATGTTTCCAGAAGCTTAGGATCAACATCATCCAATGACTTTGGCTTTTCTTCCATGCTTTTTGGACGCGCGTAATAGTAGATATCTTGGAAATCGATGTCGTGATAGTTGACCATCGCCCATTTCGGCTCTGTCAGATTTTCCCAACGCGCAAACGCGTTAAGGCGCCACTCGGTCATCCATTCTGGTTCATCGTTCTTGCTGGAAATCAACTTCACAATATCAGGGTTCACGCCTTTAGGCGCGTATTCCATCTCAATTTCAGTGTTCCAGCCGTGTTTATATGTGCCCGCTAACGAATTTACCGCGTCAACGGTCTCAACTTCTACACCGTCTTTGACTTTAACCTGATCCAAAATGGACCTCCTAACTTCTTATGCCCGAAGGCGAATTTCCACCCAAAAGGGCCTTATCTGCGCGCCGCGTGGCGTTTGTATGCTGCGGTCCAAGCTTCTGCAAAACGCAGCACTTGATCCTCGGTTGTGCTCGGTCCGATGGAAACGCGCAAAGCACACGAGGCCTCTTGATCGCTAAATCCCATCGCACGAAGAACTCGGCTCGCACGGACTTTTCCCGACGAACACGCCGAGCCAGCCGAAACGGCAAACCCAGCAAGATCCATCTGCATCACTTGCGTTTCCCCCTTCCAACCGGGTGTGAGGAAACAACTTGTATTCGGAAGCCGCGCGCTCCTATTCCCGACAAAAATAGTCTCTTTCACAGATTCTGCCAGTGCTTTTTCTAGAATGTTTCTAAGTTTGTCAATTTCCGCCCAAATTCCAGCGTCCAAATCCCGTTTTGCGGCCTGTGCAGCCGCCCCAAATCCGGCGAGTCCGATCACATTCTCGGTACCCGAACGGCGGCCCATTTCTTGACCTCCGCCAAGCGCGTTTTCGATCTCGACACCCTTGCCCAAAATCAAAGCCGCGGCCCCCTTCGGCCCCCCGAACTTATGCCCAGAACAAATGGCCGCCTGCGCATAAGCCTCTGAAAAGTCAAACGGAACCTTACCGATCACCTGTGTTGCATCGACCATCCCGATGGGGCGCCGCTTGACCACAGATTGCAAAACACCCGTCTCGGAATTGGCGACTTGCAAGGTGCTCAGCGGCGCGTTTTTGTCCCAAATAATCTGACCATCGGGGTCCACAGGAATAATTTCAGAACCCGCGCAGGCTTCAATTTGTGCAATCACCGCATCGTGTTCAATTTCTGCGCCCGTTAGGTCTGATTTTCCCGCAAACCACATTTGAGCGGCTTCGGTCGCCGAACTTGTGAAGGCAATATCCTGCGGATCACAGCCTGCGAGGTCCGCCACCTGTGCGCGGGCGCGCTCGACCAATGCCTTGGCCACGCGCCCTTCTGAGTGCACGCTCGACGGATTTCCGACCACATCCATCGCCGCAATCATCGCGTCACGCGCCTCTTGCCTGAGGGGCGCGGTTGCATTCCAATCCAAATATACTCTGAGGTGCCGCATTTTCTCGCCTACTCGTCGTCAACGACTTCAAGAAGGTTCGGAACCGCCGGACAGGGGATCACCCCATTCTCAATCACATCAGAAAGACGTGTTTGGTGTAAAAACACATAGACGTTGGCGCTCAAACCTTCCCACAGCCGGTTGGTCAGGCTTTGCGCACGACTACCAGACGCGCCACCACTGGCTCCCGCCCCTTTATGCATCGCAGATACCGTTTCATCCACCGCACCAAAAATCTCGGACACGCGAATGGCGTCAGCACTGCGCGCCAAACGATACCCGCCCCCAGGACCGCGCACCGAAACCACAAGCTCCGCGCGGCGCAAACGCACGAAAAGCTGCTCCAAATAAGGGAGGGAAATGTCTTGGCGACGCGAAATCTCGCCCAGTGACGTCGGCTTCCCTTCAGGTTGCAACGCCAAGTCCGTGAGGGCAACCATGGCGTAACGCCCTTTTGTGCTCAATTTCATTGGTCTCTCCTAGCCGTAATTCGGGTTACAGCGCCCTTTTTCAAACAATTTCCGATATCTTCGCCTCGGATTGGCCTCAAAAATCGGTATTTCATTGACGAAAGGCAGTACGCACCTTAGGTCAGACAAGATCGTTTGGTCGCTATCGACCCCATAGTTAGAATTGTTCTAAATTACCTGAGGCTTTCCGTCAAGATTGCCAGAGCAATTTAGATCAAACGCAATAGAAAGAGACAGGGACCCCTCATGCCCGAAGTAATTTTTCCCGGCCCCGAAGGCCGCCTCGAAGGCCGTTACCACCCGCAAAGACCAAAGGATGCGCCGATTGCAATCATTTTGCATCCGCATCCGCAGTTTGGCGGCACGATGAACAACAAAGTTGTCTACAACATGCACTACGCCTTTTATAAAATGGGCTTTACCGTGTTGCGGTTCAATTTTCGCGGCGTGGGCCGCAGCCAAGGCGAGTATGATCAAGGGATCGGCGAGTTGTCAGATGCCGCAAGTGCGTTGGATTATTTACAATCAATGAACCCGAACGCCAAACATTGCTGGGTTGCTGGCTTTAGCTTTGGTGCGTGGATTGGTATGCAGCTTTTGATGCGTCGCCCCGAGATTACAGGCTTTATTTCCGCGTCGCCCCCCGCGAATATGTATGACTTCAGCTTTCTTGCACCCTGCCCCGCGTCTGGCCTAATTATCAACGGCACCGCCGACCGCGTCGCACCGCCTGCGGATACACGCGCGCTTGTGGACAAGTTGCACGAGCAAAAAGGCATCACAATTACACATACCGAACTTGAAGGGTCTGGCCACTTCTTTGAAGAGCCGCATATGGACACGATGATCGGCCACGTGGATACATATGTGCGCCGTCGTTTAACTGAGAACACCCGTTAATCATGGGTGTTCTTGATGATCTCGCAGACGAACTCGCCCGTGACGCACTTGATGCGGGCGACAGGATGGGTCAAAACGAATACTATAGGGAAGTGGCGAAAGTTCTGAGTGAAAGCTCAGCGACGCTTGAAGAAACCTTCCTAACGTCGATCCGCATCCGCCTTGCGGAACGGCGTGGGCGAGCGTTTTTGACCGAATCCCTTTCGGATTTTGCCAAAGGGGCAAGAAAGGCCTAGTTCCTGATGAAGCACTCCTCGTCTCTTGCCCAACAGTTCGCTTTTCTCGAAGAAGCCGATCGCCTGAAAAATATCCTGCGGGCGACACCGATCCACGACGATTCCCGACCTGAGAATTCTGGTGAACACAGTTGGCACGTCGCCCTTTATGCTATGGTCCTTGCGGGTCACGCAGCCCCAGAAGTGCGCATCGATCGCGTCATCAAAATGCTACTTCTGCATGATCTGGTCGAAATTGATGCGGGCGACACCCCCATTCACGGGGATTTTGATGCCGCCGAGCAAGAGGCCAAGGAGAAGTTGGCCGCAGATCGAATTTTCGGCCTCTTACCCCCCGCTCAGGCGCTTGAATTCCGCGCGTTGTGGGATGAATTTGAAGCCGCCGAAACACCCGACGCAATCTTTGGGAAATCCATCGACCGTGTGCAACCGCTGGCGCTGAATATGGCATCCGGTGGCGGTTCATGGCGCGAATATAACGTCACTTTGGATCAAATCGACACACGCGTTGGCACAAAAGTCGCGCGCGGCGCGCCGACGGTTTGGACTTATATCCGCGCCCGCGTTGAACACTTCTTCGTCACTCAAGACTAGGATAGCGACTTAATGGTTTTCAAAGCTAGGGTCGCCGTTTGTTTTTGAAATATGTATACAATAGTATACACACTTTGACTTTCCCCAAATTTGAGCTACAAGCGGCACAAATCCGACTCACCTAACCAAGAGGCCTCCCATGACCAAAATCAAGGTGGAAAACCCCGTTGTCGAACTCGACGGCGACGAAATGACCCGCATAATTTGGCAATTCATCAAAGACAAGTTGATCCTGCCCTACCTCGATATTGATCTCAAATACTATGATTTGGGCATCATGTCGCGGGACGACACCAATGACCAAATCACGATCGACTCTGCCGAAGCGATCAAGAAATATGGCGTTGGCGTCAAATGCGCGACCATCACCCCCGACGAAGCGCGGGTTGAGGAATTTGGCCTGAAGGAAATGTGGCGCTCCCCCAACGGCACGATCCGCAACATTCTGGGTGGCGTTGTGTTTCGCCAACCGATCATTTGCAAAAACGTGCCGCGCCTTGTTCCCGGCTGGACAAAGCCCATCGTCATTGGCCGTCACGCATTTGGCGATCAGTACAAAGCCACCGATTTCCGCTTTCCGGGCAAAGGTAAACTGACGATGAAATTCGTCGGCGACGACGGCACTGTTATTGAACGCGACGTTTATGACGCGCCTGCCGCGGGTGTGGCCATGGGCATGTACAATCTTGACTCCTCAATCATAGATTTCGCCCGCGCATCGCTCAACTATGGTCTGCAACTGGGTTGGCCCGTGTATCTCTCGACGAAAAACACCATCCTCAAGGCCTATGACGGGCGCTTCCTCGACCTATTCCAACAGGTCTATGAGGAAGAATTCGAAGCGGATTTCAAAAAAGCAGGCATTTACTACGAGCACCGTTTGATCGACGACATGGTCGCCTGTGCGATGAAATGGAACGGCGGTTTTGTTTGGGCTTGTAAGAACTATGACGGCGACGTGCAGTCCGACACCGTGGCGCAAGGCTTTGGCTCGCTCGGCCTAATGGCTAGCAAGTTAATGACGCCTGATGGCAAAATCGTCGAAGCAGAAGCGGCCCACGGCACAGTGACACGTCACTTCCGTCAGCACGAAAAGGGCGAAGCAACATCAACCAATTCCATCGCGTCGATCTACGCATGGACGGGTGGTTTGAAACACCGCGCCAAGCTCGATGACAATGCACAGCTGATGGCCTTCGCGGAAACGCTTGAGAAAGTGGTCATAGACACCGTTGAAAGCGGCCACATGACCAAAGATCTCGCCCTGCTTGTCGGACCAAACCAAAGCTGGCTCACAACAATGGGCTTCCTTGAGAAAGTTGACGCGAACCTGCAAGCCGCCCTTTAGGCTTCCAGCTTTATTGCACTTGCGCCCCCGCTTGCGCGGGGGTACTCGTTCCACATCATTATTTCGCAATAATCCGCCGCGTATTTTGCCACCTTTCGCTTTAGGGGTGGCCTTTTGACGCAAGGCGGGTTACGTCGCGCGCAACTCATCTTTAAAGGCAGGCTCCAATGGAACTTCGCAATATCGCGATTATCGCACACGTTGACCACGGCAAGACCACTTTGGTGGACGAGCTTCTAAAACAATCCGGTACTTACCGCGAAAACCAAGCGACGTCTGAACGCGCGATGGATTCCAACGACCTTGAGCGCGAACGCGGGATCACCATCCTTGCCAAAGCAACCTCTGTTGAATGGCGCGGCACACGGATCAACATCGTTGACACCCCTGGCCACGCCGATTTCGGCGGCGAAGTTGAGCGCATTCTGTCAATGGTTGACGGCGTTGTTTTGCTTGTGGATGCGGCTGAAGGCCCTATGCCACAAACGAAATTCGTTCTCTCCAAAGCGCTCGCTCTTGGCCTTAAGCCAATCGTTGTTGTGAACAAAGTCGACAAGCCCGATGGCGAACCTGACCGCGCCCTTGACGAAGTTTTCGACCTGTTTGGCTCGCTTGATGCGACCGACGCGCAACTCGATTTCCCGCATTTGTATGCCTCTGGCCGTGCCGGCTGGTGTGACAAATCCCTCGACGGTCCGCGCAAAGACCTTTCCGCTCTGTTCGACAAAATCGTTGAGCATGTCGAAGCTCCCGCACAACAAGCCAATGCAGGCCTCGCCTTCTCGATGCTGGCAACAACATTGGGTGCCGACCCTTTCCTTGGCCGTATTCTTACGGGCCGCGTGGAAACAGGTACGCTTAAAACCGGCGACGCAATTGTTGCGCTTTCCGGCGATGGCACAAAAATCGAACAATTCCGCGCAACCAAGATCCTTGCGTTCCGTGGCCTTGGCCAACAGCCCATCGACGAAGCTGTCGCAGGCGACATCGTTTCCATCGCAGGCATGAGCAAAGCCACCGTGGCCGATACATTGTGTGATGCGTCCGTTACGGTTGCGATCCCTGCCCAGCCGATTGATCCCCCAACGATCACTGTAACCTTTGGCATCAACGACAGCCCGCTTGCTGGTCGCGATGGTAAAAAAGTTCAGTCCCGCGTCATTCGCGACCGTCTGATGAAAGAAGCCGAAAGCAATGTTGCGATTAAAGTAACCGACACTCCAGGCGGCGACGCTTTCGAAGTCGCCGGTCGTGGCGAATTGCAAATGGGTGTCCTCATCGAGAACATGCGTCGCGAAGGCTTTGAGCTTTCAATCTCGCGCCCACAGGTTTTGTTCAATGACATCGACGGCGTTCGTAATGAGCCCATCGAAGAAGTCACAATCGACGTGGACGACGAATACTCCGGTGCTGTGATTGAAAAAATCACGGGCGTGCGTAAGGGTGAAATGACCGACATGCGCCAAACAAACGGGAAAACACGCATTATTGCGCTTGTTCCTGCGCGTGGCCTGATCGGTTACCACGGCGAATTCCTCACGGATACTCGTGGTACTGGCGTTATGAACCGCGTGTTCCACAGCTGGGCACCGCACAAAGGCGCCATCCCAGGTCGTCGTGCTGGTGTGTTGATTTCGATGGAAAACGGATCGTCTGTTCCCTACGCGCTTTACAACCTCGAAGATCGCGGAAAATTCTTCATCGGCTCTCAGGAAGAAGTCTATGTCGGTATGATTATCGGCGAGCACACCCGTGAAAACGATCTGGAAGTGAACCCGCTCAAAGGGAAAAAACTTTCAAACGTTCGTGCCAGCGGAACCGACGAAGCGGTGCGTTTGACCACGCCTGTGCGCATGTCTTTGGAAGAAGCGATTGCCTATATCGACAACGACGAACTGGTTGAAGTTACACCTAGCTCCGTCCGTATGCGCAAACGCCACCTTGACCCCCACGAGCGCAAGCGTCACGCGCGCACGAATTAAGCCAAACAAAAACGCGCGCAAACATCTGTTTGCGCGCGTGATAATTTCACATGAGCCGCGCTTAATGCGCGGCTTTTGCGTTTTTAGGTTACTCGGTGGTTTCTACGATCACCAAATCGCGCTCGCTTGCATTGCGTGCATGGCTCAGCGCTTCTTGATAGGCTGCGGAATGATAGCAATCATGCGCGGCTTGCAGGCTTGGAAATTTCGCCACTACATTGCGCGAGCGATCATTGCCCTCAAGCTGTTCATAAGCCCCGCCGCGCGCAATAAAATGCCCGCCGTGGTCCGCAATCGCAGGCCCTGCAAGAGCCGCATATTTACCGTAAGCAACGTCATCCGTTACCTTCACATGTGCGATCCAAAGAGCACCCATTTTATCCTCCAATTACGGCTTCTGCCGCTTTAATTGCTGCGTCCGACTGCGAAACATCGCTGCCGCCGCCCTGTGCCATCGCGGGGCGCCCACCGCCCCCCTTACCGCCGAGATGCGCCACGGCAGCCTGTACCAAATTCACGGCGGAAATCTTGTCTGTCAAATCATCGGTAACGCCCGCGGCGACCGCCGCTTTGCCATCCACATCCGCGATCAACAAAACCACACCCGATCCAATCTGCGCTTTGTACTGCGCAACCAAATCGGGCAGGTCTTTGCCGCTGACGCCTGACAGAACCTGCGCAAGGAAAGCAACGCCGTTAACGTCCCGCGCTTCTGCGGCCTCGCCCGCACCTGCCATCGCCAACTCGCGACGCAATTGCGCCACTTCGTTTTGCAAGGATTTGCGCTCGTCCATCAAAGCTTTCACACGGTCAGGGACCTGTGCTGGTTGCGCCTTGAGCATCCCCGTCAGAGCGCCAAGATGCTGAGTTTGCTCGCGAATGTGGGCCAACGCACCCTCGCCCGTAAGAGCTTCAATCCGACGCACACCCGACGAAGACGCCCCGTCAGACAGCAAGATAAACGCACCGATATCGCCCGTACGCTTCACATGTGTCCCGCCACAAAGCTCAAGAGAATAGGTATTTCCCGAAAGTCCCTTTTTGGATCCTGCGGCAACGCCCATCGAAACAACGCGGACTTCATCGCCATATTTCTCGCCAAACAGCGCCTGAGCGCCAAGGGCGCGCGCATCATCTGGCGTCATAATCCGTGTGTCCACAGGCGTGTTTTGACGGATATAGGCATTTACCTCGGCACTCACCTGTTCAAGATCTTCGGCCTCAAGCGCTTTGCCGTGGCTGAAATCAAACCGCAAACGATCATCTGCATTTAACGATCCACGCTGCGCCACGTGGTCACCAAGACGCGCGCGAAGGGCTTCGTGCAGCAGGTGTGTCGCAGAGTGATTGGCCCGAATGGACGCACGGCGCGCGTGGTCAACCTGAAGTTCCGCCCCTTGCCCTGTGGAAATCTCGCCCTCAGAAACGGTTGCGGAATGAACAAACAAGCTGCCAATTTTACGCGTGTCGGTGATCTTGGCCGCGCCAGTGCCCGTTTTCAAAAGCCCCGTATCGCCAATTTGGCCACCACTTTCCGCGTAAAACGGTGTTTGGTTCACCACAACCTGAACTTTGCCCCCTTTGGATGCCGCATTTTGTGCGGCTCCTTCAGAAACGATCGCGAGGATTTGCCCCTCAGCGACCTCGGTGTCATAGCCCAAGAACTCGGTGCTGCCATGGGCATCCGCAAGTTCGAACCAAATCGCAGCGTCTGCGGTTTCGCCCGACCCCGACCAAGCGGCGCGGGCCATTGTTTTCTGGTTTTCCATGGCCTTTTCAAAGCCCTCGATGGCAACCGAGCGGCCTTTTTCCCGCAAAGCATCCTGAGTCAGATCGAGCGGAAATCCATAGGTATCATACAATTTAAAGGCGGATTCACCGGAAAGGTCTTCCCCTTCTGCAAGCCCTGAAATCTCATTGTCCAAGAGCTTTAGTCCGCGATCAAGCGTTTGCCGGAACCGTTGTTCCTCAAGCTTCAAGGTCTCTTCGATCATCGCTTGGCCTTGCGACAATTCAGGGTACGCGCCGCCCATTTGGCTCACCAAAGCCGGAACGAGCTGGTGCATAACCGGATCTTTAGCCCCCAGAAGATGCGCGTGGCGCATCGCCCGACGCATGATGCGTCGCAACACATACCCGCGCCCTTCGTTGCTCGGCATAACACCCTCAGCAATCAAAAAGGACGTTGAGCGAAGGTGGTCAGCAATGACGCGGTGGTGCACGTTCTTATCACCATAGGGCGCCTGCCCCGTCACACTTGCCGAAGCTTCGATAAGCGTTTTGAACAAATCTGTATCGTAATTATCGTGGCTGCCCTGAAGCAAGGCTGCAATCCGTTCAAGCCCCATACCCGTATCAATCGAAGGTTTGGGCAAGTTCAAACGGTCGCCGTTTTCCTGCTGCTCGAACTGCATGAAAACGATGTTCCAAATTTCAATAAAACGATCGCCGTCTTCTTCTGGTGAACCGGGAGGGCCACCCCAAATGTGATCGCCGTGATCGTAGAAAATTTCCGTACACGGTCCACAAGGGCCTGTGGCGCCCATCGACCAAAAGTTATCGTCCGTCGGGATGCGGATAATGCGATCATCCAACAGGCCCGCATATTTCTTCCAAATATTCGCGGCCTCATCATCCGTGTGATAAACCGTAACGAGGAGTTTATCCTTGTCGATCCCGAACTCTTTGGTCAGCAAATCCCACGCGAAGGGAATGGCTTCTTCCTTGAAATAATCGCCGAAACTAAAGTTCCCGAGCATTTCAAAAAACGTGTGATGGCGCGCAGTATAACCAACATTGTCGAGGTCATTATGTTTGCCGCCAGCGCGCACACATTTTTGGCTCGAGGTGGCGCGGGAGTAGTCGCGTTTTTCAACGCCTGTGAACACATTCTTAAATTGAACCATACCCGCATTTGTAAACATAAGCGTGGGATCATTGCGCGGAACCAAGGACGAGCTGTCAACAACCGCGTGACCGTTGCCCTTGAAATAATCGAGATAAGTGGATCGGATATCATTTAAGCTCGGCATGGCACGCTCTTTCAGACAGATTTTTCATGGTTTCCTTGGTTTAACTGTGCACCCGCGCCCTGTCCATACGAAGAAAGGCCCACTGAACGTTCAGCGGGCCTTTTACTTCAATTTTTAGACGATTTAGGCTTCGAGAATATCTTCACTGTCATTGGTCTTCTTTTCACCGAAATCCAAACCGTGAGCCGCTCGAATTTTATCTTCGATTTCAAGGGCAATCACAGGATTATCGGCAAGGAATGCCTTGGCGTTTTCGCGGCCTTGACCGACACGCTCGTCGCCGTAGCTAAACCATGAGCCAGACTTGTCGACGACACCCGCTGCGACACCAAGATCTAGCAACTCACCTGTCTTGGAAATCCCCTCACCAAACATGATATCAAACTCAACTTGCTTAAAGGGCGGTGCCACCTTGTTCTTCACGACTTTCACGCGGGTCGAATTGCCAACAATTTCATCGCGGTCTTTCACGGATCCAGTCCGGCGAATATCCAAACGCACTGAGCTATAGAATTTGAGCGCGTTACCGCCAGAAGTCGTCTCAGGGCTGCCAAACATAACGCCAATTTTCATACGTATCTGATTAATGAAAATGACCATGCAATTGCTGCGCGAAATCGATCCCGTTAATTTTCGCATCGCTTGACTCATGAGGCGGGCTTGAACACCAACCGAACTATCCCCCATGTCGCCTTCAAGCTCGGATTTGGGTGTTAACGCGGCAACGGAATCTACTACGACCATACTAACCGCGCCAGAACGCACCAGAGTGTCAACAATTTCAAGGGCTTGTTCACCGGTATCAGGTTGAGATATCAGCAACTCATCAATATCGACCCCCAAACGCTTTGCATAGACTGGATCAAGTGCATGCTCTGCATCGACAAAAGCACAGACCCCTCCGGTTTTTTGCCGTTCCGCCACGCAATGCAATGTCAGTGTCGTCTTCCCGGAACTCTCTGGACCGTAAATTTCAATGATCCGCCCCATTGGCAAACCGCCAATGCCAAGGGCAATATCCAGACCAAGGGATCCTGTAGAAGACGCCTCGATTTCTGCAATTGCCCCAGCGCCTAATTTCATAATTGCGCCCTTGCCAAATTGACGCTCGATTTGCGCGAGCGCTGCATCCAGCGCCTTTTGCTTGTCTTGAGATTTTTTATCGCTCATTTTTGAAAGCTCTGCCGTTGCCATGTTTTCCAGTCCCTTATTTCACACCCCGTCACGGGCAGCAATCATCAACAATGTTCGCCTCTTGTTCTCTTATGAGATCAAAGTGAGAACATTTCAATACAAATTTACTGGAACCACTATTTATTTAATTTCTTAAGGAGTAGTTTACGAGAAAGAATGAGAGAAAAGGATGGGTCTAAATGCTTGTTTTCTGGAAACAAAAACTTGTTTTCTTGGCAGTCCCCAAGACGGGAACTTCTGCGATAGAAGTGGCGTTAGGGCCAATTGCGGATATGAGAATCACCAACCCGCCGATGTTCAAACACATGCCACTCGTCCGATTTAATACGTATATCAAGCCGTTTATACTTGAAAATTTTGATGTAGAGATTGAAACCGTCGCGGTTGTTCGCAATCCGATTGACTGGCTTGGGAGTTGGTATCGGTACCGTAGCCGCCCAGATTTAGCCGGTAGCCCCAATAGTTCCGCCGGAATTAGTTTTGACACCTTTGTCGAAGGCTACTTGAAAAATAGAAAACCAGCCCATTCGAACGTTGGATCGCAGGCCATTTTTGTTTCCCGCCATAACGGGCCGATTGGTGTGACGCATCTATTCCAATATGAGCAATTGGACAAACTAATTGAATTCCTTGAAGCCCGTCTAAACATCAGTATCTCGCTCGCGCGTACGAATCAATCTCCAGAAGGCAGTGCGGTACTCTCCTCCGAAATGGAGGAGAGGCTACGAAGAAAGCGAGCAGAAGAGTTTGCTGTTTGGGAGGTTGCAAGGCGTTAAATGAGTTGATTTTGAACCGTCGACGTCAAATCGTTTAGCGAAAAAGGTTTGGGAAGGAACACTGAATTGGGTATTTGCCGTTGATTGTCGGAAAAATCCTCCTCAGAATACCCTGAAACAAAAACGACTTTAACACCTGGGCGGTCTTTTAGCGCAATTTTCACCCAACTCGGACCGTCCATACCAGGCATAATCACATCGGTCACAAAGATATCAACAGTTAATTCTTTGTCCTCCAAGGTTTTCAGAGCCGATTCCGCATCTTCAGCTTCGAGCACAGTGTAGCCTCGAAGACGCAACGCCCTTGAGGCAAACGCTCGAACGGGGGCTTCGTCCTCAACAAGGAGCACAACGCCTTCACCCGTTTTGGATACATAGCTTTGATCCCTTATTATTGGGGCAACTGGCTGCTCGACGGGACCGTCAAATGCTGGGAAGTAGAGTGTGAACGAGGTTCCGCTTCCAACCACGCTATCTACAAAAATAAACCCACCCGACTGTTTCACAATCCCGTAGGCTGTGGAAAGCCCAAGCCCCGTCCCTTCTCCCGTTCGTTTCGTTGTGAAGAAGGGTTCAAAAATTTTAGGCAACCTATCGGCGGGTATTCCGACCCCTTCATCGCTAACACGAACGATGACATAATCTCCTGGTGGAACAACGGCCCGATCTCTCTCAAGGGGGACGCGTAGCGTGCGACTTTGCGTCTCAACACGAATTTCACCACCATCAGGCATCGCGTCTCGCGCGTTTACAACAAGGTTCATAAGCACCTGCTCAAGCTGTCTTTTGTCCGCACGAATTGTTTGAAGATCTGGATCATGTGTTACAGATAAAACGACCTTCTCTCCTACAAGGCGGTTTAAAAGATGCGCAAGGTCAGAAAGCGTGTCACTCAGATCGATCGTCTCTGGACTTAGATTTTGTTTGCGCGAAAATGCCAAAAGCTGCCCAACCAACGATGCTGCTCGATTGGCATTCTGGTTGATTTGAACCAGATCAGCGAAATCGGAATCTCCTTGGTCATGTCGCAGCAGCAACAGGTCGCAGTGTCCTGAAATCGCGGTGAGGAGATTGTTGAAATCATGTGCTACTCCGCCTGCGAGCTGTCCAATCGCCTGCATCTTTTGGCTTTGCACAAACTGTGCCTCAAGTGTTTTGAGTTCCGTCGCATCATTGAGAACTGCCACAAGAAGGGGAACACCGTCTTGAATCACACGACTTAATGTCACTTGAAGGAAAACCTCTTTGTCGGGATTTCTGGCTTTTAGAAACTCCGTATTGTTCATTCCCCGCCCCTGTGCGGCTTCCGACAACCAATCGACGATTGAGCGCCCCAAACCCTCCATAAGATCAGAAAGAGGGGTGCGCTCAGGAATGTCACTTGCCAATAAATCTCGCGACTTTTTATTCGCCGCCACAACCAAGCCATCCGACGTAATTTTCATCAAGGGAACAGGGATATCGTCGAAAAACGGCCAATCTCCTGTCACGAGGTCATTCGATTGGTTACGCGGCAAGATATAAATCTCTCTACGACCTCCGGTGCTTTCAAGCTCCGCAACAACAGCCCGCATTGGGCCCTCTCGGGTGGTAATTTCGTTTTCCATACCGCTTCGAACTGGCAAAGAATTGAAAATTCGATCCAAAGTTTTTACACGCTCCCCCACCAGTCGACGAAAGGATTCGTTCATAAATAATACGGTTCCTGACCTGCTCGCCGTTAGCATAGGTAAACTCATACCTTCGGCGCCGCCTCTCGAGCCAGATTGGTCAGCGAGTTCGTCCAAGCGCCACACATAGAAATCCGGCCCAGATAGATGTACGGAAATACGGACATGCCCCCGTCGCGTCACGATATCATCGCGCGCTGAGCCAAGGGCGAGCGCTTTATTTTGCAGGCGAAAGACGACCGACGATGGGTTTGCAAACAGATCGCCAAAACAGCTTGCGAGGGATCTGCCTGTACAGAAGCTAAACCGTTCATTCGCCGCTATATTTTGATACTCAATCTCCCCGTCTGGGCCAGTAAGAAAGCTTGGCGAGGGTTCGTTGCGGACAACTTTCGCCACGGCTTTTACGCTTCTGGCACGCCGGCGTGCGGAGCGCATTGTATTCGCATGCAGCAGCAACGCCATAAATGCCAAAGTCAAACCCGCAGCAAGAAAGGCGATCCCGAGTTTAGGTGCAGGAACAACAAACCCCAACACCACGAGCACACCAGATCCAATAAGAATCGGAACCATTCGCATCGACAGAAGGGACGCCGATTTTTGTGCTGTGGCGGGCGACAGCGCATTCTCTGACACAAGGAACTCCCAAATTCGATTCGACTTGATGCAGCATCAAGCACGATTGGTTAAGCTTGCATTAATAAATGGCTGCCCCATACAAATTTGTGAACAATCACCACAAAAAAATTGCGTTATTGCGAAATTGCGCCCCCGTTCAGGCCCTTTTCAAGATAGCAACAAAGAACCCATCTCCGCCAGCCAAGGGGGTCAACCGCTCTTGGGACATACATCTCCAATCGGAATTCGCCACCAAAAACGCCTCGACCTGGGCCTCATTCTCGGCGCGTAACAGAGAGCATGTCAAAAACGCGAGGACACCGCCTTTAGCAACGTACTCTTTTGTTTTAGCAAGGATTTCCGCTTGAATACTCGTCAATTCATCAAGGCGTTCCTGCGTGAGTGCCCATTTGCCCTCTGGCGCACGCCGCCACGCGCCAGACCCCGAGCAGGGCACGTCGCACACGACAACGTCGTAGGGGGCGTTTTGCGCAACCTCGACAGTTTCCAGAACCGTGACCTCAACCCCTGCGCGCTCAGCCCGAACGGGGATATCGCGCATACGAAGATGGGAGATATCATGGGCAAAGAGGGAGACCGCGCCCTTGGGCATCCGCGCCGCAAGGGCGAGGGATTTTCCACCGCCCCCAGCACAATAGTCCAATATACGTGCGCCGTTTTTGAGGGGAATTTGGTCTGTGACGAATTGCGAAGCCGCGTCTTGAAGTTCAACATAGCCCTCTGCGAAAACCTTGGAATTCTGTACACGACGTGGATTTTTCGTCACCAGCAAGGCAGAGGGGGACAAGTCGTGCGCCTTTGCCACGATCTCTTCAGCGGCCAAAGCCGCAATCGCTGCGTCGCGTGTGGTCGCTTGCAAATTCACCCGCAAAAACACAGGGGCGCGGGATTGAAGCAGCGTCAGGACAGGTGCGAAGTCTTCGCCTAAATCCGCTTGCAATTGAGGCGCGAGCCATTCGGGAACGTCGAGTGCATCGTGATCCTGTGGCGCGTGACCTTCGGCCAATTCCTCCTCGGAGAGGGGTTTGGGCGCGTAACCTTCGCCGGTAAATACATCCTGCGGATCAAGGCCTTGCGCACGAAATAGCCCCGTTAGAATTGCGCGGCCAGTTTGCTCCCCGCCCCAGACGGAAAATGACTGTTTGCAACGCAAGGCTTCAAACACAAGATCGCGCACTGCCACGCGATCCTTAGACCCCGCATAGCGATTTGAGCGCGCCCAAGTCGTCAGTTGTTTTTCCGCAGGGTCCCCCGCCAAAACGGCATCCAAAATCTCAATCGCAGAAGCGACGCGTGCACCAGGTGTCATTTTGGTATCCTTTTAGGCGGCCCCTTTTGGGCGTATGTTTTGAAGGGCGCACAGGCACCCTCCCCTTTATCCGATGCGGTAATTCGGACTTTCGCGGGTGATTTGTACATCGTGGACGTGGCTCTCTTTGAGGCCCGCCCCTGTGATTTTCACAAACGTACAATTGCGCCGCATTTCTTCGACCGTTGCATTGCCAGTATACCCCATTGCCGCGCGAAGCCCGCCGACCAATTGGTGGATGACATTGCTGGCCGTGCCCTTATACGGCACCTGTCCCTCAATGCCTTCGGGCACGAGTTTGTCGCTGGCTGCGTCTTTTTGGAAGTACCGATCCGCAGAACCACGCGCCATGGCGCCAAGGCTGCCCATACCACGGTAGGATTTAAAGCTACGGCCTTGGTAGAGAATGACTTCGCCGGGGCTTTCATCGGTTCCTGCGATCATGCTGCCGACCATGGCACAGCTTGCGCCTGCGGCGATCGCTTTGGCGAAATCGCCCGAAAATTTGATGCCACCGTCTGCAATCACAGGCACGCCACTTTCGGCCGCGCCGCGCGCACAATCCATCACGGCAGTAAGTTGTGGAACGCCCACACCGGCAACCATGCGCGTTGTGCAAATCGAACCGGGTCCAATCCCAACCTTGACGGCATTCGCCCCTGCTCCGATCAAGGCCCTCGTTGCCTCGGCTGTGGCCACGTTGCCCGCAATGATCTGAATGTCGTTTGAAACGGCCCGCGCACGCTCAACAGCGCGCGCAACACCCTCAGAGTGGCCGTGGGCCGTGTCGATCACCACAATATCCACTCCAGCATCAATCAGCGCCATCGTGCGTTCAAATCCTGCGTCGCCCGTTGTTGTCGCCGCAGCAACCCGCAGCCGTCCAAGATCGTCTTTGGTGGCGTCTGGGTTCAAAACGGCTTGCTCGGAGTCTTTGAGGGTCAGCAAACCGGTCAATTTACCGTCGCTATCCGTCACAAGGAGTTTTTCGATCCGGCGGGCCTGCATCAAGGAACGCGCCTCTGCGAGGTCAGCAGGTTCACGCAAGATGGCTAGATCCGTACCCGTCATCATTGCCGAAACAGGCGTTTTATCGTCAGTTGCAAACCGCATATCGCGATTGGTCACAATGCCAACAACCCGTCCGGAACCGTCCACAACCGGAAATCCAGAAATCCTGTAGCGTTCCATGAGCGCCTTGGCATCGGCCAGCGTTTGCTCGGCGCGCAGGGTGATGGGATTGAAAACAATGCCGCTCTCGAAGCGTTTTACACGGCGCACTTGGCGCGCTTGCTCCTCAACATCAAGATTGCGGTGGATAACACCCATCCCGCCGGCCTGGGCCATCGCAATCGCCATGCGATCCTCGGTGACCGTATCCATCGCAGAGCTCAGCAACGGGATGTTAAGACGAATAGATTTCGTCACAAACGTTGAGGTATCAGCGGTGGACGGCAACACCGATGAGGCGGCCGGAACTAGTAGGACATCGTCGAAGGTAAGAGCCTCGCGAATTTCCATGGGGATTCTCCTTGGATGCTTCGTTTGACGAGGCCATATCGCATGGAACCGGACATTTAGAAACCCCTAAAGCGCGGTTTCGTGTCGATGGTCTATTTCCCAAGGGACGCGCGGGCCAGCGTCGCCCGACTTGCAAAGGCCTCGCGCATCAAAATCACGTCGCTTCCGACCGCGATAAAGCGCGCACCAAGAGCGGCGAAAGGGGCAATTTGGTCCGTGTTCCCTGCGAAAATTCCAACGGGCTTGCCCGCGGCCCGAATGCGCGCGGCGGCGTGGGTCATTGCCGCCATAACGTCTGGGTGCATCGCCTCAGGGCCATATCCCCCGACATGTCCCATATCCGTCGCCAAATCAGCGGGGCCAATAAATACGGCATCAACGCCTTCAGTATTCGCAATCGCATCGATATTCTCAATCGCGCGGGCGGATTCAACCTGCACCATCAACGCAACCTCCTGGTTCGCATTCGCCATATAGGTCGTATCCGCGCCATAGCCACTCACACGGGCCACCATGGCGCCAACGCCCCTCCGCCCCTGCGGCGCATAGCGCATAGCTTGCGCCAACTCCTGCGCTTGGGCACCGGTTTCCACCATTGGCACCAAAACCGTCTGAAACCCCAGATCCAATACCTGTTTAATCATCCAATCCGCGCCAGTGACAACTCGCACGGCGACGGGGACATGCCCTTGAAGAACCCGCAATTGGTCTCGCAAGGATGTTATGTCATTTGGGCCGTGTTCCCCGTCCAGAACCACCCAATCAAACCCAGCCTGCGCCGCGACTTCGGCCACGGTTGCACTCGCGGAACCGACCCACAATCCAAGGCAAGTTTCGTCACCGCGCAGAGCGGCAATCAATTCGTTTTTGGGGGTGGTCATTGGGAATCTCCACGGGAAAAAACCGAGGTTTCCACAGCGACTACGGTAACACAAGATGCCCTAGTCCCGATAAAGCAATGAACGTCCCTCGTGGAAGACATGAATTTTCTCGGGCGGTGCGGTTAATGCGACGACTGCTCCCTTTGAAACCTGCTGAATTCCGGGCAATTTAGCGACGAAGGTTTCGTCACGGCCATCCTTATGGAAATACAGCAATGTGACCTCGCCAAGCGCTTCAGTGATGGCAACCGACCCCTTATAAACTGGAATGTCCTCGGCCGGCACAAGGTCCTCCGGACGCACCCCGACATTAACCTTCTTGCCCATATCTTCAGGGCGTGTTGGCACATTGGACACCGCCCGTGTGTCATCACTCAAGGCAATCGTGGTCTGCGCCCCCGTCCCGACGATTTCGCCCGCAATCAAATTCATCGCGGGCGAGCCGATAAACTGCGCCACGAATTCGTTCTCGGGCCGCTCATACAACTCAAGTGGCGTACCAACTTGCGAAATGCCCTTGTTGGCCAAAACCACAATCCGCGTCGCCAATGTCATAGCTTCCACCTGATCATGGGTCACATAAATCATCGTGCTATCGGGCATCGCCTCTTTGAGTTGGGCAATCTCAATCCGTGTCGCCACCCGCAGGGCCGCATCAAGGTTTGAGAGCGGCTCGTCAAACAAATATACCTTTGGATCGCGCACAATCGCCCGTCCAATCGCCACCCGTTGCCGCTGCCCGCCAGAGAGTGCTTTTGGCAACCGATCCAAATAGTCGGTCAGCTGGAGCTTCTCGGCGGCCCTATTTACGGCGATGTTAATTTCCGCCTTTGGCATCTTGGCAATGCCGAGGGCAAAAGCCATGTTATCGCGTACCGTCATATGCGGATAAAGCGCATAGGATTGAAACACCATGGCAATCCCACGTTCCGCTGGCGGCACATCATTCACGACAGTTCCGTCGATTTCGAGTGACCCCGATGTGATGCGCTCAAGCCCCGCAACCATGCGTAAAAGCGTTGATTTTCCGCATCCCGACGGGCCAACAAATACAATTAATTCACCGGTTTTAATGGTCAGGTTGATATCCTTAAGGACATTCGTATTGCCGTAGGATTTGACAATGTTCGTTAATTTGAGATCTGCCATTATCCCCTCCTATGTGTGCGTGCGGCGCAAGATTGCACCTTGCCATGGCGCGAGATTTACATCCTGCGCGAGGCCGATTTCCTGCCCGATAAATTGCCAGCCCGTTGAGGGGGCAACGATCTTGTGTGCACCCTGGCCCATATTGAAATAACACAAGAGTTCCATATCGTTGCTAGACCTTTTGAATGTCAAAATGTCGCCGTTCGCTTCGAGATCGGTAAGCGTTCCAACTTTCAAAGCGGAAAGCTTAGAGCGGAAGGCCAAAACGGACTTGTAGTGATGGAAAAGTGATGCTGGATCAAGCGCTTGGGCGGAGGCGTTCAAATGAAGATGCTCCGCAGGAACCGGTAGCCACGGCTTATGCGTACTAAATCCCGCATTTGCATTCGATGGCTCCCAAACCATGGGGGTACGACATCCATCGCGCCCTTTAAATTCTGGCCAAAATTGGATTCCATAGGGATCTTGCAAGTCTTCAAAGGCAACGTCCGCCTCTTCCAAACCCAGTTCTTCGCCTTGATACAGGCAAACTGATCCCCGCAAACTACTGATAAGGATGGGAAACAGGCGTTTCGCCCCTTCCGACAAATTCCAGCGACTGGCATGGCGTGCGACATCATGATTGGAAAAGGCCCAGCATGCCCATCCATCCGAAGCGACCCGTTCGACCTCATTCAAAACCTCGGCAACCCGTGTCGCAGTCAGCGGCGTTTGTGAAAGGAATTCAAAGGCATAGCACATCTGCATCAAGTCGTCGCCAGCCGTATATTGCCCCATGATTTCAAGACCACGCTGCGCATCGCCCACTTCGCCAACTGCGGCGGCCCCGTATGGCACCATCACTGCGCGAAATTTACGAAGGAAATCAATGTTTTCCGGCTGATTTTTGGAGTAGATATGCTCCTGATGATTATAAGGGTTCACCGAAGGCGCAATTGAATCGTTCCGCGCTTCCTTTGGCAACGCAGGATTGTCACGTAACTCTTTGTCTGCAAAGTAGAAATTGATGGTATCAAGGCGAAACCCGTCTACCCCGCGCTTAAGCCAAAACCGCGCCACATCCAACAAGGCTTCCTGAACCGCAGGTTCATGGAAATTGAGGTCAGGCTGGCTGGTTAAAAAGTTGTGCAAATAATACTGGCAACGCCGCGCGTCCCACGTCCAAGCGGGTCCACCGAAGATTGACAACCAGTTGTTTGGAGGTGTTCCATCCGGCTTAGGGTCGGCCCAAACGTACCAGTTTTCTTTTTGGTTATCAGTAGATTGCCGACTTTCCTTGAACCAATCGTGCTGGTCTGATGTATGCGAAAGGACAAGGTCAATCATGACTTTCAAACCAAGAGAATGCGCCTTGGAAACCAGTGTATCAAAATCGCTCAACGTGCCAAACATCGCATCGACATCGCAATAATCGCTCACATCATATCCGAAATCCTTCATCGGTGAGGTGAAAAACGGCGAAATCCAGATAGCATCGACCCCGAGGTTAGAAATATAGTCTAACCTATTGGCAATGCCGGGCAAATCTCCGATGCCGTCGCCGGTACTGTCTTGAAAACTACGCGGGTATATTTGATAGATGACGGCTCCGCGCCACCAGTCTGGATTTGTTTCTGACGGAATCATATTCTCAACTTTGCTCATGTTATCCACCTTTGACCGAGCCCGAGAGCAACCCACGGACGAGGTATTTTTGAAGCCCGAAAAAGACGCCGAGCGGTACCGCAATGGAGACAAAGGCCGAGGCGGCAAGGATTTCCCAATCCCCCCCTCGACTGCCCAAAAGTTCGCGCAGACGTCCCGTCATCACCAATTGATCTTCGTTGTTGCCAAGAAAAACCGTCGCCACAAGCAAATCGTTCCACACCCATAGGAATTGGAAAATCGCGAAACTTGCGAGGGCTGGAAAGGACAGAGGCAAGACGATTTTTCGAAAAATATCGAAGTCCGTGGCGCCATCAACGCGGGCACTTTCGATGATTTCTCGCGGTAACCCCGCGATATAATTACGTAAAAGATAGATCGCCATGGGGAGGCCAAAGCCCGTATGAGCCAGCCAAATACCGAGATAATCTTTGCCAATTCCGATCTCATTGTGCAGCTTGAGCAGCGGGATCAGAGCCATTTGAAGCGGTACCACCAGCAGTCCAACGACCGTTGCAATCAAGAGCGATCGCCCCGGAAACTCCATCCATGCAAGGGCATAAGCCGCAAATGCCGCAATGAGGATTGGGATGATCGTTGCGGGGATTGTCACGGTAAACGTGTTGATAAAGCTACGGCCTATTCCCTCTGAAAACAAAACGTTACGATAATTGTCTAAAGTAAACTTGGGTTGCTCAAGAGAGGTTACAAAAATGCGGGTTCCCCGCGAGCCTGTTGGTTTTTCAAGCGACGTGATTTGATAGGCCCCGCCGGCGTCAACCCGAATGAAGGCCCCTTGCCGTTCCGCGACGTCGCCGGGAGCGAATTCAGTCGGGCGATTTGCGTTGATCCCGAAGGCGGTGACGACGGCGGGTTCTGGAAAAAGACTGCCCGAGATAAGCCATCCGTCGCCGTCCTCAACGGCCGTATCTGGGTCAGCACCGCGCAGCGTTAGATTGCGCTCTCCCGCCGATAGCGACGTCCACCAACCGGATGTCGAGATTTGATCACGGTCCCGAAAGGAGCTTACCAGCAAACCAAAAGTCGGAATTGTCCAGAGAACGACGAGCACCAAAACCGAAAGATTCACGACCCACGTCAGTCGCGATTTCACACCAGCAATATTATCCACTATGAAATCTCCCGACGTGCATTGCGTATATTCCAAATCATAATCGGGGTTACCAAGATCATGATCACGAGTGCCACCGTACTGGCGCGGCCATTATCGAGGCCCCTAAACATCCAATCGAACATCAAATTCGCTAGGACTTGTGTGCCCCATTGGCCGTTTGTCATGGCGAGAACGATGTCGAAAACCTTGAGTACAAGTATGGTGATTGTGGTCCAGACCACGGCGATTGTGCCCCAGATTTGAGGGACTTTGATCTTCCAAAATATCTGCAACGGGCTGGCACCATCCAGAATTGCTGCCTCGATGGTTTCTTCGGAAATCCCGCGCAGGGCGGCCGAAAGGATGACCATGGCGAAGCCCGTTTGGATCCACACCAAAATGGCCATCAAGAAGAAAGAGTTCCAAAACGGCAGGGTGATCCAAGCCTGTGGCGCGCCACCAAAATAGGTTACGATTGCGTTGAGCAGGCCGATTTGTTCTTGGCCTTCGCCACGGTAATCATAGACGAATTTCCAGATCACCGAGGCCCCGACAAATGAGATCGCCATGGGCATAAAAATAAGGGATTTAGCGAAATTCCCCCAACGGATGCGGTCTGTAAGGGCGGCGGCAATAAGGCCAAAGAACGTGGCTGCAGCGGGCACGACAACCAACCATAACATGTTGTTTTGCATGGATTCCGCGAATTTTGTATCGACCAGTAGCCATTTGTAATTATCAGCGCCAGTAAATTCCTCGCCGTTGGCATCATGCAGCGAAAGCCAGATCGACATCACAACCGGATAGACCAGATACGTTGCCAACAAAGCGATGGCGGGAAACAGGAAGAGCCAAGGGCGAATGGCGGAAGCACGGTTGATATTGCGGCCCGCGTTCACACCGCGTGCGGGGTACTTCCAGTCGAGTAAAAAGTTGGAGAAGAAGTAATAGGCCACACAGCCAAAGACGCCTGCTACAACGGTAAAAAGGGCCCAGAAAAGCTGTTCCATCGCGACCTCGCCAATAAAAGAAAGTGGGGGAATTCAGGGGTGCGAAGGCCCCGCATTCACGCGGGACCTTCTAAGAGGGCGTTAGGCTTACTTAATGCCGTCCCAAGTGTTTTGGATGTCAGCGGCCACATCTTCGGCGGATTTCCCACCAGTGTAATCCACCATGCCGGTCCAGAAAACACCTGCGCCGATCGCACCGGGCATCAGGTCGGACCCATCAAAGCGGAAGGTATCTGCGCCCAAGAGGATTTCCCCCATTTTGCGTTGTGCATCGCTTTCGTATACAGCGGGATTCACGCCATTGTGCGGGGTAAGGAAGCCACCTTGTGCCATCCAAATCTCGTGAGCGAGGGGCGATTTAATGTAGTCCATAAAGGCGCGCGCCCCTTTGGAATCCTGCGTGATTGTCGCAACGGTTCCGGCTCCCAAAACTGGCTTGCCGAGGTCTTTGCTGGCATAGGCTGGGAAGTAGAAGAAGTCAGCATCTTCACCCATAACCGTGCCTTCAGGGAAGAACGCGGGAATGAAGCTGGCTTGACGGTGCAAATAGCATTGCGGGGGGGATTCAAAGAGACCTTTGGGGCTATCGCGGAAGTCCGTGGAAGCCACGGTCCCTGCGCCACCGGCAACATAGGCGTCGTTGCGGGCGAAAGCGCCGAATTCTTCGATCGCGGCAATAATCGCGGGGTCATTGAACGGGATTTCGTTGGCAACCCATTGGTCATAGACGGAAGGTGGCGATGTGCGCAAAAGCATATCTTCAACCCAGTCGGTTGCAGGCCAGCCGGTCGCGGACCCTGATCCCAGACCGATACACCATGGTGTGCCGCCATCCGCAACGATTTGTTCGGAAAGCGCTTTCAACTCTTCCATCGATTGCGGAATTTCGTAACCTGCATCCTCAAAATTCTCGGGCACATACCAAACCAGCGATTTCAGGTCGGCACGATAAAACAGGCCGTAGAACTGATCGTTGCCGTCTTTGTCGGCATAGGTTGCCAAATCAACCCAAGACTGCCCCGCCGCGTAGTTTTCGCGCACCCAGTCAGCATCTGTGCTTTCAAGTGGCGAAAGCAAGCCTTTGGCCGCGAGGTTTGCCGCAAGGCCAGGCTGTGGGAAAATTGCGATATTTGGCGGGGAACCTGCTTCGGTATCGATCAGAATTTGTTGCTCAAAACTGTCGGAACCAGAATACTGTACGTCGATGCCGGTGGCCTCTTCAAAGTAGGCTGCTGCGGATTCAAAACGGTCTTTTTCTTCGCCGAGCCACGGGCCGAATACGGTCACTGTCTCACCGGATAAATCCATGGACTTAAGGGCTTCGTAACTCTCCCAGTTAAAATCCCCCTCGCCCGGTGTAAACAGAAGGTCGGCCTGCGCCGTCCCTGCGGTGAGTGCGATCACGGCCGCACCAGTCAACAATTTGTGTTTCATTTTCTTCCTCCCAAGTAGCGCTGAGCGCTTTGTTTTTTTTCCAAAGCGCTTTTGAAGGGTACGACCACAGTGGATGAAAAGTCGAATCGTAAAAACCAAAGCGCTTTGGAAAAAATACAATTGCGCAGATTCTCCAAAAAGTCAACGGGGAACAAATCCCACTTCAATGCAGGTAAATATCCCTATTTTTATAAGATTTTTGTTTTCTTTGACCTTGGAATAATTTAGGTCTATCGTTTCCAACTTAAATCTAAGCGCTTTGAGAAACCCATGAACCTTAAATCTCTTTCTGACATCCTTGGCCTCAGCCAAACCACGGTGAGCCGCGCCCTAAACGGCTATCCCGAGGTGAGCGAGAAAACGCGCCTTAAGGTTCTGGCAGCGGCGCGCAAGCATCATTACAGCCCTAATACCCGCGCCCAAAGTCTGGCAACGGGGCGCGCAATGGCCATTGGACACGTTATTCCCATGTCCAACAATCACGAGATGGTTAACCCGATTTTTGGCGATTTCATCGCGGGGGCCGGGGTCGCCTATTCAAATGCTGGCTATGACATGCTGTTATCTGTTGTTCAGGACGATGATGAGGAGCAAGCCTATCGGCGGATGGCGGCGCGTGGGTCTGTGGATGGGATCATCGTACACGGCCCCAGAAAAGACGATCCGCGCGTTGCATTGTTACAGGAGATCGGCCTGCCATTTGTGGTGCATGGGCGCATGATGGGCAATGATAAGGGGTATTCGTGGCTCGACATCAACAATACACGCTCTTTTAAACGGGCAACCGATTTGCTGCTTGATTTAGGGCACCGCCGCATCGCCTTACTGAATGGGCTGGAAACCATGGATTTTGCGTCCCGCCGCCGCGCGGGCTTTGTCGAGGCTATTTCGGAGCGTGGTATCGCACCCGACCCCTCCCTGATGTTTAGCACGGAGATGACGGAACAATTCGGCTATGATATCAGCAGGAAACTCCTCGCAGACGATAATCCTCCGACCGCTATCATCGCGTCCTCCTATCTGATGGCGATTGGAATTCGGCGGGCGATTGGGCGTGCGGGTCTTTTGATAGGACGCGATGTATCGGTGGTGACCCATGACGATGATTTGTCCTATTTGCGCAATGGCGACAGCATCCCAACCTTTACCGCCACACGGTCCTCTGTCAGGGACGCGGGCAGCCAATGCGCCAAAATTCTCTTGCAATCGATTACATCAGGCAGTACCCAACCTGTGCAAGAGCTTTGGGAGGCAGAACTTATGGTTGGGAGCTCAACGGGCCCTGCCCCACAGCGTTAAGCGGATGAGGCAAAGCCGGGAGCGAATAACAGGGGTATTTTCTTTTCACCAAATGACTTAGATATCCCTGAAAATTCGTGCGCGGTTGATAAACCCCACTCGCAGGATAAAAGGCCATACGATGACACATACGACAGCTTCGAACCGCTATTCTTTGTTGGCCGATATCGGCGGCACAAATACGCGCGTCGCCCTAAGTGAAGGGACACGGGTTCTTGAGGCCTCAATCCAGCGTTTTAGCAATGCCAAATACCCTGACCTTGTCACGATCCTAAAACAATATGTGTCCGAACAGGGCAATGTGGACTGTTCGGGCGTGTGTGTTGCCGTGGCGGGTCCGGTTCGAGATCGCGTCGCCACCATGACGAATTTGAACTGGACGATAGAACCAGACTCATTGGCGGCAGCGACGGGCGCGGAAATTGTTTCAATTTTGAATGACCTTCAAGCGCAGGGTCACGCCTTAGGTCATCTCAAATCCTCCGAACTTACGCCGATTTCAACAGGCAAAGAAGCCGGACCGAATGCCGCCAAATTGGTGATTGGAGTCGGGACCGGATTTAACGCAGCCGCCGTATACGACACCGCCGGTGGCCGTCTCGTAACCCCATCCGAATGTGGGCATATTACCATGCCTGCGCGCGACGAAGCGGACTTGAGCCTCAGTCGTTACGTGCAAAGCTCCCACGGATTTCCCGGCGTGGAGGAAGTTATTTCCGGGCGCGGACTTGAGAGGATATATGCATGGTATAGCGCTGAAATTGCTCAGAAAACCATAAAATCCGCTGCCGAAATTATGGCTTCAATTGTAGCAAAGGATGACCCTCTGGCCGTCCGGACCCTTACCACATTCTGTCGCATTTTGGGTGCGGTTGTTGGCGATCTTGCCCTCATCCATTTGCCATTTGGCGGTATCTATTTAGTGGGCGGCGTGTCGCGCGCCATGGTGCCCTATCTCGCGGACTATGGTTTTTCGACCGCATTCCGAGACAAGGGGCGGTTCTCTACATTTGTCGACAATTTTTCCATCACCGCGATTGAAGACGATTACGCAGCATTAATTGGCTGTGCGCAACATCTCTCAAATTTGAGCAAATGAAACTCCCCTTGAAGTAAGCTATTTTTAACAACCCATCCCCTACACCTGTTTTCATCGACCGGAACAACAGGGGATTCACGTGGCGAACTCGAAACTTCATTCACATGGTGCGGCGCTATGACCGCCCGCATTCAATTGCAAGGCCGCCTAGGTCTCAGCGATGCTGAGCCATTGGCCAATCGATTGCGGTCCCTTCGCGGCGCTGACATTGATGTCGATGCCTCTCAAGTGACCCACCTTGGCACCCTTTGCCAACAAGTTCTACTTTCAGCAGCTTCCGAATGGCACGGTGCAGGGCACGAATTAAAACTCGTGAATTCAACCGACGCCTGTGTGGATCAATTGGCCCTTTGCGGCCTTACGCCCGAATCTTTTGAGGAGAACAGCAAGTGAGCCTAAATATCCTAGCCGTAGACGACAGCCGAACCATGCGCGACATGATCAGTTTGGCCCTGCGCCAAGCCGGTTTTGAACCGACTCTAGCCGAGGATGGACAACATGGGCTTGAAGTTCTCGAGGATTTCACCCCTGACGCTATTATCACTGATATCAATATGCCCCGCTTGGATGGCTTTGGCTTTATCGATGCGGTCCGCAAAATACCAGAGCGCCGATCAATCCCGATATTGGTTCTCACAACTGAGAGCGCACCGGAATTAAAAGCGCGCGCTCGCGCATCGGGTGCGACGGGGTGGATTGTAAAACCTTTTGACCCGTCAAAGCTGGTACGCGCCTTACAAATGGTCACCGGATAAGGATTTTCTTATGAGTGAACAAATTGATCCAATGGCGGAAATCCGCACCGCGTTTTTTCAAGAGTGTGAAGAACTCCTTGAAGCGCTGCAGGACGGGCTTATGTCCATGGAGGACGGCTCTAGCGACGGCGAAACGATCAATGTCGTTTTCCGAGCGGTCCATTCAATCAAAGGCGGCGCTGGCGCTTTTGGCTTGGATGAGTTGGTTCGATTTGCCCACCGATACGAAACCACTCTAGATCATGTTAGATCAGGCACACTTGCCCCGGAGGGTGATGCGCTAAAGGTATTCTTTCGCGCCGCAGACCTCCTAAGTGACATCGTTCGCGCCTCGCGGGATGCGACAGAGACGGACAAAACGCCCATAAACGAGGTTCTCGAACTTCTTCTAGACCTTATTGGTGGCGAAGAGGAAGAAGAAGAGGAAATGGATCCCGCAGATTTTGTCGCAACTGGTGTTGGATTCTCACTGGACTTGCCGGGACTGGACATGGATCTTCCCGCGTTTGACGAGCCGGATGTTGCCTTTCCCGACATCTCCGATTTGCCTGTCGACGTGGTTCCGGAAGACTGCAACGGTACCGTCAACGAAAAGACTGTTTCTCAACCCGACGAAGACCCGTTGAACGCGTATAAAATTTCGTTCACACCAACAAGTGAGCTTTACGCCACTGGTAACGAGCCCATTTTCATTTTCCGAACGCTTCGAAATATGGGGAAAATGTCCATCAACGTGGATCAAAGCAACCTCCCGGACCTCGAAGACCTTGCTGCGGAAGAAAATTACCTAACGTGGAACATTATTCTCGTCACTGATGAGAGCAAAGCGCAAATATTGGAAGCTTTTGATTTTGTTGCAGACATTTGCGAGCTCACGATTGAAGCGACAAAACTCCTACCCGTTGAACTTGAAATTGTTTCCCAGTCGACAGATGCTTCACAGACCAAGGTCGACAAACTGTTACCCTCTAAGGCTGAAGATCCGATTCCAAGCACAGTCCAGGTGAGCCCAATAGCCCCTGCCAGTGCTGAAAGCCCCGATGATGTAGTAGATTCCACACCTTCAAATCTAGATGTCAAACCTGTGCCACAAGAAGGGCCCCGCCGCCCAGAAGAGGAGACCGCGGCAATTGCAACCAAGCCCCGTGCCACCGTGCGCGTGGACCTAGAACGTGTGGATCGTCTTGTAAATCTAGTTGGTGAGTTGGTCATAAATCAAGCAATGCTATCGCAAAGTGTTGCCGAAGCTGGCCTTCCCTCGAATGCCCCCGTTTTTACAGGTTTGGACGAGTTACAACAGCTCACGCGGGATATTCAAGACAGCGTTATGATGATCCGCGCGCAGCCAGTAAAAACGCTTTTCCAGCGCATGGCACGAATTGTGCGCGAATCTTCGGCAGCCGTAGAAAAAGAGGTCCATTTAGACACTGTTGGCGAAGGCACCGAAGTGGATAAAACGGTCATAGAACGACTGGCTGACCCCTTAACACATATGATACGAAATGCGGTTGATCACGGGCTTGAAAACACCCAAGATCGATTGGCCGCTGGGAAGCCCCGCGTTGGTGTCATTTCACTCTCGGCGCGCCATCGCTCTGGGCGCGTGGTCATCGATGTCAGCGACGACGGAGGAGGCATAAATCGCCCCAAAGTCCTCGAGAAGGCGATTGCCAAAGGGCTTGTCGCCGACGACGCGCAACTCACCGATAGTGAAATCGATAATATTCTCTTTCTCCCAGGTTTCTCGACGGCAGATCAGATTTCCAACCTTTCCGGTCGCGGAGTTGGCATGGACGTTGTGCGCAGTGCCATACAATCGCTGGGTGGGCGCGTTACGATTACTTCGACTGCTGGCGTTGGAACCACTTTTTCAATCAGCCTGCCCCTTACGTTGGCGGTTTTGGACGGAATGGTCATTCAGGTTGCCGGTCAAACGCTAGTCATTCCTCTAAATACAATTGACGAAACGCTCACACTTGGCGAAGGCGATATCAGCTCATTTGGGCCACACACTTCGGTCGTTAGGGTTCGAAATGGGTTCGTCCCCCTTCTCGACTTGGGGTCTGAACTTGGCTACCGCAAACCGCAAGCTGACTACGTGGGTTCAATCGTTCTCCTCATTGCCCACGAAGATGGAAGCCGCGCGGCTTTAGTCGTCGATGAGATTAGGGACCAAAGGCAAGTCGTGATCAAAGGCCTCCAAGAAGGATATGGTCGCGTCCCAGGAATTGCCGCGGCGACCATTCTTGGCGATGGCCAAATTGCACTCATTCTAGATCCCGTTGACATCGTTTCGGGCGCATCAGGATGTACAGTTCCCTCTGAAACCCCAATCGAATTAGCAGGTTAGATCAGATGACAAATACAGCAACAGAAAAAACTATTTCAGAACTTGAACTATTATCGTTTCGAGTTGGTGAACAGGAGTATGCGGTCGATATCATGTCGGTGCGAGAAATTAGAGGATGGACACGGGCAACACCTTTGCCACACTCGCCTCACTTCGTGCGCGGGGTGATCAATCTGCGCGGAACCGTTCTTCCGATAATAGATTTAGCTGCGAGACTTGGTCAAAACATGACTGAAACTTCGGCCCGAAATGTGTTTATCGTCGTACAATCTGAGGACGAAGTCGTTGGACTCCTTGTCGATGCGGTTTCCGATATCCTCACAGTTACGACGGATGAACTTCAAGCGCCTCCTGACATGGCAGCTGACGCAAACCAAAACTTCGTAAGCGCGTTGACGATTGTAGACGACCGTATGCTACGCGTTCTAGACTTGCGTGCGGCATTACTTTCAGCTCCGCTGGAGGTCGTATGAACGCACTTAACCCCAGCGCTGCAGACGACGTTGGCGGGATGACTCCCGACCAATTTGCGATTATTTCGTCCCTGGCCCACAAAGAAGCTGGGCTGGTGTTTCCAGTTTCGAAATCCGCGCTTGTATCTTCACGGCTGGTCAAACGTCTTCGCGAAACCAATATCGTAAACTTTGACGACTACTGCCAGTTCGTTTCATCTCCGGATGGAAAGAATGAGTTGCGGCTCATGATTTCTGCGCTGACAACAAATATCTCGAGTTTTTTTAGGGAAAATCATCACTTTGAATACTTGAAAACCGACGTTTTTCCCGATCTAGCGCGTCGTGCCAAAGCTGGGAACAGAATTCGTATCTGGTCTGCAGGCTGCTCTGTGGGAATGGAGGCCTATTCCATTGGAATGACGCTACTCGAAATCCTTCCGCAAGCTTCAAGCCTTGATGTTAAAATTTTGGCTTCAGATATCGATCCGAAAGTTTTGATTGTTGGAAAAAATGGCACATTCGATGAACGGCAGTTGAGTGCAATTCCACAAGAACTCCGAAAAAAGTACTTCGACAACCCGAGTTCGACAGAGCTGGGAAAATTCCAAGCACACCCAGATCTGCTATCTCTAACCACGTTTCGGGAACTGAATTTATTGGAAAAATGGCCAATATCCGGAAGTTTTGACATTATCTTTTGCCGAAATACGGTGATTTACTTCGATGACAAAACTCAAAACAAACTTTGGCCACGATTTCAAAACGCGCTTGCGCCAGAGGGATGGTTATTCGTCGGGCACTCTGAACGCGTTCCGGAAACATCGAACACCGATTTCGAGAATCGTGGCATGACAATATACAGACGAAGCCCTCGTCCAACTACTTAAAACGACAAACTGTCGCAAACGAGCAATATTGGTAAAGGAAAAAGCCATGTCTTTAAGAGATCAATTACGCGTCATGGTTGTGGATGACATGTCCACAAGTCGAGGGCTTCTCACTCAGGCTTTGGATGGGTTTGGCGTTAGAAATGTTGGTAGTGTTGCAGACGGGCAAGCTGCCCTTGTTGCCTTAGAACGTTCGCCAGTTCATCTTGTCATTTCTGATTATAATATGCCTGGCATGGATGGTTTGCACCTTTTACACGCATTACGTCAGGGACCAAAAACAAAAGGTGTCGGATTTATTCTGATTACTGGACGTGCAGATCGTGAAATCATTGAAAAAGGTAAACAATTGGGAATGAATAATTTCCTAAAAAAGCCTTTTGATCCAGTCCAACTGAGGGCATGCATAGAAGCCGTTGTAGGGCGACTGTAGCTTTGAAAACCACAACGATCCAAACACCAAACGAAGACCTTGAACACGCAAATATCGATGTGAGTGTCTTACTGGGGCGTGTTGCTATTGAACTTTCCGGAATCGCAGAATCCGCAAGTTCAGTTCAACATGCGCTAGGTAGAACAATGGATCAGGTTTCGGATTTGTGTGATGTGCCAATCATAGAATTTCAGGCTTTGGACCGGATGCAGCAGAAACTTGAAGACCTTAGCAAACTGTCGATCCTCCTATCAGATGCAACCAATGGGACCTCGGAACAATATGTTACGTCTATTCAATTGAGGGAAACGCTTCGCCTCACAAGCCTTACTGGCCGTCTTGAGGGGAACGATGCGGATACGTTTGAGTCCACAGAGAACAACGGTGAAGGTAACTTGACGCTGTTCTAATAAATATCAACTTGAAATACGAAAATGACACTTGGTAACGCAAACCAACTCCTAGCGGGCGACAACGTAGACGAAAAAGGCCCCTAGATCACTAGGGGCCTTTTTCGTCATTTCGTGTCTCAAGCCACCACTATTTACCGGCTGACCACCAACCCAATTTCTTAGGTTTGGCTGGAACGTTTTCTGCAAGAACAGCACTCTCGCTTGTTGCATCGACTACCGGTTCGGACACGATTTCAACAATCGTATCTTTCTTAGCTTTCGGAACCGCTTTCGCGCGCTTGCGCGGCGGTTTAGGCACGTCAGTCACCTCCGCCACTTCCGCAGCACTCTCCTCGCCAGCCGCAACTTTTGGTTTTCGCGGCGCGCGTTTGCGAGGTGTTTTGGGTTTTTCAACCTCTTGCACTGTTTCCGAAGGAGGTTCGGTCACAGGTGCAACATTGTCACTGCCTTCTTCGGTATGATTGGCATCGGCAAGTGCTTCGACCGCAGGTTTTTTACGCGGAGCACGTTTTCGCACGGGTTTTTTGACGGTCGTATCAATTGAGTCACTTTGTGAACCGCCTGGTTCAACTTCTGGAGATGTTTCCGAAGCTGCGACGTCGCCTACAGCCGTTTCATTCGTTCCCTCAGCCACCGCATCAGATTTCTTCCGACGCGGGGCACGGCGACGCTTTCCTGAAGCCTCTTCGCTAACCTCGGCCACCTGCTCCTGAGAGTTGACCGACGGTGTTACCGAATCCGCGCCAGAGGTTGCATCCACAGTCGGCGCTACATTTTCGCCCTCCGAACTTGCGTCTTGCGGGGCTTGATTGTTGCTTTCGGAATTGGAGGCATCGCTACCATTTCCACCTCTCCGACGACGACGACGGCGGCGGCGTTTCTTGGGGGTTCCGTCTTCGTTTAGCGTTGGTCCGTCATTCGGAGCTTCCGCGACGACCGGTGCCACAACGACTTCATCTTCGACTTCAAGCGCTTCAATCTCTTCGTCTAAATCATCCATCAACGAAGCATCTGCAGAGACAACAGCGGTTTCAACCGGACGCAAATTGCGCGTAGCAGTTTTAAAACGTTCGATGCTGAAATCTGGGCTGACAAGGAAAGGATCAGCTTCGATGCGCACAGACAAACCATACCGGGCTTCAATCTGCGCGATATGCTCGCGCTTATTATTCACGAGGAAATTCATGATACCCACTGGCGCTTTGAGCAGTACTTCGCGCGCCCGACGGCGGACACCCTCTTCCTCGAGCTGACGTAGAATCGCGAGCGCGAGGTTGTCATCGGAGCGGATCAGGCCCGTGCCGTGACAATGGTGACAAGGTTGTGTGGTTGCTTCGAGCATCCCCGGACGCAAGCGCTGGCGCGACATTTCCATAAGGCCGAAACCAGAAATCCGACCGACTTGAATACGAGCGCGATCGGTTTTCAATTTGTCTTTCATCCGTTTTTCAACGGCTGCATTGTTGCGGCGATCTTCCATGTCAATGAAGTCGATGACGATCAAGCCGGCTAGATCGCGCAAACGTACTTGACGCGCCACTTCTTCTGCGGCTTCAAGGTTGGTCTTGGTGGCAGTATCCTCGATTGAGCCTTCTTTTGTAGCTCGACCCGAGTTCACGTCCACAGCAACAAGTGCTTCGGTCACATCGATAACGATGTACCCACCCGATTTCAGCTGCACTGTCGGATTAAACATTCCCGCGAGATAGGTCTCGACTTGGAAACGCGCGAACAAGGGCAACGGATCGGTGTAGCGTTTTACGTTTTTCGCATGGGACGGCATGATCATTTTCATGAAGTCCTTGGCCACGCGATAGCCCGCTTCGCCTTCGACCAAAACCTCATCGATTTCGCTGTTATAAAGGTCGCGGATCGTCCGTTTGACGAGATCACCCTCTTCATAGATCTTGGCAGGGGCGATGGATTTAAGCGTTAGAGAGCGAATTTGCTCCCACAAACGTTGAAGGTATTCATAGTCACGCTTGATTTCTGGCTTGGTCCGTTCGGCCCCAGCCGTACGGACAATAAGCCCTGCCCCTTCTGGAACGTCGATCTCTTGCGCGATTTGTTTGAGTTTTTTGCGATCAGCGATATTTGTGATTTTGCGAGAAATGCCACCACCGCGTGCGGTGTTCGGCATCAAGACGCAGTAGCGACCAGCTAAAGACAAGTATGTTGTAAGCGCAGCGCCTTTATTGCCACGTTCTTCTTTCACGACTTGAACCAAAAGAATTTGGCGAACTTTAATCACTTCTTGAATTTTGTATTTCCGTGGACGGAATTTACGCGGAGCGCGCACTTCGTCTTGCACATCTTCATCTGCAACAGACTCGATACTGTCGTCTTTGTCGGTCGCTTGCAAAGGCGCGTCGTCGTCGTCACCATCATCCGAGTCATCCTCGTCCGAGGCGTCTGTTTTCACAGCTGGCGAAGTATCTTCATCTTCGGGTTCGTCTGCCGCGGGTGTATCGACCGGTGTTTCGGCCACCAATTCCATCGGAGAGCTGCCTTCAAACGCATCGGCGTTGTGGCTGTCATCGTCTTCGCCAAAATCGACGACGTCCATGCTCGATGGCCCGTCGGATTCTTTTTTCGGCGTGTCTTCTGTGATTTCTTTAGTCTCAACTGCGTCGCCCGATTTGGCTTCGGCGGCTTTTCCGCTCCGGCGACGACGGCGACGTTTTGGGTCGGGTTGCTCGTCATCTTCCTGAAGCGACTTAGCATAGGCAGCTTCCTCGGCCAAAAGCGCTTCGCGATCGGCTATGGGGATTTGATAGTAATCCGGATGAATCTCGGAGAAAGCGAGGAAACCATGGCGGTTTCCGCCATAATCAATAAACGCCGCCTGAAGCGACGGTTCAACCCGCGTTACTTTTGCAAGATATATATTGCCAGCTAGCTGGCGTCTATTTTCGGCCTCAAAGTCAAATTCCTCAACTTTGGTTCCGTCAACCACCACAACGCGAGTTTCCTCTGCGTGGGTGGCGTCGATAAGCATTTTCTTAGCCATTTGAACTCTTTGCACGCGTGCAAAACACGCCCCCCGATAAGGGCGGTGCGTCGTGCCGGGTGTCTGATTTGGGCGAAGGATGCGTCACGGGAAAATGGCAAAGTTATGGGGCTGGCAATGCCAACCTCAACTCTTTGCCTCTGTCTTCCGTCGCATCTCATTCGCGTTTCTGCTCCGATGTTCTGTATCAGTAATGATATAAACATCCGTTCATGCGCCCGGGCCGGCTCGCGGCCTCACGGGCAAATTTGCAGCCTTGCGGCCTAATCGGTCTGCGCCGTCGTCAGAGCCATGGCCCCGTCCCGCCGGTCGCAGCGAAACTCTCCGTACGGTACAGTCCCCATTGGACGGCCCGCCGTAAAACGATACTAGTTGGTATTGGGGATAAAAGACAATGGGGAAAATGCGCACAACACAACCTGTGCGTGCACGCCCTTCATTCCCCTTCCCAAAGGCGGTAAATGACGTGACATCAAAGCTTATTCTGCCGCATTTGGGACGTGTTTTAAATATAGTCCGATCTGGTCAAAGTGTATTTGGCCATTTTCTCATTTAGCGTCCGACGGGGAAGGCAAAGCTCTTCCATAACGTTCACGATGCTACCCTTGTGGCGGCGCATTGTATTGTCGATCAGCATCCGCTCAAACGCTTCCACATATTCCTTGAGGGGCTTGCCATCGGTGGTCATCGTCGGAGCCACATCGTCATTATCCGCCATCAACAGGCTTGCAATGGTGCCCGAACCACGACGGTTTTGCAGGACCGCCCGTTCAGCGACGTTAATCAACTGGCGCACATTTCCGGGCCAGGGCGATTGCAATAATTGTGCGGCCTCTTGTGCGCTCACTTGCGGGGCGTCACAGCCATATTCTTCGGCGAATTGTTCGGACAGGCGGGTGAATAGGAGCAAGATATCTTCACCTCGCTGGCGCAATGGCGGCAACGTGATTTTCAACGCAGACAGGCGGTAAAACAGATCGGGCCGCAGGGCGTCTTCACAGGTTTTCCCCTGCTCTTGCAAGTTGCAAATCGCGATAATCCGCGTTTCTGCGGGAGTTCCCTGTTCATTCATAAACGTCAGCAAACGCGCCTGAAGCCCTTGGCTGAGAGCCTCGATATCTTCGAGTACCAACGTACCGCCGCGCGCGTCTTCGACCAGCGGTTGGTTGCCGCCGTCATCAATAGGGCCAAACAACCGCCGCGCCAGTTCCTCTTCCTCAAAAGCGGCGCAGGACACTAACTTAAACTTCTTGCCAGCACGGGATCCGACAGCATGCAGCGCGTGGGCCACCAGTGTTTTACCCGTACCCGTTTCGCCCTCGATAAGTACGTGGCCGTCGGCTTGCCCAAGATCGAGGATATCTTCGCGCAGCCGCTCCATTTCGGGGCTAGCACCGATGAGTTTCTTCATCACCGCTCCGCCGTCGCCCAATTCGCGGCGCAGCGCACGGCTATCAAGCGTCAATCGACGCGCCTGTGTCGCTTTTTTCGCCATTTCGGTCATGACATCAGGGTTGAAAGGCTTCTCTAAGAAATCATACGCCCCGATCCGCATCGCTTCCACTGCCATAGGCACATCGCCATGCCCCGTAATCAGGATCACCGGCAAGCCCGAGTCGATACTCATCAACTTGCGCAACAACGCCATTCCATCCATCCCAGGCATCCGAATGTCAGAAACAACAATTCCAGGATAATCGGCACCAACAGATTTAAGAGCCTCTGTCGCACTAGCATGCGTTTCAGTGTCGAAACCCGACAGAGCCAACCACTGGCTAATCGATTGACGCATGTCTTTTTCATCGTCAACGATGGCAATCTTCATGGCTTTGGCCATTTAGTCCTCACTCGGCTGATTTGTATTCATCATTTAATATGGGGAGCGTCACTTCAAATACAGCCCCCCCTTTGGCGGCATTTCGAGCGGTCAACCGCCCCCCGAAATCGTTTACGATCCCGCTGGAGATAGCAAGCCCCAAGCCCACACCGTCGCCCGGCGCTTTTGTAGTGTAAAATGGCTCAAACAACGCGTCAAGATCGTCAATCCCTGGCCCATTATCCCGCAGCGATAAAACGGCGGTTTCGCCGACGGTTAACAGGATTTCGATATGTGGGTTCTTGGCGGTTTTCGTCGCGTCCAAGGCGTTTCTAAACAGGTTAATAATGACTTGCTCTAGACGCATCTGGTCGGCCAAAATAATCACAGGATCGCGTGGAATTGTACGGGTAATTTGAACGTGCCGTTGCTTGAGTTGTGGCTCCATCATCGACAAGGCAGAAGAGAGCGCGGATCTTATATCAAAGGGCTGAAATGTGTCCCCGCCCTTGCGCGCATAGCTCTTGAGTTGCTTGGTAATCGCCCCCATACGCTCGATCAAATCGTCGATCCGCTGGAAGCTGGCTTGGGCCTCCTCTGGACGTTTTCTGAGGAGCAAAAGCTTGGCCCCCGCGAGGTAGGTTTTCATCGCGGCAAGGGGCTGATTTAACTCATGCGAAACCGCCGCCGACATCTCGCCCAATGCGGCAAGTTTAGAGCTTTGGGCTAGGGTTTGTTCGGCCATGTCGAGATGTTTTTCAACCTTCTCACGCTCGGCGATTTCGCGCTGAAGGCGCTGGTTTAGCTGGCGAAGTTCCGCCGACTCGTTCTGGAAAAACACGGAACTTAGGCGCGCGCGCCGCGAGGTGAAGTAAAAGCCAAGCGCGATCAATATCGCCCCGCCCATAATTTCGAGGGCTAAAACACCGTTCACCTTGTCACGCACCGAGGCAAATGTGGTGAAACTGGTGAGTTTCCATCCTTGGAACGGCACCCGCACTTCTTGGCGCATTAAGGCCTCACCTTGAAGATAGGCTTCCACGGGCAAATCGCCCCAACCAACCTCAGCCCAATCGCGAGTTGCATTCAAAGCGCGGGTGATCGCGGACGGCGCACTTTTGGTTTTAAGGGCTTCTTTTTCGGTCAAACCACGCCAAAGGGGTTCGGTTGAAAGGATGATATTTCCTTCGGAATTGGCTACGATCACCGCATCTGTTGTCCCTTTCCAGGAGGCCTCAAACTGGCGTAAATCCACATCCACAACGATGACCCCGATAAGGGTGCCGTTGGAGACTAACTTCTGGGAATAAGTGAATTTTGACGCGCCCGTCTCATTTTGGGACACGCCAAAAATCGCGCCATCCGTGCGAACGGCTGCGACAAAGGCTTCAGAGTTGCGCGCATTTCCCCCAAGGAGATTGCGGTCGGTGGCTGCAACCACACGTCCGCTTTCATCCAACAATTGCAAACCCGCGATGCCGATCTCTTCGGCATATGTGATAAGCTGCTGACTTGACTGCGTAAAGTCGGATGAATTCAACGCGCCCGTCAGGACAGGGTCACGTGCCAACAGGCGCGGAACAATGGCGCTGCGTCTGATTTCGCCCACAATATTGCCCGAATAAAGCGCGAGCCGCACCTGTGCACGACTGCGGGTCGTTTCGGTATATCGTTCGGTCAAAAGTGTATTGGTAGACCAGATTATGCCCGCCCCGATGGCAATGGCAAGGATCAGCAAACCACGGGCCATCCAGCCCGTTTTTGCAACGCGCCTCAATGGGATTTCTGAAGATCTTAGTCCAGAACTTGCACCGCTTCTTGTGCTACGGCTCAGCCCAACGTCCCCCCCCATCGACGGGACAGCACTTAAAGGATCGGGTGAATGGGGCGCATCTTTAGCCATGGCCAACGATACCCCCTGCGCCGTGAAGGCTCAAGACGTTGCGTCTATGCGCTAACCAATTCGCTCACAATTGAGCGAAAGAACGCTTGTCCGTCGGTACCAACATGGCTGGTGTCAAAAGCACGCTCGGGGTGCGGCATCATGCCCAAAACCCGTTTATTTTCACTTAGCACACCCGCAATATCGGCTGTGGAGCCATTGGGGTTGTTGCCATAGGTAAAGGCCACGCGCCCCTCACCTTGAAGACGTTCAATGGTCTGGGCGTCAGCTGTATAATTGCCGTCATGGTGGGCAATCGGGATGTCGATCACTTGGCCAGCCTCATAGCCGCGCGTAAATAGCGTGTCGGCGTTTTCAACGACAAGCGGCACGGTTTTGCAGATGTATTTCAAGCCAGCGTTACGCAGCAGTGCCCCCGGAAGCAGGCCGGTTTCCGCAAGGATTTGAAAGCCGTTACACACGCCAAAAACATGGCCGCCCTTATTGGCAAAATCCACCACAGAGCGGCAAATTGGGCTTTGCGCGGCAATCGCACCACAACGCAGGTAATCACCAAAACTAAACCCGCCCGGAACACCGACAAAATCGAGGCCAGAAGGCAGGGTTGTGTCTTTGTGCCAGACCATTTCCACATCGGCTCCGCTTTCGCGTAAAGCCACCGCAAGGTCGCGATCACAGTTGGAACCGGGGAAGACAATGACAGCAGCTTTCATGGCAGATGGTCCTTTTTAGGCAGTAAAATCAGTAATGACGGCCACACCGGGCGCGGTTGGCCCGTTAAAGGCGCGCAGCTCGTCACTCGCGGAGGATAGAGGTATTTCACGGGCAACCAAAGGCGTCATATCCACGGCACCACTCTCGATAAGCGACAACAAGCTAGGATAGCGCCACGATGGCATGCCACGCGTGCCGAATAGGGCGAGATTGCCCATATAAACGGCGTTCATATTGATCTGCATTTTGGCGGTATGGCCCACGGGCATTCCAACTTGAACGTGCCGCCCCAAGGGCCGCAAACACTCGATACTGGCGTTTGTGGTCGCTTCGATGCCGAGGGCTTCGATGCTCACATGCGCGCCGCCGCCTGTAATCTCGCGGATAGCAAGGGCAGTATCACCCGCCGAGGCATTCACGGCCGCGTCCGCTCCGAGGCTGAGCGCGTGGGTGAGTTTTTCCTCAACGATATCAACAACAACAACCCGCGCACCAAGGGCCTTAGCCAACAGAAACGCCGAGAGGCCAACGCCCCCCGTTCCATGCACAGCAACCCATTCGCCCGCCTGTACCGCGGCGCGCCCCGTGAGCGCGTGCCACGCAGTCGTGACGCGACACCCAAGTCCCGCAGCGACGGTGGGAGAGAGTGTGTCGGGCAAAATAGCTAAGTTGTGGTCGAAAGGAACGGCGATATATTGTGCGAAGGCTCCGGGTTCGATAAACCCCGGAAGCCGTTGATTTGGGCAGGTATTTTGATGTCCCGACTGGCAAGACGGACAGGCACCACAGGCCAGAATAAAGGGCGCAACGAGGCGGTCCCCAACGGCATATTTTGCACGCGCCCCCGCTTCGACAACGGTTCCGCAATATTCATGCCCCATAATTTGACCCGGTTTAACGCGAGGATGCTCCCCGACCCACCCGTGCCAATCCGAACGGCAGACGCCACAGGCCATCACTTCGAGCACAACGCCGTCTTCGGGACAGGCCGGATCGGCGACCTCTTCCAAAGACAGATCCGCGTTGTATTCCCGAAGGACCGCGGCGCGCATTAGGCGATCTCGATCGTGTAGCTTTCGATCACAGTATTTGCGAGCAGCTTGTCGCACATCTCGGTGATCGTCGCCTCAGACGTGCCATCGGCAAGGTCAAGTTCAATCACTTTGCCTTGACGCACATCATTCACACCCTCAAATCCGAGGGTGCCAAGCGCATGACGCACGGCGGCGCCTTGGGGGTCAAGAACACCGTTTTTCAGCATCACATGTACACGGGCTTTCATGGCAGAACTTTCCTTATTTTTCGAAGAGGCTTAATTAATCAACGTCGGTTTACCAGAAGGGTGCGTCACATTGGAGGGCATAACGCCCAAACGTGTCGCCACTTCGGTATAGGCATCGGCCAAATCGCCGAGATCTTGGCGGAAGACGTCTTTGTCGAGCTTACGGCCTGTCTCGATGTCCCACAAACGACAGCTATCAGGGCTAATTTCATCGGCCACAACAAGGCGCATGAAATCGCCGTCATAAACGCGGCCCAGTTCGATTTTGAAATCAACCAGCTTGATGCCAACGCCGTACATAACGCCCGATAGGAAGTCGTTTACCCGCAATGCAAGCGCGACAATGTCATCAAGCTCCTGCTGGGAGGCCCAGCCGAAAGCGATGACATATTCTTCGGGAACCAATGGATCGCCAAGTGAGTCGTCTTTGTAGGAAAACTCGACAATCGGACGCGGCATTGGTGTGCCCTCTTCGATTCCCATGCGCTTGGAAAACGAGCCCGCAGCAAAATTGCGCACAATAACTTCGAGCGGTATAATTTCGACCCGACGGATCAATTGCTCGCGCATATTGAGGCGTTTGAGGAAGTGAGTCGGCACGCCGATTTGCTCAAGACCGACCATAAAATATTCGCTCAGGCGGTTATTCAGAACACCTTTTCCGTCAATCACAGCCTTCTTCTCGGCGTTAAAAGCGGTGGCATCATCCTTGAAATACTGCACTAAAGTGTCAGGCTCAGGGCCTTCATACAGAGTTTTTGCTTTGCCTTCGTAAATCTTGGTGCGACGTGCCATTCGGGTTCCGATCTTCGGATGCTGCGGTTTGGCACGTGAGGTGAGTCTTGTGCCCCTTCGCGCCCTATACGCCATGGGATGCTTTGCCGCAAGGTTGCGCATCGCCCTTGCGGCTTTGCGCGTGAGTTGGCATATGTTAGGGGAACGAATTAACACCCTTGCACACAAGCCCGAGGAAAGAACATGACAACATTTGACGATCGCGAAAACGCTTTTGAAGCCAAATTCGCTCACGACGCCGATATGCAGTTCAAAGCCATCGCCCGTCGTAACAAACTCGTTGGCCTTTGGGCCGCAGCCTTGCTTGGAAAAACGGGCAATGACGCAACGACTTATGCGCTCGAAGTTGTGAAAGCCGATTTCGAAGAAGCTGGCCATGACGATGTTGTGCGCAAAGTGACTGGTGATTTGGGCGACCTTGCGACCGAAGCCGCTGTACGCGAAAAAATGGCGAGTTGCTTGGTTGAGGCGCAAACCCAAGTGTTGAAAGAAGTCAAATAGGCTTTCTAATCGAGTAAAATTAAACGCGCCCCTATCCCTAGGTGGCGCGTTTTTTTTGTTACAATTCTATATGTTAACTCCCCCCTAAGAGAGTTCCCTTACACCTAATAGCGGTGGATAAAAGGTGCGGCGATGGGGAACAATGTGAACACTTCGATTGATCGAGGGTCGAATGGAACTACGGCAAAGATAGATTCCATGTCGTTTGAGCCACCTCCTAAGATGGCCCGCAAAAATCTAGCCACTCTCTTTATGCGACACCAAATTGCGAGACAAGCCGCCCCCATTGCGTTGGCGATTGGCTTCGTTGCCCTTTTCCTCGACAATATGGTCGCCTTGGATGTCTCGCAAATTTGGGTGGCCGTACAAACTGTCTCAGGCGTCCAGTGGGGAATGGCAACCGTTGCTACCGCAGCGAGCTTCTGGGCGGTTGGGCGTTATGACGCGGTCATTCACCGTCATTTACGCACACAAGTGGGCAATAAAACCGCCTCACGTGCGGGAATCGCTGCGATCGCTGTCTCGCAAACCACAGGGTTTGGACTTTTCACCGGTGCCTTGACACGCTGGCGCCTTCTCCCTGAAATCAGTTTCCTTCAAGCGACCCAGATTTCTGCGGCTGTCGCTGTCTCGTTTTTGGCAGGACTGGCGGTTGTTATGTCCTTCGCCGCGCTCCTTTTCCCTCTGCCCGTTGGAATTGCAGACCTTAGTTTTGGGTATCTTGTCCCGCTCCTTTTGCTCCCGCCCCTCGGGCTCATTGCGCTCGTTACCGCTTCCCTTTTACAACCTCATATTTCCTTTAGAGGGCATAGGCTAAACTGGCCAAGTGTCTCTGCAATTTTCGCAATAACAGGCCTTGCAGCGGCCGATACTTTGGCAGCGTCCGGTGCGCTTTTCGCGCTGCTTCCGCCCGCGCTTGAGCTTGGTTTCAGTCAGCTCTATCCCGCCTTTCTTATTGCCTTTGGGGTGGCATTGGTGTCGGGCACACCAGGGGGCGTCGGCCCTTTTGAGGTCACGCTCCTCATGCTCCTGCCCTTTGTACCAGCAGAGCCCCTCCTTGGGGCGATCCTTGCCTATCGCACGCTGTACTATGCTTTACCTGCGCTTTTGGGGGCGATAACCCTCGCACGCGGCCCATTCCTTCAGCGCAACAAGCCAAACAAAAGGATGCTGCCTCAAACTGGCGGAATCGCATGGTTTCCCTCGCGCCTCGAGGCTTTGATCCATAGTGCCCCGCGCGCCGAAGCCAATCTTTTACGCCAAGGCGACAAAGCATTGCTGCATGCGCCGAATTCGGCAGGGTGTTTTCTCACGGCATCTCGGGGACAGGCGCTCATCGCATTGGGCGACCCTCTTGTGGCGACGCATCCGCAAAGCCTATTGGCGTCCTTCAAGAACATGGCCGAAGCTGACAATCACTTGCCCTTTTTGTATAAAATCAGCGGCCGCATGGCGCTTGAGGCGCGCAAATTTGGCATGGCTGTCACCCCCGTCAGCCGTGAAGCATGGCTTACGCCCTCCGAATTCTGCCTCCAGACCCCAGAATACAGCCAGTTACGCCGCAAATTACGCAAAGCGCAAAAGGCAGGCATTTCCCTTAAGCCGCTGTTTAATCACGCAGACCTTCATCTCACTTTGGGCGAAATGACGCGCGTTGCGCGCGAATGGTCCGACACCCACGGCGGCGAACGTGGGTTTACCATGGGAATATATGATCCTGCCTACGTGCAGACCCAGCGCTGTTTTCTCGCCTACAAAAACGACAGTCTTGTGGGGTTTGTGAGCTTTTCAACGGTGGCTGCAGAATGGACGCTCGACCTTATGCGCCATGCCAGCAGCATCCCCGACGGAACCATGCATGCGTTGGTAGCTGAGGCGATCAAGACCGCTGCGATTGAGAATATCCCCCGCCTTTCCCTCGCCTCCGTGCCATGGCAACCCGCGCCTTTGGCCTCACGGTTGGCGCATTGGTTTTGGGGGAAGTTGGGAGCCCTGTCCGGCGGCGCGGGCCTCACGCAATTCAAGTCCAGTTTTGCTCCGCATTGGGAGACGCTTTACATGGCGGGCCCCAATCGCCTCGGTCTCGCCCTTGGTGCATTTGACGTGACACGCGCTATTCTCGCGCAACAACCTGCCGCCAATTTGGCGACCTCGCTCACCACCACTTCAAGCAACGGCGAAAAACGACAACTTGAAACCCTTTCACAAACATTATGACGATAATGAATTTGCACCTTGGCGTAAAAACTGGCATTTGACCGCAAGCCCCCCACTTAATGTGGGGCTATACGTGTTTTTGAAAGGCAGATCCCATGACCAACGCACTGCAACGCATGCTCTCGGAGCGCGACTGGATTTTGGCCGATGGGGCCACGGGCACCAACCTGTTTAACATGGGACTCACTTCTGGGGATGCGCCCGAAATGTGGAACGTGGAAGAACCCGAGAAAATCAAAGCGCTTTATCGCGGGGCCGTGGATGCAGGGTCTGATCTGTTTCTCACCAATACGTTTGGCGGCAACGCCAGCCGTTTGAAATTGCACAACGCACAACACCGTGTCGCCGAACTCAACATCGCAGCAGCCCATCTTGCGCGTGACGTGGCCGATACCGCGGGGCGCCCCGTGATCGTAGCGGGTTCTGTCGGGCCAACGGGCGAGATCATGGTGCCACTGGGAAGCCTCACCCACGCGCTTGCGGTGGAAATGTTCCACGAGCAAGCCGCAGCCCTCAAAGAAGGCGGCGTAGATGTTTTGTGGCTTGAAACCATCTCGGCCCCCGAAGAATACCGCGCGGCGGCCGAAGCCTTTAAGCTGGCCGATATGCCATGGTGCGGCACCATGAGTTTTGACACGGCAGGCCGCACCATGATGGGGGTGACCTCGTCTGATATGGTGGACATCGTGGCGAAAATCGAAAACCAGCCACTGGCCTTCGGTGCGAACTGTGGTGTCGGCGCGTCGGACCTTCTGCGCACGGTACAAGGGTTCTCCGCCCGTGGTCCCGTCACTCCAATCATATCCAAAGGCAACGCAGGCATTCCAAAATTCCACGATGGCCACATTCACTATGACGGCACGCCTGAATTGATGGGCGACTACGCCTGCCTCGCACGAGACTCGGGCGCGACGATCATTGGCGGCTGCTGTGGCACGACGCCGGATCACTTGCGTGCCATGCGCGAAGCCCTTGAAACCCGCGAACGTGGCCCCCGCCCCTCGCTGGAATTCATCACCAAAAGCCTCGGTGGTTTTTCTTCGCCAAAAGACGGCACAGGCGACGATTCCGAGAAACCCGAGCGTATTCGACGCCGTTCACGGACCTAAACTTCCGTAAAACCAATCTGATGCGTCGGAACAAGCGCCAAGCATGTCGCAAAATGCCAAGTTCCGACCGTAAAGCAGGCCCATCAATGGGCAGACACCGCGCGATTTCGCGCCCTATGAATAGGGTAGACCCATGGCTGACGACGCAGACATCATCCTAAGCGAACTTCCAGACGACGAACTCGTCCTTCAAATGCATGACGACCTTTACGACGGCATGAAGGAAGAAATCGAAGAAGCGGTGCACATCCTGCTGGAACGAAAATGGACGCCCTACGATATTCTGACTAAAGCTTTGGTGGCGGGCATGACAGTTGTGGGCCATGATTTCCGCGACGGTATTTTGTTCGTTCCAGAGGTGCTCCTTGCGGCGGGCGCGATGAAGGGTGGCATGTCCATCCTTAAACCCCTCCTCGTCGAAACTGGTGCGCCAAAAATGGGCAAAATGGTCATCGGAACCGTCAAAGGCGATATCCACGACATCGGCAAAAACCTCGTCGGCATGATGATGGAAGGTGCAGGCTTTGAAGTTGTCGATCTGGGCATCAACAATCCCGTCGAAGATTATCTTGACGCGCTCAAACGCGAAGACGCTGATATCCTTGGCATGTCCGCACTTTTGACCACGACCATGCCCTATATGAAAGTCGTGATCGACACGATGATCGAACGCGGTATTCGCGACGATTACATTGTTCTTGTCGGCGGCGCGCCTCTGAATGAAGAATTCGGCAAAGCCATTGGCGCCGACGCCTATTGCCGTGACGCTGCTGTCGCCGTGGAAACCGCAAAGACCTTCATCGCACGCAAACACAATCGGGCTTCGGCTGGCTAAAGGTTTCGTCCCCCTGCCCAATTTCCAAAGCCCCGCCGGTGACTTCACGCGCGGGGCTTTCTTTTTTGAACATTCGACCCCATATTAAATGGGATTGGAGACCCTATGCCTTTAGATAAATTGATCCTTCTTCTCGTCATTGTAATTTCCGCCGCCGCGGCGACCGTTTACGTGGCAAGCTTGATGCTGGTGAGCCTTCAGGTGCCGGGTGGGATGTTGCTCCTCATTCCAACCGTGCTTGTTATCTATGTCCTTTACCGTGTCATTTCAGATCGCGTTAAGAACAAGGAGGATGACCACTATGACTCTATCGAAAAATAGCCCCCTTATTCTGACCATCGAAACTGTTCCTGGCCGCGAGATTATAGGCATATTGGGCCTCGTTAAGGGCTCAACCGTGCGGGCCAAACACGTCGGAGCGGACATAACGGCGGCCTTGCGCAATATTGTGGGCGGAGAAGTTAAGGAATACGCGCAACTGTTGGCGGGAGCGCGCGAACAGGCAAAAGACCGCATGATCGATGATGCGCAAGCCCTTGGAGCGGACGCCATCGTCGGCGTTCGGATGCAAACCTCCGCAATCCAAAATGGCGCGTCCGAAGTTGTGTTTTACGGCACCGCTGTCCGTCTCGCACCATGACATTGCGGAGCCCAAACCTTACCGACGAAGCCCTCTCTGAGGGGGAACACGTCTTGGCCACGGGTCGTGTGCTCCTGATTGCTTGCGGGGCATTGGCGCATGAAATTTTGGCGCTCAAACGGCTGAATGGTTGGGATCATCTCGCACTGCGCTGCCTGCCCGCGAACCTGCACTTGCGTCCCGAAAAAATCCCAGCCGAAGTTGCCCGCGTCGTGACCGAAGAACGGGCGCAATACGACGATATTTTTGTGGTTTATGCTGATTGTGGCACGGGTGGGCTTTTGGCCAAAGAATGTGCGTCCCTGGGGGTCGAAATGATTGCTGGCCCGCATTGTTACGCGTTTTTTGAGGGCGTCGACGCCTTTGCCGCCCACCCAGACGAGATCACTGCCTTCTACCTCACCGACTTCCTCGTGCGGCAATTCGATGCCTTCGTAATCAAACCCATGGGCCTCGACCGCCACCCGCAATTGCGCGACATGTATTTCGGGAATTACACAAAACTGGTTTATCAAGCCCAGACCGACGACCCTGCCCTCACCGAAAAAGCCAAGCTCTGCGCGGCGCGTTTGGGGCTCGCATTTGAGCGCCGTTTTACAGGATATGGCGAGCTAGAAACGGCGCTCGCGCAGGTTTAAAGCGTGGCTTGCGCGATGCCGCGAATACGTTCCACCATGGCGCGGACACCGTTTGAGCGCTGTGCGGATAAATGCTCATCCAGCCCAAGCCGTCCCAGCTCTGCTGCGGCATCCACCGATAAAACATCCGCCACCGTGAGGCCCGAATAGAGCGCATGCAGCACCGCCACGAGGCCGCGCACGATCATGGCGTCACTCTCGCCGTGAAAATCAAAAACCGCCTTGGGCCCAGTTCCCGAAACATCGGGCATCAACCAGACTTGACTGGCGCAACCGTCTACTTTTGTCGCAGGTACACGAAATGCGTCCTCAAGCTCGGGCATAGCGCGCCCCAACTCAATCACATGCCGATAGCGGTCTTCCCAATCGTCCAGAAATTCAAAGGTTTCGGCGATGTCTTCGAATGCGGCGCTGGCCATATCTACTCCTTGCTTATCCTCCCTTTGAGGTAAGACCCGCCGCCCAAAAGGTCCAGCCCCATTCCAAAATCGGGTTGCGTCTTTTCAAATGGCTTCCAGTAGGCTACCTCAGAAGAAACAGCGGCGTGCAAACTGGGTGACACGCAAAAAGGAGACAACGCATGAGATTTCCGACCTATTTGATCGTGTCATTGGGCCTAGCCACCGGCGCCTGCTCCTCAGTATCGGACTCGCGCTATAACCCAATGAATTGGGGCCAAAGCGAGGATATTGCTGCGACTTTAGCTCCCGAAGACGGCTATCTGGTTCTCCAAGACAACCGAAACCTTATCGCGCAAGTTACGAATTTAACCGTGGTCAACGCCCAAGGCGGCGTCATTGTGCATGCAACTGGACTTCCCCCAACTCAAGGCTATTTTGACGCGGAGCTTTTCCCCCGAAATGAGGAAAAGCCAGAGGGTGCCACATTGGTTTATGAATTCCGCGTTCTTGAACCCAACCGGCAACAACGCGTTTCATCCGAGGTTTCCCGAGAGGTCATCGTGGCGCATTTCATTTCCACCGCCAAATTGCGCGGTGTGAACGAGATAAAAATTGTCGCGGCCCAAAACTCTCGCTCTAGCCGCGCGCAATAGGCCTATCCGACCAACCGCCTAGTTGGGTAGAAGTTCAACCACATCAACGTTTTGCCCCTTCAGGGCAAGGGCCACTTCACCACGGCACAGACGCATTGCATCCTGCCCAAAGACTTCGGCACGCCATCCGGCCAAGGCTTTAACGTCGCGACCACCCGCTGCTATAACGTCTAAATCCGCGGATGAGGCGATCAGCTTAGGGGCGACCCCAGTCAGGTCGCATTTTGCCTTCAACAGGACCCTCAACAAATCGGCCAACGCCGGATTCACTTGCAGTTTTTCACGCGAGCGATCGGGTTTTGGAATCTTGTCTTCGGGAAGAACGAGGCCCGTTTTAACAGCGGCCAAAATACCGTCCGCAATATCGCCCCGCCGCGCTTCGCGTAGCAAAAGGCGCGATCCGCTCAAGTCGTCAAAGCTGCTGGGTTTCGTTGAGGCCAACTCCAGCAACGCATCGTCTTTGTAGACACGGTTGCGGGGAATATTGCGTGTCTGTGCGTATTCTTCGCGAAACTGGGACAGGGTTTTAACAAGGGCCATAAACCGCCCACTTGTGGTGCGCGTTTTGACCCGTTTCCACGCGTCCTCGGAAGGTACAACATAAGTTCCCGGCGAAAGAAGCACCTCAAGTTCTTCTTCTACCCACTTGGAACGATTTGATTTTTTCAAATCTTTACTCAGAAATTCATAGACATCCCGCAAATGGGTTACATCCGCCAGCGCATAGGTTTTCTGGGCCGACGTCAGCGGGCGACGGGACCAATCGGTAAACCGCGATGTCTTGTCGATGTTGGCTTTGGCAATTTTGCGGACCAATGTTTCATAACCGACCTGCTCGCCAAAACCGCAAACCATCGCCGCCACTTGGGTATCGAAAAGCGGGATGGGAAACACGTTGCCTTCGATAAAAAAGATCTCAAGATCTTGCCGCGCCGCGTGAAAAACTTTGACCACATTCTCGTTGCGAAACAACTCATACAGCGGTTCGAGCGAAAAATCGGGGGCAAGTGGATCAACAAGAACAGCATCGACCTCGTCGTCGTCTCCGGGAACAGCAAGCTGTACAAGACAGAGCTTCGAATAATAGGTGCGCTCTCGCAGAAACTCCGTATCGACGGTCACATAAGGAAAGGATGCTGCGCGTTCACAATAGGCTGCAAGCTCGCTCGTCGTGGTAATCGTGATCATAAAACGCTATTCTTTTTCTTGTTTTTGCCAGACTTTCGGCAATCTTAGGGAAGAGTGAAGCAAATGAAAAGGGAGAGCGTGGCTCAGGTCAAATCCACACGATGATGATCGCCCATAATAAACTTGCGCAGGACCGCGGGATAGAGCCGATGCTCAAGCGGCAGAATTCTGGCGGCAAGGGTTTCTGTTGTATCGTTAGGAAGGATTGGCACACGGGCTTGGCCCAGAATTGGGCCGCCATCTAGCTCGGCCGTGACTTCATGCACAGAGCATCCCGCCTCAGAGTCACCCGATTCAATCGCGCGTGCATGGGTATGGAGACCCTTGTATTTCGGCAGCAAAGACGGGTGAATATTGAGCATTTTCCCGTTCCAACGCGCCGTAAATTCCGGCGTAAAAATGCGCATAAATCCGGCAAGGCATATGACATCCGGTGCCACACGTTCAAGAATTTCCGTAAGGGCCGTATCAAACGCGAGGCGGTCTTTGCCAAACGGGCGATGATCAAGGCTTGCCACATCAATACCCAAATTCGCAGCCTTGGTGAGGCCCGCGGCACTGGGATTATTGGACAAAACCAAAACGGGGCGCGCAGGGTGATCCCCCTGCATATCCTCAACCAGCGACACCATGTTCGAGCCGCCCCCCGAAATCAGGATCGCGACGCGCAAACTCACAGAAGCGAACCCGAATACCGCACGCCATCGCCCTTGGTGACGTGGCCCAAGGTATAAACGGTTTCGCCAGCCTCTTGGAGGAGAGCCGTTAGGGCTTCGGCGCGGTCTGCGGAAACAGAAAGCACCATGCCAACACCAGAGTTGAAGGTTTTGAGCAATTCCGACTGCTCAATTTTCGCCGTTGCGGCCAGCCATTTAAATACGGGAGGAAGGTCCCAAGCATTCAAATCGATGTCGGCGCCAAGCCCTTCAGGCAAGACGCGCGGCAGGTTTTCGGTCAACCCGCCACCGGTGATATGCGCCAGAGCGTGGACGCCCCCTGCCCGTATCGCCGCAAGGCATTGTTTCACATAGAGGCGGGTTGGCGCGAGAAGTGCTTCGCCCAGATTGCCTTCGCCAAAAGGGGAATCGTCAGACCATTTCAGGCCAGAGACTTCGACAACTTTGCGCACAAGTGAATAGCCGTTTGAGTGGACGCCATCGCTGGCCAGTCCCAAAAGGACGTCGCCCTCAACCACGCCCGCAGGCAGGTCCGTGCCACGTTCCATCGCGCCAACGGCGAAGCCCGCCAAGTCAAAATCACCTTCGTGATACATCCCCGGCATTTCCGCCGTTTCGCCGCCAATCAAAGCTGCGCCCGAGAGTTCGCACCCTTTGGCGATGCCGTTGATAATCTCAGTCGCTTCGTCGAGGTCCAGCTTGCCCGTCGCGAAATAATCGAGGAAAAGCAGGGGTTCAGCGCCCTGACAAACAAGATCGTTGACGCACATCGCCACAAGATCAATGCCGATTGTGCTCATATTGCCCGTGTCGATCGCGATGCGCAACTTGGTGCCAACACCGTCGGTTGCGGCAACAAGGATCGGGTCGTTGTACCCTGCCCCTTTGAGGTCAAACAAAGCGCCAAAGCCACCAAGGCCAGACATCACGCCGGGGCGGACTGTCCGTTTTGCGGCGGGTTTGATGCGGTCAATCAATGCATTGCCCGCATCAATATCGACACCCGCGTCCGCGTAGGTCAGACCGTTTTTCTCATTTGACATAGGAGGCCCCTTTTTCACTGTTGGCGCTGCTTTACCGCAAGGGGGGTGCAAAGGGAATAGGAGAAGGGAAAACGGACGCAATCTAACAAAAAGGGCCCACTCTAGAGAACGCGCCCTGAAAATCGCTTTGGTTTTCGCTTTAGGACGCGGGTGTGGAATCAATTGTATGGGTAGCTTTACCACTCAAAGTCATAAAATCCGCATCGCTCTGTGCCAAAACAGCGATGTCATTGATGCTGCGCACCACAGCATTTGTACTATCGGCGCCAAATCCCACTGCAACGTGGAGTGCGTTTGCGGCCAAAGTCGTGGCGATGCGGGCCGCGTTTAATCTCCCGCGGGATGATCACCAAGAAAAAAGCATCAATGGCACCGGATTCACAAGCGACTATGTTCAAAACGATCTCCCCTGCGGGAATTTTATGTACCCATCCAGCAGGTTCGGACGCTTCAATCCAATGCTATTAGGCTAATGCAAACTCAATGATTTCTGGCTCGCTTTTTCCTTAAAGAACCATAACGTCCCTCGTCGCAGAAGCATCGGTCTTTGCCTTTCTGGCACCATTGTGCAGATTGAGATAGATCACGAAGCGATCCTCTGAACCAAGCGATTTTAGCTCTCAAATGCGGCCTTGATCGGAAGATAGATCACTTCGTCGTTCCGATCATCCTTTGGGGCTAAATTTAATCCCTGTGCGCTCCTTTTAAGAAGGGTAAGATCTTGTTCACAGACGCCACAGGCATTTTTTCCACGGCGGGCATATTGAAATCGCCAAAAGGTGGGTCTTATCTGGGCAAAAACCGTGAAAGACAAACCAACACTCACTATGAAAACACATAGTCCGACGCGATACTTTATACAGGGATCAACAGCGCAGGTATTTTACGCAACAAAGCCAGACTGTTGCACATTCCATTCCCCGATGTTGTCTTCCTAGAGGTTCCCAAACGTCGAGCGCCCTTGTTTCGGATCAATTCCGGTTAAGTTTGCGGTATGATGGCTATTCCTAAACGCAACGTTATCAAAACCGTGCGCGTTCACCCCATTTTATGAAGAATTTAATGACCTTGGGAAAATGGAGGCAGAATAGATAAAAAAAGTTATCATCCCTCCTTGACCCGCAGCACATGGATGCGTACTCAAAGCGCTAGGCGGGCCTGTAGCTCAACTGGTTAGAGCAGAGCGCTCATAACGCTTTGGTTGCGGGTTCAAGTCCTGCCGGGCCTACCAAACGCCATCCTTTATCCTCCGCCAGTCTTCGTTTTCCACCATTAAGGGAAACGGCAATTCGTTCTGCGAAAGCCTATATTAAGCGCAGGATTCGCTGTGTCGACAGCTGGCGAGCTTGCCGACACAGTCAACCCATAGGTCTATTTTGGGTAAAGCAGCGCAAAGTTTAGACGCAAGCCCCAACCCTCTGGCCCGCCATCAGGCGCTTGCGCCCAATAGCGCACACCCAATCCGATTTGTGCGGGTTGTTTTTTGCCCAGCTTGATCATTTGATTGACCATGAGGTTAATCGGAACCGACCATTGCTCTGTTTCCCAATCATAGGTGCTTTCCGTGTTCAACGAGAAGCTTGTGGCTTTCTTGGTCGTATAGGACACGAAGGGCTGTAGAAATGTCGAATTCACGTCTGCCCGGTCGCTATCACCTGCTACTGACCAGATATGATTGCCTAGCCCCCCAACGGTCCAAGCGCCCGACTGTTTAAGTGCGACGGCAGTTACACCCGCGCCCCATTTACCGGTACCTAGCGATTCTTCCGTCGCCGTGGGCAACAAGAATACAGGACCGGCCCCCCAAATAAGGCCTCCACTCGTCGGAGCTTTGGGAGAAAAGAAAACGCTTTGAACGGTATCGCCGAGGCCAAATGCCGAGCCTCCGGGCATGTTACCATTGTTGGAAATGACGGGCAAAATCGTGCGAGAAATCACGTTCCAATCATCGTTCAGGCTAAATGGGATCACCGGCTGAATATTCACATAATTCTGCGTGCCCTCATTTGGGCCGTATCCAGAATTGGAATTATATTGAAAGGGCACACTGATCAGGCTGGAAATCGGGTTGGACATTTTTTTGGCCAAGTCGACACTGTCTGAGTTCTGCGCACTTACTGGCGTTGCGAGGGCAAAAACGCCGAGCCAAACCGCGGTAAGGGAGCGCATGCGCCGCTTGTTGAACTTATCAGTTAAAACGCCTCTAAACATAACCAATATTCCTTCCATAAAACAATTCCCTGCCGACTTGATGTCCTAAAAATCTAGGTTCGAACAAAATTTACATGACGAACTTCCAAAATTCTCTCGTAGCCGAGTATGCCTTCACGATCAACGATTTTCAACGGATGATGCACGAATTGGACCGCCCTTTTTACGCCAAAAAGCCGCACCACTGAGGTTCTTTCCGAGCTAACTTTCTAAAGCTCAGCAAAGCGCATGCGGGGCCGCATCCCCGCGTTCGGAAGGCAGGTCATACTCTTGATTGATTCTTCCCGTCTGAGATATTTCTGCATCAAAGGCGCCTCCGAATTCTTTGGCTATGCCGCGAATACTGCGCCATTGTGTCGCCCCAAGGGACAATCCCCACAATCACCAAAGATTAACGCCCGTAAATCGGAAATACCATGGTTAACGCCTTAGTTTTGCCTTCCAAAACGCTTGCTTGTTGGAAGGCAAGCTTGCTAGAAATACCAAAGCCTCCTGATCTGTAAGGTGGGGTGTATTTATGAATACTTATGCATTGCTCAACCGATTATTCATTTGAGCGCAGCTAGCATTCATTCAGTGTATTTTAAAATTGGAGAGTACCGATGGTTGATACCTCGCTGCCATACGACGAGCAAACTTCGCCGGACACCGTGATCGACCCGGACAGCAACAACCCAATTACAGTCGTGCAAACATCCCAACTTCAAACAACAGACAACGGCGATGTCGGCCAAGATGGGTTTGACCTTTCCGTTAACCTCACTGGTGCGAATGTGACCGAACAGGTCAATATTGCGATTGCGATTGATACGTCGGGGTCGACCTCTGGAAGTTCCGGTACAGATTTTGACGGCGACGGGCGCAACGAGACAATCCTTCAAGCCGAAATTTTTGCCGCTCAGGAACTTTTTGATGCCTATGTTGATGCAGGTTATGATCCAAGCGAGATTTCGATAACCCTCATCACATATGCCTCGGGTGCACGCGTCGTTGGGACGTATACCCTCAATGATTCCGCTGCCTTCACTGATGCGTTGTCCAGTATTGGCTCTGCGGGCTCTAACGGACAAACCAATTACGTTGCTGGCTTAAATGCCGTCGGAGACGCATGGACCGCCGAAGGCGTTGACCCAGCCGACACCAACGTTCTCGTCTTCTTGTCGGACGGCGAAGCCTATCCGGGCGGTCAGAATATTTCTGGTGCGGCCAGCAACCTCGAAAACGGTTTTAACACGCAGATTAGCGGTATCGGTGTTGGCAGAAATTCAAGCCTCGACGATCTGAACCAACTTGATAACACATCTGGTGCCGACCAAGTCCTTTCAGGCGAAGAACTCCTTGCAATCATTGTAGAGCCACTTACCGACGCCGACTTCTTGCGTTTTGAAGTGACTGTCGAAGGTCTCGACGCAAACGGCGATCCGTTTACACAAGTTCTCATATTCAATGAGGGCGACCCAGAAGTGACGTCGACTCAATTAGGGTGGTCCATCGGGAATTACACCCTCGACCCCGCCTTCCAATCCCCGCAAGACATCACAGTCACGGTGGAAGCCTACTTCGCAGAGGACCCGAGTAATCCTGGAAGCGGCGAGCAAGTTGTGACCACGGTCCACGAAATCGCCTTGGTGATTTGTTTCACTCCAGGCACGATGATTTTGACCCCGACGGGCGAAGTTGCCATCGAAACCTTGGTTGCAGGTAATCGTGTTGTGACGCGCGACCATGGCGTGCAGGAGGTGCGCTGGGTTGGGGCAACTGAATTGCCGCCCGTTCACATGGATCTCAATAAAAACCTGCGTCCCGTGTTGATCAAACAGGGCGCGTTGGGCAAAGACCTGCCTTCCCAAGATCTGCGCGTTTCGCGCCAGCACCGTATTCTTGTCCGCGATTGGCGGGCGGAAATGATGTTTGGCTCCGAGGAAGGCGTTCTGGTTCCGGCCTTCACGCTTTGCAACGACTCAACCATCATCCAAGAGCGGCCAACGGCCCCCGTCACCTATATTCACATGGCGTTTGACAACCACGAGATCGTTTATGCGGATGGCATCGAAGCCGAAAGCTTCCACCCCTCCGAACGTATGGTGTCTGGTATGGCGGATGACGAGGCGCGCAAGGAGCTTTACACCCTCTTTCCCCACCTCGAAAACAGCCAAGATCACGCTTACGATTCCGCGCGCAATCAAGTTAGAGCACGTGAAGCCGCGGTGGTCCGCCAAGCGTAACACATTGAATACGGTTACAAAATTTAATGCTGCTCCCCCTGTGGGCGCAGCATTTTTTTATCGTGGGATCACAAGGTCGGCTTGAAGCCCGCCTAAACGTTCGCTCTCTCCCAGACGCAGATTTCCGCCATGCGCACGCGCGATATCAAACGCGATGGACAGACCTAAGCCAACACCGCTGCCCTTGTTTTGGTTGCGTGCGGGGTCTAGCCGCGCAAAGGGTTTTAGTGCCTCTTCCCGATGCACGGGCGGAATCCCCGGCCCCGGATCTTCAACGCAAAACTGGAACGCCCGCTCCGTCGCGACCACACGAATTTCCGCGCGCCCACCATAGCGCACCGCATTACGAACCAGATTTTCAATCGCCCGCCGCACGGCAACGGGTCTTAGGCGTACCGTCAAGCCACTGCTGACACCTTCAACTTTGAACAGCCTGACGTCCATGCCCGCCCGACGAGCATCAGTTACAATATCGTTAATGAGCGCCAGCGGATCGGTATCACAGGCCTCTTCCCCCGCATCGGCCCGCACGAAATCAAGAAACGCATCCAGCAAGCTCTCCATCTCGTCGACATCATGCTCAAGGGCCTTCACATCCTCATTCGGGTCCAACATCGACAACCCGAGCTTAAACCGCGTAAGGGGGCTGCGCAGATCATGTGACACGCCAGAAAGCATCAACGTGCGCTGCTCAAGGTGGCGTTCAATCCGAGCGCGCATATTCAAAAACGCCGTCCCTGCCGCGCGAACTTCTAAGGCCCCTGAAGGGTGATATTTAATCGACTGCCCCTTACCAAACGCCGTCGACGCCCTTGCCAACCGCCGAATGGGACGCAATTGATTGCGCAAAAACAGATACGCAATAATCGACAAAACAATCGACGCCGAGAGGGTCAAAACGATCAATTGATGCGGATTGCGCGCCGACACACGGTTGCGGTGAAAAATAACCTTCGCTGGCCCATAATCAGTGTCCAGCCAGACATGCACGCGGCGCGGATCTTCCTGCAGATCAACATGGATCAACCCCGGAAAGTTGTTCTCAAGCGTTGAAATAATCAGCCGCCCCGACAGATCCACATACCCCCGTCGAGTGATCGGCTCTGAAGCCGCGGGCAGCAGGACCGCGAAATCAAGCGCGCGCGATAATTCCGCAACCACGCTCTCCGCCCCCTCCAAATCGGGGGCTGCGTTGATATCTGTTAGCAAGAAACGCAACTCGATCGAAATGTTTCCCGTCATTTGCCGCGTAACGTCTTCATAAAGGCGTTGCACAAAGACAATCGACACGACAATTTGCACCACGACAACAGGAAGCAACAAGATCAACGTTGCCCGCCCGTTCAAACTACGGGGCATATATCGTTTAAGCCAAGTAAATTTCATGCCAAACTCTACCCCTGCCCTTTCAGAGAAGAAAGCCCCAATGCCCAGCCCTCCTATGAAGCCCTCAATCGGCACCCCCGATGCCCTCGCCGCTGATGTAACCCGCGTCCTCGCACCCAATCCCTCGGCAATGACCTATTGGGGCACGAACACTTATCTGGTGGGGCAAAACAGCCTTGTTGTGATCGACCCGGGGCCCAACAATGCCGCGCACCTCAAGGCGCTTCTGGCCGCAATTGACGGGCGGCAGGTCGCTGCCATTGCCGTCACCCACAGCCACCTCGATCACAGCCCGCTTGCGCCAATCCTTGCCGCTGAAGTCGGTACCAAAGTTTGGGGATATGGCACCAGTTCCGCCGGTAGGTCCGCCCGCATGGCGACCCTCGCAGCCACATCCAACGTGGCCGGAGGCGAAGGCGTCGACCTCGATTTCACCCCAGACGTGTTTCTGGCGGACAACGCTGAGATCACATGGTCCGACGGCACCCTCACCGCCCTGCACACGCCCGGCCATTTCTGTAATCACCTCTCGTTTCGCTTCGGTGACTCGCTGTTTTCCGGCGATCACGTCATGGGATGGGCCAGCACGCTTATCTCGCCGCCTGACGGCGACCTAACCCAATACCGTGCCTCGCTTCGCCGTCTCCAAAACATTGGCCTCTCGCGGTTTTACCCTGGCCACGGCGCGCCAATCGACTCGCCAGAAACCACACTCACCGCCCTCCTCGCCCATAGAAAACACCGCGAGGCCCAGATTTTCGCGGCACTCACCGCCACACCACAGAGCGTGACTGAAATAACCGCCAAAGCCTATCACGACACCCCGCCCACGCTCCTTTTCGCAGCCGCCCGCAACGCCTTCGCCCATCTCATTGATTTATATGACAATAACGAAATTTCTTGCGAAAACCCGCTCGATATCTCCAGCCGTTTTTCTAGAAAATGAAGCCAGAATGATTTTTTTCCAACTTTAAGTGAAATCCCTCTGGACGCCGCAAAACCCAGTTGCTATATCGCCCCCATGTTCCGACGTAGCTCAGTGGTAGAGCAGTTGACTGTTAATCAATTGGTCGTAGGTTCGACCCCTACCGTCGGAGCCAACAAACCCCTCTTTTTTAGTTAAAAACAACTAAAATAAGGGTTTTTGGCCGTTTATGAACCAGTTTGCGAACCGGTTGCGTACCAGTTCCGTCACAATCGAACCTTTTTCTGTCGCGAACAGGCAAACGCCCCTCACTCTTTCTGTTGATTCTGGTTACTTCAGAGACCAAGAGCCAGAGAGAGATTTCATCCAATGACCACCGCACCAGCCGTTACGGGTAAAAAGAAGCTCCCAAAGTACGTCAGACAGCGCAGTTGGGGTGCGTACCAGTATAAACGGGACGTCCCAAAGCACTTACGCGTCAAGGCGGGTAAGGCCACTGTGTACCATGCGCTGGGCACGACCTTCATGGAGATGGTCAAAAACCTCCCCACCATCGACCAACAGGTTGTGACCTACTTTGCGTCCCTGGAGGCTGAGAACTCAAGGACCCGTACCCTTGCCATTGTGAAGTCACACTTTGGAGAACAGGCCGCACAGCAACTTGATGCAGGTCAGTTGAACACGAATCTTGTGGCTGGGCTTTGGGATTTAGCGGGCCGCCTCGAAGATGATGTTGAGCCTGATGTCTACAGCAACCTCCTTGGGGCCAGTGTCCCAGTCGAGATCATTACCCTGCAAACGGCCTTTGATCTGTATGGGGCGTACAAGGATGCCGATCAGGACAAGAAGCTCAAGAACGCTCTTTCTAAGGTTCAGGCCGACCTCAAAGCCTCCATCGGGGCGGTCAAACTCAAGGAGGTTGCTTTGGCTGACCTCCGTCGAGAAGATGCCCTCCTCTATCGAGACTATCTGCTTGCGCGCATTTCCCCCAACAGTGTCTCCCGTTACATCAACGTTGTCAGGGCGGTGGTGAACCATGCTATTCAAGAGCGTGGGATTGTAGCGATCAACCCGTTCCACAACTTGAAGGTCAAAGGCGCAGGACAGTCCGCCAAGGACCGCCTCCCTCTGTCAGCTGAGGAAGCAGAAGGCGGTTTGGTTACTATGGGCAGCCAAGAGGACCACCAAGCCATCTATCTGACCCTCTGGGACACAGGAGCACGGCTTAATGAGGTCACGGGGATTGTGGTTGACGACGTTGACCTTCAAAATCGCAGCCTGAGCATCCGACCAAACAGCATCAGAGCGCTCAAAACCGCCTCCAGTGAACGGCTCATCCCCCTGTCCTCCAGGGCCGTGAAAGCCCTCACAAACCTCTGCTTTGGCAAGGAGGGTGATGATCCTGTCTTCTCCCGCTACGGTCGCCCCAACGGCAATACAGCCGCATCGGCAGCCATGATGAAGAAACTGCGGAAACAGATCACCGACCCCAAGAAATCCCTGCACAGTCTCCGCCACAAGAAGAAGGATGACCTCCGCAATGTTGGCTGTCCCGAAGAAATCAGCAAAGTGATCCTTGGCCACAGTAGCCAGGAAGCCGCTACGCGGTATGGTGCGGGGTATCGCCTAGAGGTTCTTAGAGAGTGGATGGAAAAATCTTACCAATAGCCAAGCCAGTGACCTCTGTTGTCCCTGCCCGTCCTTTTGATCCGTTTCGTCGCGCCAAATCAGCAGCCGCCGAGACCATCGTTGAGTCCGTTTTACATGTGGTCAGCCGCTATGAGGATAAGCACGGCCTTCGCAAACGGAAACGTAAAGCGGTGGACCAAGCGACTTATGAAACCACTATTGAAGCCATTGTTTGCGACCTCCTGTATCGCCACCTTGAAGTGCCCAACGGTCAACTCCATGTCAGTCAGAGCAATCAAACATTGCGGAAAAAGTCGCGCTACAAGGGCCAGGCTTTGGGGAAAACCCTCCCTGATCTCCTGAAAGTCTTGGCAATCCCTGAAGTGGGCGTCGTCGAAATCACCCCAGGATCAAAGACCTTCAAGGGCAAGGATTACAGCCCTCTACTTGCGGGCGCTGGGCGGCAGACCATCCTCACGGCAGGACCAAGTTTGCTTGCACTCCAGGAACACTTTGGGGTGACGTTTTCTGGCATTGGTCGTGCGTCAGATGAAGAGGTGATTTTACTGCGCGGAACAAAACAGCGGGACGATAAACCGGCTGCACTGGTCGAGTACACTGATACAGAAGAAACAAACGCCCTTCGCCAAGAGATGCGAACCCTGAATGCTTGGCTTGAAACGGCTCCGCTTTCTTGCACCGATCCACAGATCAACACCACCGAGCGACGCCTCCGCCGGATATTCAACAACAAAGACTTTGCCCAAGGAGGACGGCTCTTTGGTGGTTTTTGGCAGGGGATGAAGCATGCTGCGCGGTTGGAAACTATCCTGCTGAACGACGACACGCTGGTCGAGCTTGATTACGGTCAAGCAGGGCTCTTGTTGCTCTATGGCTTAATCGGGGCGACACCGCCAACGGGCGATCTCTATGATCTGACAGAGTATGGCTTCGCGCAAAAGTGCCGACCTGGGATCAAGAAGGTCATTCAAGCCTCGATCAATGCCATTAAACCCTTGGCCCGGATGCCAAAAGGGGTCCGCAAGACCATCCCAGCCAGCAAATCCTTCAGTGCCACCCTAGCGGCCATTGGGCAACGCCATCCCGCGATCGTTCACCTCTTTGGCACAGGCGTTGGCTTACAGCTGATGCGAACAGAGGCCGACATCCTGGTGGCTGTCCTGTTGGAGCTCAAATCTAGGGGTATCTTTGCCCTCCCCATCCATGACGCGATCTTGGTGGAGCCAAGGTTTGAGGCAGAGGCAACCGAGGTGATGAAAGCTGTATTCAAAGGACGTGTCGGGCTTGTCCCTGAGGTGTCGGTTGAGGGCTCCTGAATATCAGCAGATATCACTGGTCATTGATAGGTAGGTTTGGTTTTCATAGGGGGTAGTATTGATGACTATATTAGTATTTATCATTACTAATCATATGGTTAAATAAATAGCCTTAGGTAGAAAATAGGGACTAAGAGGGTCTCTTATTAGATATACTATTGATCTCTCCCTCCTCATATATGGGACCCGTATGAGATCAATGCCAACAGTCGTTTCGCGGGCATTTAAGGTTGTTCTGCGCTATTAAACTACCATTTAGCTGGTAACGCGCGCGTGAAACTTCAAGCCAAGGATTTTTTAACGACGTCGTTTGCGTCTTTCTTCACATTCTGTTTCGCGTGCCAGAACGGCATCACGGCGCACTTTTATTTCTTCCCAAGCGAAGTCGTGAAATGTGAACGGGAAATGATCCATATGGTAAGAACCCGCCGGACTATAAAGCAAACCCTTCGCTATTAACTGCCCCGCGCCGCTCGCATTTGCCCAGTATGTGAACGATGGGCTGTCCTCTTTTAACGCTGCTGCTACCAAACTATTTTCCTGCTCTGAAAGCTGGTCGAGATGGATGAGAGATTTTTTTTGAGCCGCAATAATAGCATTATTCTGAGTTGTATTTTCAACGCGTTGCTTTTGCCAGCCACGTGCCGCGTTCCAGAAGTCTGTGAAAACGGAGAAAACAAATAGGCAACCGCTGAGAATACCCAACAATACCACAGTTGTACGTAACCATGTCCCAATTCCGTCAAGATTTAGAACTTCTACGCGATCGCAAGTCCAGATAACAATACATGCAACGAAGACACCACCTGTGACCTTTGCAGGCAACTCAAGGGCTTTGATCCATCCTGAATCCATGTGAGCAATCCTCGGTAATAAATTCTAAAAACTGATTTTGGCTTAATACGTTAGATAGGAACATTGCACGCTTTTTCTGGAAAGATGCAATAATTCATTACCAGATTGATGATCTAGGTACACGCGGTCCCATGCCTCTAGGGGTTGCTAGTGGGAGCAGTATACACTTTTCTGCTTTGAATTTCTCAACCCATACGACACGCTTATCTGCAACCCATCATGCCAACAAAAAAGTTAGCAATATCAAGCATCTATATAAAGAACCTTATGGAGATTTATGCAGATGTTCTCAACCTTTACCCTCTTAACCTTGGGCGGCACCGCCTTCCGAATGGCTCTCAACTGGGGCCTAAAAACCCACACGAACCACAGCCTGAATATTCCCCAGATCCTTGCCGGTGGCTTAATTGTCTTGGCGGGTCTGCCTGAATTAATCAAGCCCTTCCCCTACCCACTCCCCCTCAGCTTCACCCTGGGTTTCCTGCTGCCTGACCTCTTGTTGCGGAGAAACCCGGCATGAGCACCACACGACCCCTCGTAAGCGGTTCGCGGGTGGTGATCGCCGCCTTTGATGACATCCCTGAGCACCTGTTCTTGGTGTCAGAGGTGCATGAAGACTGCGTTTGCGGTACCGCCTTAACCGGCCCCCTTAAGGGTGCTTACGGCGAACCCGATCTGGATCAAATACTGCACATCTTGCCGGACTAATCCCCCTGCAAGGAACAGGAATAACCAAGTAAGCCGTTATTCCACCTCAGAAAACCTCAACTTTCACCCAAAAGGGGGCATATGCCCCCAGAAGGATACCCCATGTCTGTCACCTTGAAGTATGCCTATCTCAAACATCAAACCTGGCTGTATCGCCGCAACTACCCCAAACACCTGCAACCTCACTTGGGACAATCCCTCAAACGGTCCCTCAAAACCCCAGATGCCCGAACCGCCAAGGCACGGATAGCAGAGATCAATCAGAGCTATGCGGAGATCGTTGAACAAGCAGAGGCACGATTGAAGGCAAGCCCTGACCAGGATAATGCGCCGACAATCACAATCCCTCAGCCCAAAATCGAACGTCTGTACCTCCAAGGGCAAACCACGGTGGCGGATTTGGCTCAAGCCTACCTTACCCAACGATCACAGGAGCTTAAGCCTGGCAGCTTCAAGTCGATCCGTTTTAGTCTCGGGCTGCTCACCTCCCTCTTTGGCAGCAAGAGGATCGGGGATTTAAGCCTCTCCAACGGTCAGGAATTCCTTACGCTTCTGTCCCGCCTCAACCCTGATGTGACCAAGAGCACCACGCGCAAGGGCTTGGGGATACGCGACTTGGTGGCTCTTTCGACAACTTCCGACCGGACAATCGCGCCTCAAACCCAGCATCGGATTTGGACCCAGACTTGCCATTTCTTGGATTGGGCGGTGCGGGAAGGTCACCTTGCAGAGCATGGCTTTGGCAAACTTGCGGTTCATTCCAAACCAACGGTTCAAAGCTATGCGGTGATGACAGATGCAGAGGTGGTGACTTTGCTGGGGGCCAATGATCCCCTACTCACGCCCCTCCTACGTCTCTGCTTGCTCACAGGTATGCGGTCTGGGGAGGCTTGTGGGATGATGGCGGAAGACCTGATCACCAAGGGCAATCTTGGGGTCTTTGCCAGGATCAGACCAAACGCCATCAGAGGGCTCAAATCCAAAGCAGCAGAACGTGAAATTCCGCTACATGACAGTCTTTTAGCTACCCTAGCCAAGCTGCCCAACGAAGGGGCCCTATTTCCAGGGGTTTCCGTGGACAGGGTCACCAAGAGGTTCGCCCTGTTAAGGCAAAGCACCGGAGCCACCCGCCCTGGCCTTGTGTTCCACTCGACGCGCAAGTGGTTCATCACCCAATGCGAAAGAACTGGGGTTCCAGAGCACTTCACCGCAAGTCTTGTGGGCCATCAATCGGCGCGATCGGCCAACAGGCTGACCTATGGACTATACTCTGCGGGGATCAGTGACAGCCAGAAGCGGGAGATCATTGATCAGGTCAGGTTGCCTCTGGATGTGGTTGACTAACGACGACAACAAAGTTCCGTCCGAGTTCCCATAGCGGGTGCTCGGGCGGGAGATTGCTTATCCTTTTTTTGTCTGGCTGGGAAAATACCCATCCGCAGAGGCTTCCAGTACTTCATTCAGATAGACGAAAACACCGATAGCGGCCTCCAATTGAATTTCTGCTTCCGGCCCATAGCGGACCTTGACCGCTTGTCTGACTGATCAAAAAAAACAAGCTGCTAGTTTTTGCGCCCTTGCATTATTAACACCGAATAAGCATGGTGATGTGGCGCGGACGGTTCCCAAAAATTGACATTAAAGGTTGGACTGAAACATGAAAATTACGAGGTTCAGGGGTAGCGGAGTAAATGGCTATCTTGATTTTGATCTTCAGTTCAATGATGACCTCACCTTTTTGACAGGTATTAACGGAACTGGTAAGACTTCTGCGTTGAACTCTATCGTTTCACTGTTGCTACCTAGACTAGACTACCTTGCCGGAGACTTTTTTGAAACTATATCGATAGAAATTGATCAAGATGACAAATTGGTGCAATTATCGGCAACAAAACATGGGCCGTCCACAAGAATAGATTGCTCACTATATCCGGACGACAGCCTCTTATTGAACGAATTTGAGGCACCAGATACATTGCCATTGCATAGGCATCGAGAAATTGAAGCGGAATATTACAAGGAATTTCTGCTCCGAAATGCTAAGCACCCTGTGGTTGAATTTCTTGAAGGTCTTCCAACACCAATGTTCCTTGGGCTTGATCGCCGCTCTTTATCACCAGATTTCGAGACTAGGCGTTATGCACGTGCACCGCTACATTCTCAACAAAAGCGTAGAAGTATATTCGCCCGTTCATTGGGGCAAAGTTTAGACGAGTCGCTTTGGTTTGCTCAAGAAAAGTATCAAAGCTATCTGCGACAAGAAGCACGGCTCGATGGAAAGTTTCGTGAGAATCTTGTGGTTGCACTAATTGATTTTCCGCCAATATCGTTTGGGGGGTTACTTGAAGACCCTTCGAAAGACGAATTGATGAATATTGAAAAGGCGCGTAAAAACCTAAAACGGTTACCCGAACTTCTCAATGTGCCAACAGAGCTCATTAGTAAAAACGTTGACCCAATGTTCGAGTTCTTAGATAAAAGCCTTGCGGTGATCCGGAAACCCCGTTCCAAAAGTGAAACGGACGAGCACAAGTTTGATGCGCGGATGGAAGCTCTGATCGACTGGTCATATAATAAAACTCAGCTCGACAAGATTAATAGACTTTCTGATATCGTTTCCGAGTATAACGACGCTTCTGCAGAAGTGTTCGGAAAAGCCAACGAGTTTCTTGATACAGTCAACACGTTTTTAGCGGATAGTGGAAAGACGGTGCGTTTCGACGGCTTTGGACGTTTAAAATTCTTCATTTATTCAGAAGAAGAAGACCGCGACATCAGAACATTGTCATCTGGTGAAATTCAGTTAATTGTTATTTTGACGCATCTTTATTTTAACCCAGAGGTAGAGAAAGCGAACGTATTTATCATCGACGAACCCGAATTATCACTGCATGTTCAGTGGCAAGAAAAGTTTGTCGATTCGATAGTCAAAGCTTCTTCGGAGACCCAATTTATTTTGGCGACACATTCCCCATCTATTATTCTAGACCGTGTTCTGAACTGCGTCGAAATTTCATCCAAAAAACCATGACAACTTCTGTAGTTTATCCTCCGAGAGCGGCCCAAGCACTTGGTTATCTGAACTCCTCTAACAATGATATTGAGATATTTGTTGAGGACAGTTCTGCACCAAATTTATGGATTAAATTACTTAGAAAGCTACTTCCGCCTAACGTTAGGTTGAATAACGTTTCAATATTGGGCTCGCGTGAAAACGTTTTGGCAGCTTGCCGGGCAGATCAGGCCAATGATGGCAGAAAAAAGCTATATATAATCGATGCCGACCTTGATTTACTCAAAGGTCACGCAAAGCCCCGCTTGAAGCATTTGTATCGCTTGCGGGCTTATTGCGTCGAAAATTACTTGCTCGACAATGACAGCCTGATCGATCTTGCCACTACTTTTGATCCAGACATTTCTGAGCTTGATGCCAACAGAAAGTTAGATTTCAACGGCTGGTTGGCTCAGAATGAACGGAATTTGCGTGCACTTTTTGTTTGTTATGCCGTAACTCACAAACTCTTGAATTCTGAACAGACTGTCAGATATTCAGTCAACAGATTACTAGAAGACGGATGTCAGAGAAATAATTTGTGTTCACAAAAAACTAGTCAGCGTATTTTTAGACTATATAGAAAGATTGCTACTGAGAACTTTTTGCCGTCGGTGAGGTTAGAGCGACAAAACGTTGTGACTAATTCCAGCGCGGTTGGCATCGAGGTATTTGTGTCGGGAAAGGACTATATTTTACCTCAAGTGTATGGCCTGATGAAGTCTTATTTTGGGTTGAATATGAGCATTAAACAATTCAAAGTTATGCTCGCCGGACTAATTGGTAAGAATGCTGATCCCTACTTAGCCCGCCGCTTGAATAACATTTGTAGATGACGGCGCTAAGTTGACCTCTCCTCAATTATGTTGCCTTATGGGGAATGCGCTATAACTGGCCTAGGCAACGAAGGTCCGCTTCCCGCCCGTATCTACCGTCGTTCCGCGCAACACTTTGCGAAAACTACCTAAATATTTGTTTCTCGGTACTCCCCCTGGAGATATCCCTTGCCTCCCCATAAAAATCGGGTGAAAAGTTCGCATGACGTTACAAAAAAACGATAAAACCCGCATTCCCGTAGATGATGTACTTGAGGGATTTGAGGCTGAACCTGCTGTAGCAACTGTAGGCGAGTTCCCTGCCCTCACGGCATGGCAGGAAATTGCTTTCAAACGCATGGAAACGGACATCCTATCCGGTGTGGCGTGGCAGCCAAGTGTGACGTCAGCCCCTGCCCCGATGAAACCTACCGCTGATGACCAACAGCGCGAAATCTTGATGGAGGTGGCAAGTTGGTTCCTCACCGCCGAGAAGAAATTCATCAAGGTTGATGCTCAGGAAACACGCCTAGCTTCGGAGGACGTCTCCAAGGTTGCGAAACCTATGATGGTCGCCCACTACCACGGAACCGACTTCGCCCCCATCGTTCAAAAGAAAGCAGGAAGTATTATTCAAGCCTGCATGGAGGGAGCCCCCTTAGACCCAAGATTAGCGTTCGGGGTTTGGTCCGGCAAGACCTACGCGGTCCCTGGGAATACATCGCCCCGGCTCTATCGAAACTACCTGTGGGACATCAATAGCTGGTCTGAGCCACAATATCGCCAGAACCAAGAAGATGCTAACTATGGGGCCCTACAACCATTCCTCGACTTTGCCATTGCCGACAAAGACCAACAGACCATCCTCCTAGATTGGATTGCGTGGTCGCTCCAAAATGAGGCGTCCAAGCCTACTTGGGCTATCCTGTTGTTTTCCGAAGAAAAAGGCACGGGTAAGTCCACGATAGGCGTAGTGCTTGAAGCCCTTTTTGGAGCAAATAATACCGCTAAGATTGACGGTGTGGACAAGCTAGTTGCAACCCACAACGACCGCGTCCTAGACAAGAAACTGATCGTCGCAGAAGAGGTGCATATCAGCAGTCAGTCCCCAACGGGAAATGCCCTGAAAGACCTCATCACCAGCGACAGAACAACCGTAAATCCAAAGTATCAGGCAACGAAGACCATTCCCCTCAAGGCTTGCTACCTCTTCACAACGAACCATAAACCACTTTGGCTAGAGGGTGGCGAACGCCGGTATTACATCATTGAGATGGATCACGAAGGCCATGCTCAGGGCCCAAAAAATGAAGAATTCAACGGGTTGGTCGGCGACGTATTCAGGCAGATCAACAATCCCAAAACACTCGCAGCTCTGTATGCCGCCCTAAAGGGACGGAAACTTTCAGAAAATTTCGATCCCAAAAGCATGCGGTTTGAAGTAAACGCCACACCGATCATGAGGGAACTGCAAACCCTCTCCGGAAACGAAGCAGATGACACACTGGAGGCGATCCTAGCGGAGTATTGCGTATCGATCATTCCTAGTGCGGACTTCAAAGAACTTGTGCGGTACCTAAATGCCAAAAATGACAACGCCGTTCGTAATGCTCTGGCACGACTAGGCTGGGAAAGCGGAAAACTTCGTTGGCGTGGTAAGCAACACCGCGTGTGGCTCAAAAAAGGTCTCATGGTTGAAGACCGCCGCATTAAATCCACAGACCTTGCTGAGACGTTGGACGGTGCCGTTGAAAATGGGTTCGAATGGTTCCCGATAGATTACTACATGGATGCAACGTGGGGTAAGCTCAGGGACGCAAAGCTCATGAAAACATACGGAAAAGACGCAGATACCACTGAAACGGTTGACTACAGCAACGGTGCAGAGGGGCCTTACTTGGATAGCACGTCAGAAAGCCGATACCAGACATGGCTCAATGATCGTGCAGTCCGGGAAGCCAACGAAAAATTCTTAAGAACGTGAGTGAAATCGACCTAATTGCACAGGACGCTTACGAAACCTGCCTAGTCGCCTGCGAGGCCTTCGAGGATGACTACCTATCCGGACTTGCTGATCGGGTTGACCAACTCTGGTGGAAAGACACCTTCAAAAACCACTCTGGGGAACTTGCTCACCGCATCCAGGGGTATCTCTTGGCGGCGTGCTTGACGATGGATGGGTGCCTTGAAATAGGTACGCCCGCAACCGCCACCGAACCTGAAAAAATTCAACGGGTATTTTGGCGTGGTCGCCGTCAGAAAGTGTATCAGTTGGTCGCCTGGGGGATAAAAGGCGAACTACCCAGCAAAAAGAGCGTCATCCGCCACCTGTGCAATAATCGTTTGTGCGTCCACCCAAAGCATCTCAAAGTTGGCACCCAAGCTCAAAACCTACGCGACCAAAAACAAGCCAGGGAAAAGGATTGGCCCCATCTATAAAGGTTTCCCACTGTCTCGCTGTCTCAGCGTCTCACTGTCTCGGTAGTGTGGTGGAAAGATCACCTACAGCCAAGCTCATTTTTGCACCCCTGAACCCGTGAGAGGTTTGCCCTTGAGCTTTAGCCACATTGCTTTTCGCAAGGAATACCGTCGTGGTCAGCATCTGCACGTCAATATAGTGTCGCGCGAAAAGGTCTTGACCCAAATGTGAAAGCACACAACAGTATCGACATATCCAGAGGCCGCATTTTTTCGCTGGAATTTCTAATTATTTTTGAAAGAGAAATCATGTCAGATGACTATCCCTTCGGCGCCGCGAATACGACACCACATATTCACCGTTATAAAGGTGGAGATTGCCACCTCAAGATCGCGACAGGCACAAAAGTCAAACGCTATGATCTGATAGAGGGCGGTAGCAGGGTAAAACAGACCCGGCTAGATGAAGCATACAATGTAGTTCGGGAAGTGTTTCCAGATGCTAGGAATGCAACGCGCGTTGGTTTGTTGGCCGCAATGAGCGGCTTGATCCGCGACTGCAAAAAACACTCAACAGAATACTAGAATTGTATTCGGTGGAGGTTTGGATCAGGTGACTGCTTGACTTCGATTATCCCAAAATACTTGACTTCCATTACCTCCCCCCTGCGAACCAGTTACGAACCGGTTTTCCAATAAATCCTCGGAAATATACACTTAAAAACAATGAATTACAGAATAGGTTAGACCCTACCGTCGGAGCCAACAAACCCCTCTTTTTTAGTTAAAAACAACTAAAATAAGGGTTTTTGGCCGTTTATGAACCAGCTTGCGAACCGGTTGCGTACCAGTTCCGTCACAATCGAACCTTTTTCCGTCGCGAACAGGCAAACGCCCCTCACTCTTTCTGTTGATTCTGGTTACTTCAGAGACCAAGAGCCAGAGAGAGATTTCATCCAATGACCACCGCACCAGCCGTTACGGGTAAAAAGAAGCTCCCAAAGTACGTCAGACAGCGTAGTTGGGGTGCGTACCAGTACAAACGGGACGTCCCAAAGCACTTACGCGTCAAAGCGGGTAAGGCCACTGTGTACCATGCGCTGGGCACGACCTTCATGGAGATGGTCAAAAACCTCCCCGTCATCGACCAACAGGTTGTGACCTACTTTGCGTCCCTGGAGGCTGAGAACTCAAGAACCCGTACCCTTGCCATTGTGAAGTCCCACTTTGGAGAACAGGCCGCACAGCAACTTGATGCAGGTCAGTTGAACACCAATCTTATTGCAGGGCTTTGGGATTTAGCGAGCCGCCTCGAAGGGGATGTTGAGCCTGATGTCTACAGCAACCTCCTTGGGGCCAGTGTTCCAGTCGAGATCATCACCCTGCAAACGGCCTTTGATCTGTATGGGGCGTACAAGGATGCCGATCAGGACAAGAAGCTCAAGAACGCTCTGTCAAAGGTACAGGCCGACCTCAAAGCCTCCATCGGGGCGGTCAAACTCAAGGAGGTTGCTTTGGCTGACCTCCCTCGAGAAGATGCCCTCCTCTATCGAGACTATCTGCTTGCACGCATTTCCCCCAACAGTGTCTCCCGTTACATCAACGTTGTCAGGGCGGTGGTGAACCATGCTATTCAAGAGCGTGGGATTGTAGCGATCAACCCGTTCCACAACTTGAAGGTCAAAGGCGCAGGACAGTCCGCCAAGGACCGCCTCCCTCTGTCAGCGGAGGAAGCAGAAGGCGGTTTAGTTACTATGGGCAGCCAAGAGGACCACCAAGCCATCTATCTGACCCTCTGGGACACAGGAGCACGGTTGAATGAGGTCACAGGGATTGTGGTTGACGACATTGACCTTCAAAATCGCAGTCTGAGCATCCGACTGAACAGCATCAGAGCACTCAAAACAGCCTCCAGTGAACGCCTCATCCCCCTGTCCTCCAGGGCCGTGAAAGCCCTCACAAACCTCTGCTTTGGCAAGGAGGGTGATGATCCTGTCTTCTCCCGCTACGGTCGCCCCAACGGCAATACAGCCGCATCGGCAGCCATGATGAAGAAACTGCGCAAACAGATCACCGACCCCAAGAAATCCCTGCACAGTCTCCGCCACAAGAAGAAGGATGACCTGCGCAATGTTGGCTGTCCCGAAGAAATCAGCAAGGTGATCCTTGGCCACAGTAGCCAGGAAGCTGCTACGCGGTATGGTGCGGGGTATCGCCTAGAGGTTCTTAGAGAGTGGATGGAAAAATCTTACCAATAGCCAAGCCAGTGACCTCTGTTGTCCCTGCCCGTCCTTTTGATCCGTTTCGTCGCGCCAAATCAGCAGCCGCCGAGACCATCGTTGAGTCCGTTTTACATGTGGTCAGCCGCTATGAGGATAAGCACGGCCTTCGCAAACGGAAACGTAAAGCGGTGGACCAAGCGACTTATGAGGTCACTATTGCAGCCGTTGTTTGCGACCTCCTGTATCGCCACCTTGAAGTGCCTAACGGTCAACTTCATGTCAGTCAGAGCAATCAAATCTTGAGGAAGAAGTCGCGTTACAGGGGCCAGGCGCTGGGCAAGACCTTACCTGACATCCTCAAGATGATGGCAACCCCGGAAGTCGGTATTGTCGAGATCACCCCTGGTTCCCAGACTTTCAAAGGCACAGATTACAACCCCCTCCTCGCGGGCGCTGGGCGGCAGACCATCCTCACCGCTGGTCCCTCCCTGCTTGGCTTGCAGGATCACTTCAAGGTGACCCTTGCTGGCATTGGTCGCTCCCCTGACGAAGAGGTGATCTTGAGCCGAAACCGTAAAACCCGGGAGGATAAGTCAGGGAAATTGGTGGAATATCAAGATACAGAGGAAACTTCCGTCCTGAGACAGGAGGTTCAGGCCATAAACGCTTGGCTTGAAACGGCTCCGCTTTCTTGCACCGATCCACAGATCAACACCACCGAGCGACGCCTCCGCCGGATATTCAACAACAAAGACTTCGCCCAAGGGGGACGGCTCTTTGGTGGTTTTTGGCAGGGGATGAAGCATGATGCGCGGTTGGAAACCCTCTTGATCAATGATGACAGCCTGGTCGAGCTTGACTACGGACAGGCAGGGCTTTTGTTGCTCTATGGCTTAATTGGCGCGACACCGCCAACGGGTGATCTTTATGATCTGACAGAGTATGGCTTCGCGCAAGAATACCGTCCTGGGATCAAGAAGGTCATCCAAGCCTCGATCAATGCCAGTAAGCCCCTGATCCGTATGCCGAAAGGGGTCCGCAAGACCATCCCTGCCAGCAAGTCCTTCAGTGCCACCCTAGCGGCCATTGGGCAACGCCATCCCGCGATCGTTCATCTCTTTGGCACAGGCGTTGGCTTACAGTTGATGCGAACAGAGGCCGACATCCTGATGGCTAACTTGTTGGAACTCAAATCTAGGGGTATCTTTGCCCTCCCCATCCATGACGCAATCTTGGTCGAACCTAGATTTGAACAGGAGGCTACCGAGGTGATGAAAGTGGTATTCAAAGGACGTGTTGGGCTTGCCCCTGATGTATCGGTTGAGGGCTCCTGAATATCAGCAGATATCACTGGTCATTGAGAGGTAGGCTTGGTGATCATAGGGGTAAGTATTGATGACTAAATAGTATTTATCATTACTAATCATATAGTTAAATAAATAGTATTAAGCGGGAAATAGGGTCCAGTGAGGTGTCCTATTAGATTAACTATGGGGTCTCCCCCTCCTCATATATGGGACCCGTAAGGGATCAATGCAGCTATTCGGGGAGCTGATCTTTTTTCCACTCAGGCAAGGGAAAGAGCACATCGTAGGCCCAATTGAAACCAAACGCATAAACCACATAGAACAACGCGAACGACACATCCATCAGAAAGGCCTGCCAAAGTGTGACGCCAAGATACCACGCAATGAATGGCATAAGAACAATCAATAACCCGGCTTCGAATAAGACGGCATGCAAAATGCGCACAAAACCTCTTTTTTTGGTGGTCCCGGAAGTGCGCTTCAAGCTCAAATCGAAAATGTAATTATATGCCAGACTCCATATCGTGGCGAGTGTAGCGCTTACGACGCCAACAACACCAAAATCTTCAATAGGTAAGTGAAACAAGATCGATCCCAATGGAATGACCAAGATCAAGGCGATGATTTCAAAACTAATGGCATGACGTAAACGATCAAGCGGAGAGCGCATAGCAACCTCAAAAAAAGTGCCGGGTCGTCCCAGCGTTTATCCATTTTGGGAGGTCGTCCTCACGGGAGTGATTAATTGGCTTGTACGGATCCGATTGTCAAGTACTGCACTATATCTCTGGCAGGTATGGGCTCAAATCTGCAGTTTGCTGCTCCTCCGACGAATGACGGCTATGTCTCACGGGTATCGAAACCCCGGCCAACCATCCATAAAAACTGATCTATATCAATCATCTATATAAAAAACCTAATGGAGATTTATATAGATGCTCTCGACCTTTACGCTACTCACCCTTGGAAGCACCGCCTTTCGCCTTGGCCTCAATTGGGGTCTCAAGACCAAAACCGACTATCGCATAAGTGTCCCGCAAATCCTCGTGGGTGCCTTGATTGTGCTGGCGGAACTGCCTGACATCCTCAAGCCCATTCCTTTCCCGCTCCCCCTCCGCCTGACCCTCGGGTTCTTCCTCCCTGACCTGCTGCTTCGGAGGGGCGCGCAATGACAATGAACCCCAAATCAGCCCTGCCCCTCCAAAGCGGAATGCGTGTGGTGATCACCGCCTTCGATGACATCCCTGAGCACCTGTTCTTGGTGTCAGAGGTGCATGAAGACTGCATTTGCGGCACCGCCCTAACAGGACCGTTCAAGGGTGCCTACGGCGAACCTGATTGGAATCTAATCCTGCCCGCCTTGGGCTTTTTGGTTTGGACAAATTGCAAGACGTTGACGGAGCCGTCGACAAAATCCGCACCGCACTTTCAAAGCTTAAATAGAGGTATGGGAAAGTCTGAGACTCGAGCCTAAGGCCTGGATTTAAAACCATGTTTGCTTCACACAACCGCACTCCGAAACCGGAAGTCCGGCGGTGTGGGGCTCACAAAACAGTTACATTGCAACACTCATTGAACCAGATTTTTAGTCCTGGTCAAAGGTGCTAACACGGCCGCCGAAAGCGTGGAAACTGGATTTATCAAATCGGTTCAAAGATTGCCGTGTGAACTATGCGATAACTTTGACCAGAAGATCGCAAAAAGAACGGGCTGTAGTTTGACACCGTAATGCGCCTCCCCTTCTTGTGGTTCGCCACAATACCTTCTCGGGCGATCATCAGGTGAACACAGCGGCAACCAAATCGCCGCCGCTCCCTCGAAACCCGTCAAATCGCATCCCGAAGTGCAGCATCATTGTCCCGACGCGACTGATACCGCACCGACGATCGGTCGAATTGTAAAACATCACACGCCCGCCGCTGGCTCACACCATGCGCCTCGCACAGGTGGACCACGGCATTCCGCTTTGCTGCGGGCGTCACCATTTTATGGAATTGATGTCTCGCAACATTGCGTTGTCCAACACCTCAAGCACAAAACCTAGCTCAATCGCCGCAACTACCCCAAACACCAGCAACCCCACCTGGGCCAAGAACGTGAAATTCCGCTACACGATGGCCTTTTGGCTACCCTAGCCATGCTTCCCAACGAAAGGGTCCTATTTCCTGGGGTTTCTGTGGACGGGATCACTAAGAGGTTTGCTCTGTTAAGTCACAATACGGGAACCACCCGCACTGGCCTTGTATTCCACTCAACCCGCAAGGGGTTCATCATCCAATGTGAAAGGACTGGGATTGCTGACCTTTAGAGAAGTTTTCGCGAATGTCCGCCCCGGCTTTCTGACGGCGACCGTTGCCGACATTCACTGCGGTATGTTCCAAGGTTCGCGAAGCGGACTAGTGTCGAGATCTTGCCGATAGCAGTTCTCTCAGCGCTGAATTATTGCCATTTCATGCGCTGTTTCAAGGCCCATTTGGTGTGCGCAATGAATGAATCCACCCCATCAACGATCGGCGCGGGCTGTCGGTGCAACGCCTCTGTCAGGATAAAGTCGCGAACCATAGCCATCTGTTCGGAACGTCCAGCAAGTGCATACAGACGGCCCGGCCAGCCACGTTAATTGATGATAAGGCTCTCCGAACAATTGGTATTTTGCAATTCGCTCTCGTCAAATTCGCTAAAAACGCCCGTTATGTTTTGAAAGGCAATTTCGCGAAAGGCTCGGCGTCTGTTATTGTTGTCAATCACGAACGCGCGAATTGATCTGTTAGCAAGGTCAACTTCCAGTACGCGGCCAATATTGCGGCGCACCGCATAGACTATGAACACACCGAAAAGCACCATTACACTACCGGTTACAATCTTGAGCATTGGAGCTATTCCTGGTGCGGTGGCTTCAGAAAGGAAAGGCATCATCAACCCCAGTCCAATCCAGAGCACACCAAAGGAGATGCCAAAAAGTTTGCCGAACGAAAAACCGATGACCCGTCCTTGGATAAAACGGCGCCCACCTTCGAAATCCTCTATTTGAATGCTTTTGCTCTTTGAATCGGTTGGCTGGCCAGACATTACCGCTCCTCTTTGTCCAAAAGCCTAAACTAAAAAGAAAATATGCCGAAATAATGACATTCCGAGGAACTGGCGATTGATTTGGCCCAACTTCCGCTCAATGTACCATTGACTGATGTGCGGACTTTGCTGCCGTTCGCGCAATACAAGGTAATGATGCTCTCGAAGCGTCTAAGGACCATCAGGCAGTTCATGTTCGAGTGTTTGATCTGCACCGGTAAAGTAGATTCTTTGCGCGTCACTAAGACGCGAGCTTTCCATGAACAGTCCTAGATAACTCATGTCACGATAATACGGAGATATGTTGTCAGAGGTTGCGCGAATAATAGAGTTCTTGACGCATGATACCTCAGGCGTATTGTCAAACTCTAAAGGCTCAAGTGTGAAACTAAAACACCATCCTTGGCCTTCGTGAATGACGTAAGCCCCCGATGTATGGCGGTATAAATTAGAACCACGCCACCACCCAGTATCTGACATCAGTTCTTTGGCAATCCGTTTGCCACTATATTCCACGAAAATTTTTCGCTTCCAATCGCTATGTATTCCGAACATTGGCGAGATCGACATTGTTATTTTTGGTCCTTTAGTCAGTTTCGCAATCGCTTCATACGACCTAGGCCAAAGAGAGAATGCGCTAACCAAAGCAACACACAGAGCAAAAAGCCACTTCTTCATAATCAATGCTCCTATTCGATATTTCGATAGCTAATCCAAACCGTGAAATTCATCAACTTTTCATGGAAATGCCGTCCGCTTTGGGCTTTTTCCGGACTTTAGCTGCGGTGAATACCAAGGGCAACTTAGGGAGTTCGCGACCGTGACGGTCAACCTCAATCGGGCTTATTCGAACGAGGCTACCGGCGGCCACATCCGCTGCCGTCATTCTCGAATCCGCAAGGATCACGGCTTGCCCCGACAGGGCCGCGTCAAACATGAATGCGCGGCTTACGTACGCGATAGCTCTCTCAGGATTGGCAATTTTCGACCCTGACGCCTTGGCACAAGCAGACCAATCTTCGCGCCATCGCCGACCACTGGCCAGTGGTAAGGCTAAAACATCATCTGCAGACAAAGGTGCCGTCGGAGAACTTGAACTTGAATTTGCATCTGGGCCCCGTGATCTGAGCAAGCTACTGTCCCAAGACCTCGAGCAAAACCTCTCCTGTGGCACCTGACGGTGGCCGTGTGCCGGCGAGGACGGAAAGAGTCAGCGCCACGTCGATTGGATGAACCCTTCGTGACACGGTTTGTGGAGAGATCCCCTGCCCGGCAAACAAGATTGGTACGAACGTGTCGTAGCGCCATGGCGATCCGTGGGTAACAGTCACCGACAACCCATCCATATCGTTGATGAACGATTCCGGCTGGAACACAATATAGATATCGCCGGACCGGTCCGGATGATAGTTGTTCAACACGGCTTGCATCAAGGCGTTGTCAGGGAGCGAACCTTCTCGCAGGCGCGAACTGGGCACCGCATAGGCCACGCCTTCGAAGGAAACCAATTCATCTGCAATGGCGGTCTCAAGTGCAACCCTGTCGATTGCGGGATTATCGCGAACATCTGCGGCCAAGGTCAAATAGGGGTGATCATAGCCTTCGAAAAGTGGGCCGGTTATGCCAAACCTTGTTTTGATCCGCTCAATCGCAGGCGCGGTGTCCCATTCATCGGGCGAGACATAGCTTCCCGGCATCCCGATCGAGGCCAGATAGCCGGGTGCTTCAGGAGCCCCGTGGTCGGCCGCCAGTACAATCAGGGTGTTCTCAAGACCCACCTCGGCATCGACGTAGGCAAAAAGATCGGCCAGCGCGCGATCTAGTTGAAGCAGATTATCTTCGGCTTCGAGGCTTGAGGGGCCGAAGAAATGGCCAACGTAATCGGTGACAGAGAAACTGACACTAAGGAAGTCGGTCACGTCGTCATCGCCCAGTCCCTCTGCGTCGATTAGCGTTTTTGCGAAATCGGCCGTCATCTGGTCCCCAAAAGGGCTCAGCGTCAGCATAGTCGTATAGTATTTATCCTCTGTCGTTCCCAGAGGATGCGGAAAGGTGCGACCAAACCCTGCGAAATCCGGTTCCCAATCCTGATCGTCGCGTTCGCCAAACAGATAGGTGCCAATCGGGTTCAAAAGTTCCCACGACAGGCCACTGTAGCTTTGAGGTAGACCCTTAGCGTTCCAATCCTCAACCCATGTTGGATATGCATCATAGTAGTAGTTGCTTGTTACGAATTGACCCGCCGCTTTTGAGAACCAGAAGGCCTTGCCAGCGTGTCCGGCCATTGAAACCGCGCCACGATCCTTGATTGAGACACCGAAGACTTTTGCTTGCCCAACTGTACTGACTGCCAGCTCATCGCCAAATGTCGATGTGAGAATAGTTCGCGGTGAACGCCCTTCGCTTGTCGCGGCGCGCTGCGTGGGGTCGATTTCGGTGGAATCGTCCACGTCGGCGCCGCTGGTCAGGATAGAATAGTCGGCGTCCTCAATGTTGTAGACTGTCCGACCCGCGGCGCGGTCGTACCACAGGTTGCCCACCATTCCATGCGCAGCTGGGTTTGCACCGGTTGCCAGAGTAGTGTGCCCCACAATCGTTTCGGTATTGGCGTGCGTATGGTGGGCATTGTTGTAATGGATGCCTTGCTCAAGCAGATACCGGAACCCACCTTCGCCGAACTGGTCCAAGTGTCTGGTGAGAAGATCTCCACGCAACTGATCGACAGTGATTTGCAGGATAAGCCTTGGTTTGTCTTGAGCGTTGGCAGCAAACGGGAATGCGCCCAATACACACACTAATAGGCTGGCGGTTTTTGAGTGAGAAATCATGGAGTATCCCTTTTGGCTGAGCGGTCTTGTGCCCGAGTATGCAACAATTAGTCAGGCCAAAGCAACTTTAGGCCAAGGATCGACCTCGATACCCAGTTTGGCCTTGGAGCTGCCAATGACCTCTGCTGTCAATATTTGTGGGTTGAATGACGGCTTTGCATACATCGACTTAACAGTATGCAATTTCGGCGAAGGTCCGGATTCCGCCCTCTATGACAATTGCTGTCAAGTTTGAGATAGCCCAATTCACAATTTTTTCTAAAAAGTGATCCAACCTCGCTTAGGGGCCGTATACCTTTTATCCAGCAGCTAGCTGGCGTCAATTTTACAATTTGGAGAGACCCTATGTTCCGCCGTACTTTTTTCGCAATCACTTCCGCAGCTATGCTGTCGTCAGCCAATCTTGCTTTCGCCGATGGGCACCCAAAAGACATCGTAGACACAGCAGTTGCAGCAGGATCATTCAACACATTGGTCGCAGCCGTTGGCGCAGCAGGACTTGTTGAGACATTGAAGGGTGAAGGTCCTTTCACTGTATTTGCCCCAACAGATGAAGCGTTCGCTGCCCTTCCAGAAGGCACTGTTGAAAATCTCTTGAAGCCAGAGAACAAAGATCAACTTGTTGCTATTCTGACGTACCACGTTGTCGCTGGAAAAGTGATGAGTGGCGATCTATCGAACAACATGATGGCAACCACCGTCCAAGGCGGTGACATCACAATCATGACCGAGGGTGGCGTAACCGTTAATGGAGCCAATGTAGTCTCCGCTGATATTGAAGCTTCAAACGGTGTCATCCACGTTATCGACGCAGTTATTTTGCCCAAGTAACACGTCGAAATGGCGGCCTTTTTTCCCCAAAGGAGGCCGCCATTATTATTCTGCACGTTTTAAGAATTAGAGAGAAACCCCAAAATGAAACTGTTTTGCGTTCTCACACTCGCTTGCCTCACAGCTTCGCAATCCTATGCTGACATTCATTTGGAATTTCTCGAAGGTGCACCGAAGGACAAATTTATATTAACGAACGAAGGTTCATGCCAAGTCAAAAACGCCCTGGTTAAAATTGACCTTTCCGGTGCGGCTGCTGGGCTGATTTTTGACGTGACCGCCGCGGGGTCCGGAGTGGAGGTTTTTCAACCCCTTGAAATCACATCTGGGGCTGAACATTTTTCAACGATTCCAAAAGTATCAGACGGCGATCAATCTATTACACTTCAGCTACAGAATTTTGGCCCGAACAAAGTTGTGGCATTCACAATCGACGTTGATGACACTGCGGGAGCGCGTGAAATCACCGTATCCGACAGCGAATTTGAAGGCGTGTCGGTCTCTGCAACTATGGGCGAGAAGCTCTTCTCAGCAACCCTACAAGATCGTTCCGAAGTACGCTTAGATATGGCGGGTTGTATTACATGACCGGTTCAATTCCGATGCCATTTTGTAGGTGAGCGACGTGGTGAAATCCTTAAATCCGCTCCACACCAAAACAAAAGTGTTTTTTGATGGAAGTTGCCCACTGTGTTCTGCTGAAATAGGCTATTACCAAACCATCGATAACGCGGGATCGTTCGAGGCGATCGACGTAAACACCAACGCGTTTCTTGAGCTAAATCTGTTGCCACATAAAACAGCGATGGTGCGGTTCCATGTTCTTTCATCGTCGAACCAACTCCTGTCTGGCGCCGAAGCATTTAAAGAAGTCTGGCGCGGCCTGCCAAGGTGGAAATGGCTTGCAAGCGGTGCAGATTTCCCGGGTGCTACATGGCTCCTAGAGAGGGTATATCGCGCCTTTTTAGTTATAAGGCCACTTACTGTCAGGGGGTTCCTTTACATACGCGGCGAACAGAAGGCGTAGTGATTTTTCGACGTAAATTTATGTGAAGGAAGCCGCTATGACGAAGTCGAGGTCCAATTGCGTTAATTTACTTATTTTCCTTGCCATTGTTGTCGGAGGGAGCATTCGTGTTGCTTCTTAACGCGGCTATTTTAATACTCAACGGGCCTCAGAGAAGAGAAAGACATCAATGAGCAGAGCTTTAATCATCGGTTCATCTGGCGGTATAGGGAAGGCCTTAAAAGAAGAGCTTGAGGGCACGGGATGCGACGTTGTAGGCCTATCGCGGACAGAAAACGGACTCGATATAACGGATGAAGCCAGCATAATAAGTGTCACTGCAGGACTTAAGGGTACGTTTGATACCATTTTAGTCGCGACAGGTTCTCTTTCGCCGCGAGATCAAGGACCGGAAAAAACTTATAAGGTTTTAGATGCCGAAACTGCAGCTCTTCAGTTCGCGGTAAATTCAATTGGTCCGATGATGATACTCAAGCACACCGCGCATTTATTACCCCGGGATTCAAAGGCGGTTTTTGCAGTTCTCTCAGCGAGAGTCGGATCAATCGGCGACAATAATCTTGGTGGCTGGTACTCTTACCGAGCATCAAAAGCGGCCCTAAACCAATTCATTCGTACAGCGTCCATTGAGTTGGCGCGCACCCATAAAAGGTCAATATGTGTGGCTCTTCATCCTGGCACTGTCGCGACTGAATTCACCCGAAATTACACAACCCACACGTCCGTTTCCTCATCAGTGTCGTCCAAAAACTTATTGAACGTAATTGACGGCTTAACACCGCAAGAGACGGGACAGTTTTTAGATTGGGCTGGGAACCCAATTCCATGGTGATCATAAACATCCGAGCGATATTTCTGAGAACGAACCTAACTGATAAAACCACCCCGAGTAGGAAGACCAATATGAATCATTTCTTTAAACGTTATACCGTCGCATTCTTTGTGTTTTTTGCGCCCATGATGGCCACGGCAGGAGATACCGTTTTGGAAGATTTCAAGTCACAGCCAGAGACAAGATGGGGATTTTTCACGGATGGCGTCATGGGCGGAGTTTCCCTTGGGCAGGCGTCGTTTGTTGCAGAGAACGGTGATGTCCACGCACATATGACTGGAAATGTGAGCACTGAAAACAACGGGGGTTTCATCCAAATCCGCATGGAACTACCGGATGGAGCGCCAGAGGATGCCAAGGGCGTGAGGCTCGTCGTGCGCGGCAATAATCAAGAGTACTTTGTCCATCTTCGCACTTCTGGAACACGCCTTCCGTGGCAATACTATCAAGCCGGTTTTGATGTCAGCAACGATTGGAAAGAAGTCATGCTGCCTTTCACCGACTTCAAACCATCTGGTAGCTTTCTTCGCGCTGTCCCGCGGGCAAGCAGCTTGAAATCCATTGGCGTAGTGGCCTTTGGGCGAGACCACGAAGCAGACGTCGACATAAAAGAAATCGGTTTTTACTGAGCTTTCATTGCGTCATTCGTCAATGGTCTCAACTCTGGTTTTTGCAGCTAGAAAATATGCTGTTCTTTTAGCGAGGTGAGCAACTTGAGGTCGGTTGGTCACAACCGAACTCAACAGACGGTGGCCAAGTCATTGGCCTCAAACTGAACGATTTAGACCAGACCAAAGTCGCAGCGTTCTCGATTGTTGTTAATGACACCGCCGGTGCGAGCAAAATAACGGTGCCTGATAGTGAGATAGAAGGCGTCCAGTTTTCTACCGAGTTGGCAGTTCAAAGCTTTAAGGCCCGTTTAAGGCACCCAAAGGACTCGTCTTGAAAATAGGGCGTACCAAAATTCGACTGTTCTCCAAATGAAAAAAGTCCGGTTCCCGCCCGTCCCGTCGATCGGTTTGAGCATGCTACGGGCATCCACCAAGTGCATCTTAGGGTTACCCCTTCACCCAACAGTTGAGAAACGCTGCAAGCACTGTGGTATCCGACCAACAAAATGCGCGTCATTAGTTCTGGATCAACCGAAGGTCGTTCAGTCGAACGAAAAAACTCGGACAGATATTGGCGAACACTGGATAAAACAATGACGCCACCTATTGTCCGCAAAACATGGTCGTATGGAAGATGAGCCTCAATCGAGAAGTCATAGAATAGGGCGCTTTGTGTCTCCTGCTTTGGTCCCAAAATCGCAATCAATCCCTCATATCTACAAGAAAATTGAAGCAGCCAAACCCCCTCAAATCAAGAAGAGTTTTTCAACAGAATAAACCCATACCTGCGAGATCTATGGGCATTCTGTTGGTAGATATGGATTGCGTTCAAGGTTAAGAATTTCAAAGCGCATCCTCTTTTTTGACCAGTTGTAGAGCTCTGCTTGTCCGCGAGAGGACGTGACAAGAATGGCATGGTAATCCCAAATCACCCTGCCTCTCGGACCGGTTCTGCTCGTCGCGAACTCGGGAAGGCGCATTTCCCATACAGAGTTCAGTTCGGTGTCGTAATTATTGGGTTTGGGCACAAGAATACATGCAGCGGTAGTGTCATTGGCCGCCCCGACGTGGAAATACATGCCCAACGCTGAAGCCCAAGACCAAGAGGCTAGAAGGAAAAGAACGGCGACCCCTGCGCCATGAGACATCCGATTGGTTTGCCCGAGCGCGAAAACAGTACGGATCATAAGCAGATAACCCACACCCCCCAATGTGAAAAATAGAACGATAAAACCGACCGCTGGCGTTCCAACCGCACTTGCCATAAATGCAAAATATATCCCGCCTATTAGGAGCAGGAATGCCAGCACCGAGAACACTTTTGCTGGCCATCGGTGTTCCTCAAGGGATTTTTGGGCGAGCAGCGCGGCAATCAGTCCTAGGGTACAGCCAGCAACAGTAAAAACCGCCCAGCTGTCCGCCGACACAGGAAACCAACTGCTGACCCAATAAATTAGAACAAGGAACGATGAGGCGACTTTCAAAAGAATTATTTCCTTACGCTAGCCTGCGCAACGACAGGACTGTGGTTTTGGATTTGATACCATATTTACGGGCATCGTCTTGGACCTTTTAAGCAGTGTCAAAAGCCAACTCAGGAACCTTAGTTGCTTAGTTGCGTCACCAATTTGCATCCGCTTTAAAGTGCTACATCATACAGCGGCATCACCCACGGTTACGTCACTATCATATTTCTACTTTTCAATGACTTACAACGACATTAAAGATGGGCCCGCTCCCTACCGTCGGAGCCAAAGCTCCCACTAAGACTTGATAATAAACGATAAAGCGCTCCGCCTGGGGCGTTGTCGCGTTTTTGCACACATTCTCTGACACAAACAATACGGAGTCGGAGTAATGGCACAGCAGAAAGTATACCAACATTTGGAATTTAGAGGCTCTTCTTTCCATTTTTGGCGCCGCATTCCGAAGTTTTTTTATAAAACAATCCAAACTCGTTTTTTACTTTTTGCGCTCCGTGCGCATGTGGTTAGCGAGGCCGAAGTGCTAGCCCGTCCTTTGACGTCCCTCACTCAGTCCCCCCGCTTTTAGCTGCCTGAAAGGTGCGAAAGAGACGGAAGTGAGAGTTATGGCGCGCGTATTGTCAGACCTGTTGCAATTTGAAACCTCAGCATCCGATCATGCACGTGTCATCACTCCTGAACGGTCCCGCGCCGAAGCCAAAATGGCCCCTCAGCGGAATTTCGCACTATAAGAAACTTTGAGAGAGCCTCTATTTCTGCGCCTCGGGGTGGAATTCGACGAGAATTCCACCGATTGGCAGCAGCTTGCCTACGAAGCAACCTGCGTCCTTTTAGATTTGAGCTTGGAACGCAACAAATGAGACAAAAGGGACTTCACACATCCCAGCCCACATTTTCAGCCCGCGATCGCGCAACAAAAGGACGGATCTATGTCGGCGGCAGGGTATTCATTGGCTGGCAGGTTAATGCAAGGCATTGGCCCAGAAGCAGCTCAGCGACGTTTTACAAAAATAAACCCAAGTTCGGCGGGATAGAACTGTCTTATGCGAAGCGATTACGGGCACTTGACGACGAGAACGGTAAGCTGGGGGACGAATGCCTGATTGGGACACTTTTTGGCACATTGCGCGATGCCCGTGAAACGCTTGAAGAGTGGCAGGAGGAGTATAACTGGCGCAGACCACATTCAGCTCTAGCCAACGGGACACTGATGAAATTCTTGCGGAGAGGGTTCATGGGCAAGATGGCTGCTTAAGGCCAATTTTTTGGCCACAAGGGCTCCGCGCAAAGCTGGAGGAAACTTGGACCTCAGGTCAAAATCCATCCATTTGATGGTGGCCATGGAAAGTTCCCGCTCCCAATTTTTATAAGCTATTGTCTAAACCTTCTTTTTTCCCTCGTGTCCTTCCAACACGCGGGCAAGTTTTTTCATCATCTGCCCCATTCGAAAGTAAGACAATGAGAGTCGCGATTTCGTCAATATGGAGATATGTCAGGTGCTGTTTTTGAAACTTGGGTGTGAGTGTGTCTCTTAGTCGTCTGTACTTTTTAGCCGCCGTTTTATTAAGTTCTTATCGCCCAGATCAGCTAGAACTGCCTCCAGTACCGCCATTCCTCGCTTTTACGCATCAGTTATCTGCGAATACGGGTTAACAACGGACATACCGTGTAGAGAAGAAACAGCAGCATCTGCGGCGCGTTGTGGATGCGTTTCACGCGCAGCCGAACAATCCCAATTCACTGTCGGATCGGGCCAAGATTGCCATTGCATCGGAGCGCAGGGTGGCCCGTTTATTTCCCAAAGAAACCGGCCTAAGTTTCCGAAAATGGCACCAAAATCCATTGCCTAAAACACAGTACGCGGTGCCCTGAATGTGCTGCATGAAAAAGCGGCGTTACTGTTTGTAAAAATCTGAGTACGGAGGGCAAAAAATCGCTCCCTACGATCCCTGAAAGTGAAATTCAATTGCCACAGATTGTTTTCGCCTGCGCTGCCCCCCCAATTATGCCCGAAGTTTCAGTTCGCTCGAATTGCCTACACCTCTTGATCGATCTCAAAGCCCCTTCGATTCAAAGTCTTTGAGAGAATCAAATTTTCGGTTATGTTGTCCAATGCACTGTGACAATGGAGGCCACTTCAATGATCAGATTAGAACCCTATAAAATTCATTCTACTGTCCATATGGCAGCAGCTATTGTGGCTTTCACCACGGGGGCGGCTTTTGCAGAACCCTCGCTGGAGCGGGGCACGTATTTGGTTGAAGGCCCGTCTGCTTGCGGCAATTGCCATACGCCCCAAGGGCCCGACGGACCGCTTCCTGATATGGCGCTTGCTGGAATGCTCGTTGATAAAAACGAAAACTTCACTGCCATCGCACAGAATATTACACCCGGGGGGCGTGTTGGAGATTGGTCGGATATCGAGTTGGCCAAGGCCATTCGTGAAGGCATTCGTCCCGATGGAAGCGTGATTGGGCCACCAATGCCTATGGGGCTCTATCGTGGTTTATCCGATGACGATCTCATGAGCATTATCCTGTATCTGCGTCAGGTGCCCGCTGTTGATAACGACCCTGGAGTGAGTGAGTACAATATTCCGCTCCCTCCCGCCTATGGGCCGCCGATTGAATCTGTACCCGCAATCCCGCAGGGCAAGACTGTCGAATACGGAGCGTATCTTGCTGGCCCTATCGCGCATTGCGTTGAATGCCATACATCTTTTGGCCCGCAGGGGCCGATGTTTGAGACCCATCTCGGGGCTGGCGGATTTGCTTTCCATGGGCCGTGGGGCACATCGATTGCGGCCAATATCACTCCGACAGGCCTCAGCAAGTATAATGATGCCGAGTTGGGCACAATAATTCGGAATGGGCAACAGCCAGACGGCACCCAAATGATGCCACCGATGCCCTATCCCTATCTAGCCAATATGACGGACGACGATTTGGCCGCGATTGTTCTTTACTTGCGGGCAATGCCGCCGCTGCCCGACGGCGAATAAAGGGGCTGAGTGCCTGAACTGAAAGTTAGTTTTCAGTTCAGGCACGGCCTACGCGATCACCGAATAACCGGTGCGTTCTTCGAACTAAGCGCGTTTAACCAAACCAATGACGAAGAGCAGGATTACGGACCCAATGGTCGCGTAAATGATCGAAGCAATGAAGCCACCGCCAACCGAAACCCCAAGTGCGGGAAAGATCATTCCAGCCAAAAACGCCCCGACGACACCCACAATAACATTGCCAACAACCCCAAAGCCTCGCCCCTTCATAATCCGGCCAGACAACCAGCCAGCGAGAGCGCCGACCACCAACATGACGATAATACTTTCAAACTGCATGATTATTCCCCTTACGATAACCCAAAATTCGACCAAAGATGCGTGCTCGCGCCACAAAGTAGTCAGACCGATTGGGGGACCTGCGCCCCCAATCGGTTCACACATTCATCGACTAGCCTTCGACTGGTCCGCCGGCGTCTTTCCATGATGAAAAACCACCAACGTTTGAAACGTTCTTAAAACCCATGTCCTTCAACGTCTTGCCACTGAGTGCGGCCTGACCGCCGACACCACATACAAGAACAATATCGGCGTCCTTTTTGAGGGCTGGGTTGTGCAGCGCATGAGAATCGTCAGCTAGAAATTCGATCATCCCGCGCTTAACCATTTCCGCTCCGGCGATGGTGCCTGACGCCGCGATATCGGCGCTGTCACGCACATCGACAAATACAGAATTGCCAGTTCTATGCTTTGCAATGCCTTCTTCGACAGTAATTTTTGGGACGACTGCATTTGCTTCGTCCAGATAGTCCTGTGCGGTTTTCATTCTTAAAATCCTTTATTTTGTGTGGGGTGTCACACGTTCTCGGGTATCAATTTAGTCGACCCTTCGAATAATATAAGATGCTGACCTTCATCATTCCAGAGTTCAAGGGGTAAACGCCCGCTGCGAGATGGACTGGCGGCAAGGCGCCTCGTTTTCACACGCATCTAGCGCATGGATTTCAACTCATCCATTGACCGCCATCGACGTTGTAGGTTTGCGAAACAATATAGTCTGCATCGGAAGACGCCAAAAACACCGCCATTCCCGCCAAATCTGCAGGCACAGCAAAGCGCCCCGCCGGAACACTGGCCGCCACCTCAGCTTTCTTCTGGCCCAGCGGTTTGCCTTCAAGCTTGGCGAACATCGCGTCGACGTGTTCCCAATGCTCACCGTCCACAACCCCCGGCGCAATGGCGTTAACGTTGATCCGATCCTTGATAAGATCAAGCCCCGCTGATTGCGTTAGCGAAATCACTGCCGCTTTGGTTGAACAATAGACCGCGACAAGTGGCTCGCCCCGCCGCCCCGCCTGTGACGCCATGTTGATGATCTTGCCACCGTGCCCCTGTTTGACCATTTGGCGCGCGGCCGCTTGCATCGTAAACAACGTGCCCGCGACATTCACCGCATAGAGCTTTTCATAACTCGCCCGCGTAATATCCACCGTGCGCGCCGCATCAAAAAGCGCCGCGTTATTCACAAGAATATCCAGCTTCCCTGCCCGCGAGACCACAGCCTCAATCGCCGCATCGATGCTGCTCTGCTGGGTCACGTCGATTTCGACCGCATAGGCAGCGGGCCCAAGATTGGACGCTGCCTGCTTGGCCGCCTCCAAGTTGATATCAGCAATGGCGACGGTTGCGCCTTCCGCAAGGTACGCCTTGGCAAAGCCAAGCCCCAGCCCCCGCGCGGCCCCTGTGATCATGGCGGATTTTCCCACTAGTCGGTTCATATCATTCAGCTTTCCTATGGGGCGTGTGATGCCGTTTTCGGGGGTGAACTTAGCAGAAGTTCCGCTCAATAGTAGTGGTAATTTATCGGTGTATCGCAAAGGGCAGACGTGTCATTTTTCCACTACCTCGCTAAATCCATTCCCTCGATTTTGCAAAGCTGTGCCCCAGAATGACGACAAAAATACCCGCGGCTGAGACAATCAAAAGTATTGGCCAGTCCATTGTTTTCATTTGTGAACCTAAATATGTCGACATCACCGTCATTGGGAGAATTCCCACAGCACTCGTCCAAACGAAGGTCCAAACACGAACACCTGTGAGGCCTGCGGCATAGTTCACAAGGTTAAAGGAGATCACCGGAATAAAGCGACTGATGAGCAAGGTAAACGTGCCCTGTTCCTGCGCCCAGCGATCCAGCGTGTTAGCTTGGCTAGGCGACAACCACGCGTGGACAACATCCCGCCCCAGCAGTCGAGAAAGATAAAAAGCCAGCAAGCCACCCAACATCGCCCCAGCCCAAACCAGCGCACTACCAACAAGTGTTCCGTAGACGGCTCCAGCGCAAATGGCCAAAATCTCGGCGGGAAAAGGGATGAAGCTGTGCAGTATCATCAGACCGATAATCGCAAACGGTCCCCAAGCACCAAGACCACGCAGCCAAATTGTCAATTCTTCGGGTGATGGAAGGTTCAAACCAACAAAATACACCAGCAGCGCGCATAGAAAAGCGGTGGCCAAGATCACAAGAATGAGGGTGGTTTTCCTAGACAAAGGGATGAGAGTCTCCAAAGCTGCCCCAAAAGAGAGGTATCGTCCTATTACTAGCAAATTAGACAAAATAGCACGACACGATAAACTCTCTCTGCGCGAAAAATTCTCAGCCGGAGCCAGCGCGAATTTGCGTCACCCGGCATCAATCATCTAACTACTCAGGCTTGGCGCCCGTTTTGGCGGCAACTTCTGGTTCACAGTTTACCAGTATTTTCCCAAAACGAGTACCTTCCATCCAGGGGTCTCCCAATGAAGAATGTCCTCTTCGGAAAAACACGGAAATGCCCCCTTAAGCATCTGGCAGCGAGCACTGCTTGAAATTTGGCGCACTTATGTGGCGGGTTTCACACTAAAATCTTTCCACCGACTAAATTGATCATTTCAATGAAAAAATATCTGTTCCCCAGCATCCAGTGTTCCAACAGAACCAACGTTTGCGCAGCTTCAATAATCAAGGACGAGGTTGGATGCCAAGGCTATTATTACACGCAGGACTGCCCAAAACAGCTACGACAACCGTTGAAGGTTTCTAGGTACGAAGCGCATCATCCGCTCGGAAACGTCTTTCGCCACACTCCAAGATAAAATGCGGGGCCATTTTCAGGCTTCGACGTGTTTCCAACAATTTTCCTACGCAGACAGGACCATTTGATAGATGCGGCACTTAAAGAAAACAAGAAAAACGGCGGCGAAGTTATTGACCGCACAGAATACTTAAAAGCGCGTCAAAGTTGGTCCGATTACAATGATAAACTTTCGCAATGGGCGCGTGTGTTTGAAGCGGACAATATTTTGATTGCGTTTTTTGACATAGGCAACGGGCACCTAACCGTTGTGAAAATGTCTTTTGACGAAATTGGAATTAACTTTAGCGATGATTAGGTACTCTTTGGCGACCACAACGGAAGCCTTTCTTAGCGCGATGCCAACCAAGCGACGTATCGGTCCAAATTCACCCTCTATTTCATTTTTCTGGGACAATTTTCGGAAAAAAAACTGACCTTTCTAGGTGGGAAAGTATTTTGCCCCGCGGAAAGATTGAAATTATATTAGGATGTCGCGACCTCAAACGCCAAAGTTGCACGGGATTATTTAGGACGCGAAGGCGGTGTGTTGTTCCCAAATGCACCACCGAGCCTCGATGCTGAATGGGATGCATACACCGGATTGACAATGGAGATAGCAGCCAAAATTGGTAGTTTCCTTGCCGACAGATTGTACGCGCGAGCGCCCTAATGGCGATAAGCATACCCATTTCGCATCAAGACGCCGACTTAAGGCTAGCGGCGGGCATAAGTGTAATATTTGCCCGCCCTCTTGGTGTATTGAAAGCGGGCAAAGGTTTAGCTGTCCGTTTGCTTGGCGCCTTTTGTCGTTAACCCCTTGAACCACTCACGCAGACTTTGCAGGACAACAAACAAGACTGGCACGAGTATAACCCCAAGAACTGTCGCCAAAAGCATCCCGCCAAATACCGCAATCCCGATGGCTTGCTGGCTCGCGGCTCCGGCACCACTGGCAACAACAAGCGGAACGACCCCTAAAAGAAACGACAAGGCCGTCATCATAACTGCGCGGAACCGTTTTGATGTGGCCTCAACTGCGGCTTCGCGGATCGTCATGCCATTGTGGCGTTGCACGATCGCGAACTCCACGATCAAAATCGCGTTTTTGGAGGCGAGTCCGATCAACATAATCATCCCGATTTGGGTATAAAGGTTGACGTCCCCTCCTGTGAATTGAACCGCCAACAAAGCCCCAAACAGCGCCACAGTCACCGACAGAAGGATGCCAACCGGCAGACTCCAACTCTCATATTGTGCAACGAGAAACAGATAGCCAAAGACAATCGCCAAGATCAAAATAACCACGACCAAACCACCCGCGTCGAGCTGTTGTTGCGCAATACCCGTCCACTCGTGGGAATACCCCGGTGGTAGCGCATTCACCGCCTCTTCTTGCAGCACGCGGATCGCATCGCCCGTAGAAAGCCCTTCAGCGGGGATTGCGGTCACAGTTGCGGAGCGGAACATATTATAGCGATTGAGCGCCACAGGGCCGAGTTCATTAGATATGGTAATCAGCGCACCCATCGGAACCATCGCGCCCGTTTGCGACCGCACATATAGAGCGTCAAGATCCTCGACCTTGTTGCGATATTCGCCTTCCGCTTGGATCATCACCCGATAAACCCGCCCGAACAGATTGAAATCGTTCACATAAAACGACCCCATATAGGCCTGAAGCGTGGAGAAAACATCTGCGACCGAAACCCCGAGGGATTTGGCCTTTTCACGGTCCAAATCCACATAGACCTTCGGAACATTGGCGCGGAAGGTCGTATAGGCCTGTGCAATTTCGGGACGTTGATTGGCAGCATAAACGAGGGAGCCAAGGGCCGCAGATAGCTCTTGGGTCGTCCCGCCCCCCGTTTGCTGCACCTTCATTTCGACACCTGCACTCATGCCAAGACCAGAAATCGCTGGCGGATTGAACGCAATAATACTAGCGCCAATTTCCTGACTGGCGAGGGCTTGAATCTCGCTCAAAACGCCGTTCGCGCTGAGGGCTTCTGTCGTGCGGTCATTCCACGACTCCAAATTGGTCACAATCATCGCGCCGTTCGATCCACCGCCATTCAACAGGCTGAATCCGTTCACGTTTACTGTTGACGAAACTCCGGGGATTTCCCGTATTTTCGCGTCGAAACGTTCCGTAACGGCTTCTGTGCGCTCAAGCGATGCTGCGTCCGGAAGTTGAATATCAACAAACAAATAGCCGTTGTCTTCGATGGGAAGGAACCCTGCAGGCAGGGATTTGAGCAAACCACCAGAGCCAAAAATAACCGCCGCAACGATTGCGAGGCCGATCAACGGAACACGTACAAGGCGGCTTACGATGCCCACGTACCCACCGCGTACAAACCCGATGCCCTTGTCAAAAAGGGCAAGAACGCCTTTTGAAGGGCCGTCGCGTTTTTTCAAAATGATCGAACACAAAGCGGGCGAAAGTGTGAGCGCATTGATCGAGGAAATCACCACAGCCACAGAAATCGTTGTCGCAAACTGAGAATACAAACGCCCCGTAATGCCCGGCATAAACGTCACGGGCACGAAAACCGCGAGCAAAACGAGGGTCGTCGCAATAATGGGTCCTGTGATTTGCCCCATAGCTTTGCGGGTGGCGTCGGGGGCACTCAGCCCCTCCTTTTCCATAATAGATTCAACGGCTTCGACCACGATGATTGCATCATCAACCACAATCCCGATGGCGAGCACCAAGGCAAAAAGCGAAATCGTATTCAGCGACATGCCAAACATGAGCATAAACGCAAAGGCGCCAATCAAAGAGACGGGGATCGCAATCGCCGGAATAAGCGTCGCGCGCGCACTGCCCAAAAAGAAGAACACAACAGCCATAACGATGACGAATGTTTGCATCAGTGTCGTTAAAACGTCATCCAAAGATTGCTGTACAAATCGTGTAGAATCAAAGGGAACGTCATAGACGATGTCGTCGGGAAACGCTTGAGCAAGCCGCTCAAGCTCTGCGGAAACTCCCTCCGCAACCTTCAGCGAATTGGCCCCTGGCGCTTGGTAAATTGCCAAAACGGTTGAGGCTTGGCCCGAATACAGGCCCGATGCGCTGTAATATCCCGCGCCTAATTCCACGCGCGCCACGTCTTTCATCAGGACAATACTGCCCGCCTCGCCCGTGCGCAGAACAATATTTTCAAACTCTTGAACCGTCGTGAGGCGCCCTCTGGACACGATGGTGTATTGGAATTGTTGCCCCGTTGGGACAGGGCTTGAACCGATTTGTCCGGCGGATACTTCGAGATTTTGCTCACGAATTGCCGCAATGAGATCACTGGGCGCAATTCCAAGGCTGGCCATGCGATTTGGATCCATCCACATGCGCATCGCATACTCGAAATTGGTCATGATGGTGGCTTCGCCCACCCCACTCACCCGCGCCAGGGCGTCCCGAAGGTTGATCGCCGCATAGTTCGACAGGAACACCTCGTCGTAAGTCCCATTGGGCGACAGAAGTGTCACCAAAAGCAACATATTGGTGGAGGCTTTCTGCGTAACCACCCCCGAATTTGTAACTTCAGCGGGCAACGAGGACATTGCCTGTGCAACACGATTTTGCACATTGACGGCTGCAAGATCGGGGTCGGTTCCAACTTTGAAGGTGACCGAGAGCGAATACGAGCCTGTGTCCGTACTGTCGGATGACATATAAATCATGTCATCCACGCCGTTCACTTGGGCCTCAATAACCGCCGCAACCGTGCTTTCGACGGTTTCCGCATTTGCGCCTGTGTAATTGGCGCTCACCTTGACGACGGGCGGGGTAATGGAGGGGTATTGTTCAACCGGAAGGGCGAAATACCCGATGACTCCCATGATGGTTAACACCAAGGAAATAACGATCGCCATTTTGGGGCGTGCGACAAAAATAGAAGAAAACACGCTTTAGTTCCCTTCTGCGGAGGTTGCACTGCCCGCGAGTATGGCATTGACTTCAACCCCTGGGCGCACGCGCTGAAGGCCTTCGATAATGACGGCTTCACCTTCGACAAGACCGTCGTCAACGACAACCGAAACCCCGTCTTGACGACCTAAAGTCACGTAACGTTGCTCGACAGTTTGCTCGGCCCCAACCACCAAGACGAAATCGCCGCGCTGATCGCGCTGAACGGCGGCTTGGGGGATAAGGAGTGCATCGGTTGGCGCGTTATCTTCGATACGTAAACTGACAAAAGATCCATCAAAAATCAGGCCATTGTCATTGGGAAATTCAACATCCAAACTCACCGTTCCTGTTGCAGGATCAATCCGGTTGTCGGCGAAAACGATGTGGCCAACCTCCTCAAGCTGCGTCCCATTTGGCAAAGAAACGAAGACATCCAGCGCTTTTGAGCCATTGGCAAGGTTTTCAAGCGAAGCGTCATGAACCTGCAAAAAGTTCACCAACTGCTTTTCGGTGAGCGAGAACTCGACGTAAATTGGTGCGGTGCGAATGAGGGTGACCAAGGGCGACGTCGTTGGGCCAACCAATTCGCCCACACTTGGGTTCGCGCGGCCAATCCGCCCGTCAAAAGGCGCGGCGACACTGGTATAACTTAGGTCAAGTTCTGCCAACTGAATCGTCGCATCCGCAATTTCGATATTGGCTTCGGCGACCTGAAAATTTGCCTGCGCGATATCACGATCCGCGACGGTGCCAGACTCACGCCGCAACAATTCCGACTTTCGATCAAGTTCGATTTGCGCCAGTTTAAGTTGGGCAACGGCAGAAGCCTTTTCCGCCTTGCGCGCGGCAAGGTTGGCAGCATAAGTTCCAGGTTCAATCTTAAACAGGACTTCACCTTTTTTGACATCTGCGCCGTTTTTAACCAAGAAATCCTGCAGAAATCCACTAACGCGCGCGACAATATCAACCTTATCAATCGCTTTGCCACGCCCGATAAAGGTAGCTTCCAAAACTAACCCCTCCGTATGCGCTACGGCAATCGAAACCATCGGCCCGGAGGGCGCTTCTTGGGCAACACTGACCTGTGATGACGCAAAAAGTGCGGCCCCAAAAGTGATTGCTTGGAAAAACGATTGGCCTGTGAGTTTCATGCGTACCCTACCCCATGAGTTCAATTTTATTTCCCCACGAAGTGTAAGAAACAATTTTTAGGCACGTCTCCGTACCTGTCGTAAATTTGTAAAGGAGCCCCACGCTATTTTGTGGCGGCTCCTGAAGTTTTTGTCTCTAAAGCAGCCACAAGATTATAGAAGCCTTGAGGCTTTTAGACAGATTATTCCACAGGGCTCCAGGCGGTGTCCGGATTATACGTCAGAATTTCAAGGGCGACATCAAGGCTGTTTTCCCCCAAATCCGCCGCAAAGACGCGCCCGTTTTCCGAGACGATGAAGCTGTGAACACCGGTTTCATTATAGGCCGCAGGGACCGCTAAAAGCGCGTGGCCCGCGATCATGTTGCCACCGACGATATAGTCAAGCGCCCCTCCCGGAGCGGACGCGCCCTGCCCCTGAAGCACACGATAATAGTAGCCGCCGAATGGCTCGGCTTCTTGATCAGTTTCGCCATCCGAAAAGCCATCTAACGATGCCAATGCGATGCGTTCGCCAAGCGGGCTGTCTTCATCAGCCCAAACCAACCCGTCCCGCGCGCCGTCGCTTGAGAGAATAGAGGCGGCAAATTCCAACACCCCGTCCGCGTCGTGATCAACAAGGCGATAGGCCAACTGAAGCTCGACATACGCTTCAATCATATCGATCGTTTCAAGTTCATTCAGGCCAATGCTGCGGTAAAACACTTCGTCACGCCCCGCCTCAATATCAAAAGCCCACGCTGTATCCGTTTTGGCCAATGGGATTGGAAACGGCCAAGCCTCGGCTCCCAAAAGCAACGTTACACGGTTTTCTTCGTCAAGTTGGAAGCGGTACCCTTCTTGAATCAGCGCTTCGATTTCGGCGCGGTTTTCAGCATCTTCTTGGGCATCACCAGACACTAAGACATCCGTCGCATCGGTGCCAAAAACCTCAAGCACAGCTTCGCGGTTCCCGAGAGCGGCGACAAATGCCTCGAGCGCATCTTGCGGAGTGGCATAGGTTGCAGGTCCGTCTGCGGCAAAAGTCGGAAGAGTTGACGCCAAAAACGCGAAACCTGAGATGCTCATTTTAAGATTGTGTTTCATGCTCTTATCTCCTTCTTCCGCCACTAGCAGCCTTACCACGAGCCTTACCTGATTTAGCACTGTGAGAGGACGGCCGTTTTTTCATGGCTGTGTTTTTCTTTGCTGCGGGTTTGGCTCTTGGCTTTTTTGCTGCCTTTGGCTTTTGTATCGCCGCCTTTTTCTTCGTTGCCTTTGCCTTGTTAGCGCCACCAGCTTTTGCCTTGGCACCGTCTCTCGTGGGAGGTGCCCCCGTCCGGTTTACCGCAGCCTTTTTATTTGCGGTTCCGACCTTAGCTGCTCCAGCCGGCCGTTTGGACTTGGCAACGGCATCACGGGGCTTCTGAACTCTTGAAATGTCTTTTGTTCCCGTCGACTTCGCGAGGTTGGCCCGCATGTCGTCGCCCCGATTGGGCGTTTTCGCAGGCAAGGTTGTGGCGCCATTCGGGCCGCGTTTATTAGTTATCTTCTTCTGAGCATCTTTTTTGCGGCGCTCGTCGGGCTGCCAACCGCCAACATTGCCCGCACGGTTTCTATCCCCATTATTTTTGCCAAGGTTGTTACCGTTATTATTCCCAATTTTGTTGCCAATATTCACATTTCCATCAACGCCGATATCAATATTCGGATTTCGATAAATCGGCCCACCGCCCCAACCACCACAGTTGCGACATCCCCAGTAATCGTTCCAAGGGTCGTTATTGTCGAAAATTGCATCCAACACTAAATATGAACCGAATCCGATCAAACCTGCGGTCAGGACGTCGTTTGTGCTGTTACTTTCCTGCACATAAACAACATTTGAATCATATTGAGGCACATAGACAATTTCGGGGTCGGTGGGTTGAATGACGATGGCTTCCTCGCCGCTCGCCCCCTTCGTAACCTCAACTGTTTGCTCGTCCCCTGACACCAAAACACCGCTGGCATTCGCCACTTCGCGCCGGTTTTGGACGGCGACCATAACGTCGTCACTTTGGGCCAGCATTGCTGTGCCTATGGTATCCGTCCAATCGACATGCTCGGCCATATCGGCCAAAACATCTGGGAAGGCCGCAGCCAAAACAGCAACGCTTTCGTCCCAGCCTTGCGCATCAATGGTTTCCTTCAACGCTTCAGGTTCGACACCTTCGTTGTCTTTAATCAGCCGATCCGCCTTCATCACATCAAGCGGGAACGTCGCCGCAACCAATATTTGGATCAACAACGTGTCTGGATACAGCGCGACGGGGCCAACGAGTGTTTGTAGCTCTTCAGCGGTTAAGAGCGCTTCTTCTGTGGCCGCGACCGCGGTCGTTTCTGCCGCCTCCGTGGCGCTGGTCTGAGCGCCTGCAACGCTCGGTAAAAACAAAACGGACCCTAAAATCGCAGCTTTGAGTGTTAAATGTTTCATTTGTTAATTCCTTTACTGCTAAACTTTGGCTCCTAGAAGCCACAGATTAGGACCCTATTTTTTCAACGCCTTTAACAAGGCTGCAACAACGCCATTGAGTAAACCCGGTGCAAACATCGCAAATGGATCGCGCGCCATAGAGCGCACACTTTGAGCGAGGAGTTTTGCTTCTTGGGTCGCATCTTGAATTTCTGCTTCCAAATCTTCAAGAGCCAAATCCCGCACTTCGGCAACGCTTGCGACGTCGGCATCTGCGTTTTGGTGATTGGCAATGGACACAAAGAGACCCGCCACGAGGAAGTTGGCAAACGCCACGATCAAGGCCGCCATCGGCTTTGACACTTGGGTCGCTAGTTCAAAATACGCGGCGCCATTTAGCATGACTATGCCAAGACCCGCGGCAATCCCTGCCATCACCATCATCACGGTTTGACGCCGCAAAACCGCCATGCGCCGTTGCGCCATCAGGCGCTCAGCACGTAAAATGATTGTTATATTCCTGCTAATACGGCTCATAACTACCCCCTATGCCCAGAACGTCCGAACAGATAGCCAACGAAAAATATTCCCAACGCTGTCAGGACTGGCTTGCGGTGCGGCAGTGTTTCGAGGTCTTCCAGTGCTTGGTGGAACAGCCCCGCAAACTCGCCCTCTTCAAACAGTCCAGACGCGGCGGCTTGGGTTGCTGCAGTATCCGTTTGAACGTCCTCTTGCGAGGTCACGTTCTTGATTTCGCTTAACGCCTTTCGAAGTTGAGCCAGCTCCGCCTCGAGTTCCGCTTTCGTCGCCATAGCTTGTGCTCCTGTTCATTTCCTTGATTCCGTAGCCATCCTGCGAGCCACAATTATGCGAAAAAACTGCACGCGTTTCTCCGCAACAAAGCCCCCCAGCCAATTACAATCGTTAAATAAATTTCATTCAATCCCCCGTGCATAAAAGAGTTTAACATCGCCCCCTCTAAAGTATAGGATTATTTCGGAGAATGGATTCTTTACGCGTCGCAAAAAAGGGGAAGACGATTGGACACTGACCGCCCAAGCAACATTCGTTTCACCCAATCCAGCGCGCAACAATGGATACCTGTCGTTGTTTTGACGGTTATCGTTACATTTCTTTACTTGGACGTCGCACGTCCGTTTTTGGTCTCTCTCATTATGGCAGCAATTGTCGCCGAGATGTCGGAACCTTTGTATAATTTCGTGCTGAGACACCTGGGAAATCGGCGCGGCCCCGCGACCGTCGTGACACTGCTCGTATTACTTGCATCGATCATTACCCCGCTGATCGGCGTCGCGTTTATGGCAGCCGAGCAAGCCTCGTCTCTCACGACGGGGGCTGTGGGTCTCTATCAAACCATTGCAAAGAATCCGCCGCATTTTGAGATTCCCGACTGGGTTCCCTTTCAAAGCGACCTTGAAGATGCTTTTCCCCAAATTCGTGCGAAAATTCAGGAATTGGTTGTAACTTTCGCAACGTATTTCGCCAGCGTTTTGGGAGCGCTTACAAAAGGAACCGCCTTCTTTTTTCTGCACCTTTTTGTGTTTATCTACTCCATGTTTTATTTCCTCCAAATGAAAACCTCCATTATTTCGCAGGTTTTGGCGTATTCAACCCTCCCCCTCCCCCTCCAAGCTGCGCTCAACGAACGAATTATTTCCGTCAGCCGCGCAACCCTGAAAGGCACGCTTTTAATTGGCATCGCCCAAGGGGCCCTCGGTGGCCTAGGCTTCTGGGTTGCCGGAATTAGTGCGCCCGTTTTCTGGGCCGTTGTGATGGCAATTGTCTCCATCATTCCTGCGCTCGGCCCGACCGCAGTTGTGCTCACGGGGGCGATATATTTGGGTGTTGAGGGAGAAACGGGTCCGGCCATTGCGCTTGGGCTATGGGCGTTCCTTGTTGTCGGGACGATTGATAATTTCCTGCGTCCGATCCTTGTTGGGCGGGACGCGCAAATCCACAACATTCAGATTTTGATCGGAACTTTGGGCGGGCTGGTGGCATTTGGCGCGGTTGGCCTTGTCTTAGGGCCGGTTTTGGCGGGGCTTTTCACAACCGTTTGGCAAACCATCCGCGACATGGCCCCTGACGCAAACACTGACGCAGTGTCGCGCGCCCTCCCCGTCACCAACGATTAACGGAACATTTAAGTGTCACAGAACGAACCCGTTTCAGTCATTCGCAATATTGGGCCAGCCTCGGTCGACCTTTTTGCGCGCGCCGGAATTCACTCCGCCGAGCAGGTGCGCGAGCTTGGACCGGATGCGACCTATCGCAAACTCGTCACGGCAGGCACGCGTCCGCATTTCATTGGCTATTACGCTCTGGTGATGGGTCTTCAGGGCCGCCCGTGGAACGACTGTAAAGGTGCCGAGAAAGAAGCGCTTAGGGTGCGGTTCGATCAGATAAAAGATAGCACACAGGCCGCGCCATTGGCCGGGATCGAAAAAATTCTCGACGAAATCGGGGTCCGCGCAAAGAAATAGACGCCCGCGCATTTTCAAGCGCAATCAGCTTGTTGATCTAGGCCTCAATCAACCGCCGTGGCTAAATCGGACGTTTGCACTGAATATCGTTTCACCTCAGCGCTTAATCAGACTTCGCCAAAGGTTAATCCAGCGTTTCTGCCCCTGTTCCCCAAAACGCAAAAAGCCCGCACCAGTTAAGGCGCGGGCTTTCCTTTGGTAAACCTAAAAAGGCTTAGCCAACCAATTCAAGGCCAGAGAAGAAGAATGCGATTTCTTCTGCTGCTGTTTCTGGAGCGTCGGAACCGTGAACCGAGTTTTCGCCGATTGAAAGTGCGAATTCTTTGCGAATTGTGCCGGCTGCTGCGTCTGCTGGGTTAGTTGCGCCCATAACTTCGCGGTTTTTCGCGATTGCGTCTTCGCCTTCAAGAACTTGAACAACAATTGGCTCGGAGATCATGAATTCACAAAGTTCGCCAAAGAAAGGACGCTCGGAGTGCACGCCATAGAATGTTTCTGCTTGAGCAAGTGTCATTTGAATGCGCTTGGATGCAACGATGCGCAGGCCGGCTTCTTCGAATTTTGCTGCAATTGCGCCTGTAAGGTTGCGTTTTGTAGCGTCTGGTTTGATGATCGAGAAAGTGCGTTGAACAGCCATGATGGGCTCCTATCGGGTTGGACAATCAGGCAAAAGCCCGCGAAAATATCGCCGCTCTGCTAGCATGCCCTTGCTCGGTTGAAAAGCGGCGATTGACCGCGCCCTCACAATGAGGCAAACCCCGCCCATGTTGAAAATTTCTGATATATCTTATTCGGTCAATGGCCGCCCGCTCCTGCAGAACACATCTGTTACGATTCCTGATGGCCACAAAGTTGGCATCGTGGGTCGTAATGGCACGGGGAAGACGACTCTTTTCCGCCTCATCTGGGGCGAATTGGTGTTGGAAACCGGTTCCATCACGATGCCCAAAGGCGCGCGCATGGGCGGCATTTCACAGGAAGTGCCGTCAAACGAAGTGTCCTTGATTGATACCGTTTTGGCCGCCGATACCGAACGCGCCTCCTTGATGGCGGAAGCCGATACTGCCACCGATCCCCACCGGATTGCAGAAGTGCAGACCCGTCTAACCGATATTGATGCATGGAGCGCTGAAGCCCGCGCAGCCCAAATTCTTAAGGGTCTTGGCTTTGATTCCGAGGCCCAGAAACGCCCCTGTTCAGATTTCTCGGGCGGTTGGCGCATGCGGGTCGCTCTTGCGGCCGTGCTGTTCTCCAAACCCGATTTATTGCTCCTCGATGAGCCGACAAACTACCTCGATCTTGAGGGCGCTTTGTGGCTTGAGAACTATTTGGGCAAATATCCGCATACCGTTTTGATCGTGTCGCACGACCGTGGGTTGCTCAATCGGGCGGTTGGTTCGATCCTGCATCTCGAGGACAAGAAACTGACATTCTATCAGGTGCCATACGACAAATTCGCCGAACAACGCGCCGCGAAATTGGCCGCTGCGGCCTCCGAATCTAAGAAGCAAGACGCCCGCCGCGCCCACCTTCAGAGCTTTGTTGACCGCTTTAAGGCCAAAGCTTCTAAAGCGACTCAGGCCCAAAGCCGCGTAAAAATGCTCGCAAAAATGACGCCAATCAGCACACCGAGCGAATCCGCGCTCAAACGGTTCTCGTTTCCTGAGCCAGAAGAGTTGTCACCACCGATTATTAATATGGAAAGCGCAAGCGTGGGCTATGGCGACAAGGTGATCCTCAAAGGCCTCGACCTGCGGATTGACCAAGACGACCGCATCGCGCTGCTTGGGAAAAACGGCGAAGGGAAATCGACCCTGTCGAAACTGCTTTCAGGCCGTTTGGAAACCATGAGTGGTCGGATGAATTCGCACAATAAGCTGCGGATCGGGTATTTTGCCCAGCACCAAGTCGACGAACTCCATGTGGATGAAAATCCGCTCGACCACTTGCGCCGTGTGCGCCCCAAAGAACTGCCCGCCCGTCACCGTGCACGCCTCGCAGGCTTCGGCCTTGGCGCAGATCAGGCCGACACCCTTGTAGGTCGGCTTTCTGGTGGACAAAAAGCGCGGCTTTCGCTCCTTTTGGCAACAATCGACGCACCGCACCTCCTCATCCTCGATGAGCCCACCAACCACCTTGATATCGAAAGCCGCGAAGCGCTCGTTGAGGCGCTCACCGCCTATACAGGGGCCGTTATTTTGGTGTCGCACGACATGCACCTCCTCTCGCTGGTCGCGGATCGGTTGTGGCTTGTAAAAGATGGCACCGTGCATCCGTTCGAGGACGATCTGGAAGCCTATCGCAAGTTGCTACTCACGAGCGATGCCCCCAAAAAGGCACGCAGCCCAAAAGTTGCCGCCAAGAGCAAACGTCCAACTGGGGATCAGATGAAAGCCCTGCGCGCCGACGTGAAAGTTTGTGAACAAAGAGTCGCAAAACTCAACGATATGGGTGATCGTCTTGCCAAGAAACTTGCCGATCCGTCTATCTATGAAGAAGGTAAATCGGGTGAAGCCGAGGTTTGGCAAAAGAAATACGGCGAAGTACGTGACGCGACGGATCGTGCCGAAGCCATGTGGATGAAATCGCTAGAGAGGCTTGAAAAAGCAGAAGGTTAAGTTTGGATTTTACGATCTTAATTCCGGCATTCGCGACCCTTTTCGTGATCATTGATCCGATTGGATTGATGCCGCTTTTTGTGGCTATGACCCAAGGGATGTCCCAACATCGCCGCCGCGCAATAGCGGTGCGTTCTGTGGCAACCGCGGCCGTTTTGCTCACTCTGTTTGGACTTCTCGGCGAAACCGTTCTGGGATTTATCGGCATTTCAATGGACGCTTTCCGCATAGCGGGCGGCGCTCTTTTGTTCCTAACTGCGCTTGATATGCTGTTTGATCGCCGCTCAAAACGCCGTGGCGACCAAGCCGCCGAAGCGACAAGCGAGGAAGATTTCGACGACCCCTCGGTTTTCCCCCTCGCAACCCCTCTGATTGCAGGGCCTGGGTCCATCGCGACTATGATCCTGCTTGTCGGCCATTCCGAGGGCACAATCGGCTTGATCGGAATTTTGCTCACCATGTTTGCGGTGCTGCTGTGTGCCCTTGCGCTCTTCTTTGCAGCAAGCCCTTTTGAGCGCATTTTAGGGCCAACGGGGATCAACGTTGTAACACGTCTTCTTGGGATGCTATTGGGAGCACTCGCCATTCAATTCATACTAGACGGCATACAGGGCTTCATTCAGTCTGCCCTTTAATCCATTGAACTAAAGAGGTTTTCATGAGCGGAGACGACACAGGACGATTGATCTACTTGGTTCTTCTTGGCACTGTCATTGCCAGTTGGTTCTTTGTCCAAAACCGCCAATCCATGGGAAAAACTCTACAACAGGGCGCGCTTTGGGGCCTGATTTTCGTCGGGTTCGTCGCCGCTTACGGCCTCTGGGAAAACATCAAATCCGACCACGCGACGCAGTCATCCTTTCAGGACGGCGACGGTGAAATCATCACGCTCGTGCGCCACCGCGATGGCCATTTTTACGCCGAACTCACAATCTCGAATACTCGAGTCGAATTCCTTGTAGATACGGGAGCCACTGACATTGTTTTGAGCCAAACTGACGCCCAAAAACTGGGAATTGAAGTAAACGACCTACAGTTTTTCGGCACAGCAAATACCGCAAATGGCGTTGTAAAAACCGCGCGGGTCCAATTGGCGGATATTGAGTTTAATGGGATCAAAACGCCCAGAATTGCCGCATATGTAAATCAAGGCGACCTCAATATATCCCTTTTGGGGATGTCCTATCTGAGCCAAATGAGCAGCATTGAAATCGCTGGCGACAGAATGATTTTGCGCCGTTAACAGAATGATTTTGCGCCGTTAGGAGCTCTCGGCCTTTTTTACCCAAGAGCCCGTTTCTTCTGACCAATAAATCGCCTTCGCCCCCTCAGACGTCAGGGTTTTCCATTGCGCGCGCGCGCGGTCAACGGACTCGGGGTCGGTCCCGTCAAACAAAACACAGGCCCGTTCGGATGCAGAAATTTCCTCGGGTGAAAGCGTCGCCCCTTCGAGGGAAATCAAACAGGTCGCGCCGTTAAGGATCTCCGATTTAGTGGTCAACAATACCGGCTGGTCGGCATCATGTGGGCCACCCGCAAGGCCGTGCGGCAAAAATCCGTCACGCGGGTTGCGCCACAAAGCATCATCGATTTGTGCCAGAGATCCCGCATCGACCCCGCGCACAGCGACACGCCACCCTGCCTGAAGCGATTTTTCAAGCAGGGTTGTCAGCGTTGCAATAATGGGACTTTGGGTGACGTGATAGAAATAGACCTGTCCCATCAGTCCTCAAAACGATCGCGAATTAGGCGGTCGATGGCAACAACACCCCATCCAGTTGCCCCGCCCGGTGCAAGATCTGTGCCGGTTTTAATATGAGCCACACCCGCGATATCGAGATGTATCCATGGCGTTTTCTTTTGGACAAACCGTTGAAGGAACTGCGCCGCCGTGATCGATCCTGCCGCGCGTCCACCAATATTTTTCATGTCGGCAATCGGGGATTTCAAAAGCTTGTCATAGCTGGCGCCAAGGGGCATCCGCCATGCGCCTTCATTCTCAGTGCGCGCCGCCTTGAGGAAGCGATCACAGAATTTGTCATTATTGGAAAACACGCCAGCGTTGTCATGGCCCAACCCAACGATAATTGCACCCGTCAGCGTCGCCAGATCGATCATCCCTGAGGGTTTAAACCGTTCCTGCGCATACCACATCACGTCGCACAAAACGAGACGCCCTTCCGCGTCCGTGTTCAAAACCTCAATCGTGTCGCCTTTCATCGAGGTCACAACATCGCCCGGACGCATGGCCTTGCCGTCGGGCATATTCTCAACGATTCCAACGAGCCCCACGACATTTGCTTTGGCATTACGAAGCGCGAGGCTGCGCATAACGCCCGCAACAACACCCGCACCGCCCATGTCCATTGTCATGTCTTCCATGCCCGCGGCGGGCTTGATGGAAATGCCCCCCGTATCGAACACAACGCCCTTGCCGACCAAAGCTAAAGGCGCTTCTTTTCCGCCACCGTTCCACTGCATAACAACAACTTTAGAAGCACTTTCGCTGCCCTGCCCAACAGCCAAGAGCGCGCCCATACCAAGTTTTTCAAGCTCGGCTTCTTCAAGGATTTCGACCTCTAAACCGAGGTCTTGCATGGCCGCCAAACGCGCTGCAAAATCATCGGTTGTCAGAATATTCGAAGGCTCGTTCACCAAATCGCGGGTGAAGAATACCCCTTCTGCAAGAGCGGCAAACGGAGCGGCCTTCGCAGCAATATCTTCAGGCTTTCCGACTTGAAAGCGCACTTCGCCGCGTTCTTTTACACCGCTGGTTTTATGGGGTGTAAAATCATAGGACCGCAAGGCAAGCCCAAACGATATCTCGGCGGCTTTGCCAATTGTATTGGCGCAAACCAAAGTGCTTTCTTTGGTTAAGCCCTTGGCGATAGTGGCCCCTGCTTTGCGTGCATTTTCGATTGTTGGATTGCGGGAAAGGCGAATAACCTGAATGGCAGTTGCCAACATGCCCGACGGATAGGCCAAATCAAGCCCCATTCCTTCCTTCATTTCTTCAAAAGCATCACTCAAGATAAACCGTCCAAGTGCACCCTTTGTAATACGGTTAATCCGCCGAGATGAACGATCAAGCCTCCCGTGAGGCTCTAAAAACACAACAATGCGTCCAGTTTGTTTTGCGATCGAATCTAAACTTATGTCGTCAAAATACAGGGCAATGGGTGTGGTCATCAGAGACTCCTTTGAATGTGTCCCCATATTGGTAGCCTCCAAACGGCGACATGACCAGATAGCAGTTTTCCCCAGCGCAATATTCCGATAAGTTTACCCAATTCAACCAAGATTTCGAGGGGATTCACGTGGCGAGATTCGACAGATATGTCCTGTCGCAACTGATGGTGCTCTTTGGTTTCTTTTCCTTGGTTCTCGTGCTGGTCTATTGGGTCAATCGCGCGGTATCTTTGTTTGATCAAATCATCTCAAGCGGTCAATCGGCTGGCGTCTTCCTTGAACTGACCGCGCTTGCTTTGCCACGCGTCATCGTCCTTGTTTTACCATTTTCTGCTTTTGTTGGAACGGTTTACGCGGTGAACCGGCTCTCGTCCGAGAGCGAAATGGTTGTTGTCCAGTCGGCAGGTTTCAGCCCGTATCGCATGGCGCGTCCGGTGATCGTTTTCGGGTTTATTGTGGCGATTATGATGAGCATTCTGTCCCACGTTCTTATCCCTGCGGCGACGAAACAGATTGGAATCCGATCGTTAGAATTGTCGCGAAACATCACCGCGCGCCTTTTGGTGGACGGGACATTTTTAAATCCGACCAAGGGAATTACGCTCTATATTCGCAATATTTCACCTGACGGAGCCCTGAATGAGATCCTTTTATCGGATGCACGCTCTAAGGGCGTCCGAACCACATATACGGCCAAACGCGCGCTTTTGGTGGAAGACGCCTCTGGACCAAAGTTGTTGATGCTTGAAGGCATTGCGCAAAGTTTGCGGGCGGAGGGGCAACGGCTGTTTACCACAAGTTTTCAGGATTTAGTTTTTGATATCAATGACCTAATCGCCGCGCCCTCGACAAGAAACCGAACGATCAGCGAGTTATCCACTTGGGAGTTGTTACATCCGACACCTGCCCTCCTCGCGGAAACGAAGGTCAATGAAGCCCGTATGCTGTCTGCCGCGCATCAAAGGCTTTCCCAACCTCTCTTGGCTTTGGTGAGCGCCCTTATCGGGTTTTCCTGCCTTCTTTTGGGTGGGTTTAGCCGCTTCGGACTCTGGCCGCAGATTGGATTTGCCTTTGTGCTGTTGATTGTTGTGAAGGCTGTCGACTCGGCAGCCCTCGACATGAGTTTACGTGCCGCAAACTTTTGGTGGGCAGCCTATCTTCCAGCGCTTGTTGGTGTCGGAATGTCCGGTACCCTGCTTTGGTTTGCCGCCAATCCGCAAGTCCTTGCCCAATTGCGGAGGTGGGCGCGATGACTCTCTATTTCTATTTGGCACGCAAGTATTTGAAAGCCATTTTTGGTGTCTTTTCCGTCTTTTTGGGCATTGCCTTTCTGCTCGACATTGCTGAACAAATTCGCAAATTTGGCAATGTCGATCTTGGATTTTCCGATCTGATTACCCTCGCGGCGCTCAATACCCCGAGTTCGATGTATGCTATTTTGCCACTTGTTGTTGTGCTCGCGACTCTTGCGCTGTTTCTGGGGCTTGCACGTAGTAGCGAATTGGTTGTCATTCGCGCCTCTGGTCGAAGTGCGATCAAAAGTTTGATCTCGCCGGTGATCGTCGCGTTTCTGTTTGGGGTCATCACAGTTGCGGTTTTCAATCCCATCGTGGCCGCCACAAAAAAGCAATATGAATATGTGTCGCGCCAATTCACGACGGACCAATCCTCTGTTATGTCGATCAGCGCGGAGGGCCTTTGGCTTCGGCAGGTGGACAGCGAAAACCAAACGGTAATTCGCGCCGCAGGAGCCAATCTTGACGGCACCGAATTGCAGCAAGTGACGTTCCTTATCTTCAGTCAGGAAGGCGACCCGTTGACGCGCATTGAGGCCGCAACAGCGGTGCTTGAGGACGGATACTGGGCATTGAGCGGGGTCAAAAGATGGCCCCTTGAAGGCAGTACAAACCCAGAGCGCGATGCCATTCTGTTGGAAGATTTTGCCCTTGAAAGCGACCTGACTGTTGACAAAATTCGCGACAGTTTTGGAACGCCCAATGCGATCTCGATTTGGGATTTACCAAATTATATCGATCAGTTGGAACGCGCCGGTTTCTCTGCCCTTAAACACAAGGCTTGGCTGTATCGCGAGTTGGCAATGCCGTTGATGTTTGTGGCTATGGTGATGATTGGCGCGGGTTTCACGATGCGCCACACGCGTTTTGGCCGTACTGGGGTGATGATTTTAGCCGCGATTCTCCTCGCCTTTAGCCTTTTCTTCCTTCGGGATTTCCTTCAAATTTTTGGAGAAAACGGACAACTGCCGATTGCTCTTGCAACGTGGTCACCACCCATCGTGTCAATTTTTATCGCGATGGCCCTCTTGTTGCATATGGAGGACGGGTAATGCTCGAAATCCGTCCTGTGACACGCATTTTGGCTAGCGCGGTACTAGTGGCGTTTGCAATCCCCGCCACGTTTGCCCATGCGCAAACCACGACCCAACAGGAACAGAATGGTCCTGCAAGTCTGGTGGCCGATGCAATTTCAGTGAACAGTGACGGCGATTTGGTCGCGACGGGGAACGTCGAGGTTTTCTTTGACGAGGCGCACTTGAAGGCGCACAAAATCACCTATCAATCCAAACAAGAAACGCTGCTGATCGAGGGGCCCATGAGCCTTACTAGAGGCACCGAAACTCTGATCTTGGCGGATAGTGGTGCGTTGGACCGCGACCTTCAAGAGGGTCTTCTTGTCGGCGCGCGTCTTGTCCTAAACCAGCAATTGCAAATGGCCGCGAACCAAATTCAACGCGTCGACGGCCGCTATACCCGCCTTTACAAAACGGTTGCGTCCTCCTGTGAGGTCTGTGCGAGCAACCCGACACCGCTTTGGGAAATACGGGCCGAAAGCATCGTACACGACCAATTGGAAAAACAACTCTATTTCGAAAAAGCGCAACTACGGGTCATGGGGGTGCCTATTTTTTACTTGCCATACATGCGCCTTCCCGGCCCATCGCTCGAACGCACACGTGGTTTTCTCATCCCGTCCCTCGTGTCGAATTCCCAGTTGGGCCAAGGTGTGCGGATTCCGTATTTTCTGCCCTTTGGCACCTCAAAAGACCTCACCCTCGCCCCTCTTGTTACCAATAATACCAATACGATGGAGTATCGTTACCGCCAAGCCTTCCAGAACGGATTGCTTGAATTTGAGGGTGCGATTTCGAAGGACGACATCATGCCCGACATCACGCGCGGGTATCTCTTTGGCGGTGGTGAACTCGCTGTGGCACAGGACTTTATCTTGAAAATTCGCGCCGAAATCGTTTCGGATCATGACTATCTTTTGACCTATGATTTCTCGGACCAAGATTTGCTCAACAGCACCATCGATTTGTCGCGGGCGAAACGATATGAGTATATTAGCACCGCGCTTTCCAATGCGGAATCCCTGCGCGAAGGCGACGACAATGCCACCTTGCCCAACCTCGCCTTTGACTCGGTCTATGAGCGACGTTTCTTTCCTGCCGGCGTTGGTGGATCGGCAACGTTTTCTGCCTCCTTTCATGCCGCACAGCGCCAATCCGACGAAAACATTGTCGGACGGGACGTGCAACGCGGCGCGGCCTTTCTAAGTTGGAAAAAGACAGCGCTCGTTGGCAACGGCATGCTCTTTTCCGCGGGGGCGGATGTGGGGGCCGAACTGTATGGTATTGAGCAAGATACGACATATCCGCCGTCCGAGTTCCTAACTTATGGCACCCTTGGGGCCGAATTGCGCTGGCCGCTCATGAAGTCATCTCAGGATGGCACAAAGCACCTTTTGGAACCCATCGTTCAAGTGTTTTACAGCCCTCTTCAAAGCGACTTCCCGCCAAATGAAGACAGCCAAGACGCCACATTGGACCCGGGTAACATGTTTTCGGGCAACCGTTTTCCCGGATTGGATCGACGCGAAGCGGGGACATGGGCCAATATTGGGTTAACTTACAAACGCGTTAGCCCAGACGGATTAACCTTTGGAGCAACCGTTGGGAGGGTGGTGCGCGCCCAAGACCCCGATTTGTTCTACCAAGGGTCGGGATTAGCCGGTTTTCAATCGGATTGGTTAGCGTCTTTTGAAGTCGATATCCTAAACAGATTGTCCTTTGCATCGCACTCCCTGATTGACGACGACTTCTCGTTTACGCGTAGTGAAAACCTCCTGACTTACACCGATGATCGGTATAATATTTCAACAGGCTATATTTGGCTTACACCGGAACCAGCGCTTGATCGATATACAAACACTTCGGAATGGACGTTTGATGCTGACTACCTGATCAACTCAACGTGGTCTGGTGATGTATATTGGCGCTATGATTTGGCCGCCGTCACCCCCACAGAAGCGGGTTTCGGCTTAACCTATCAAAATGAATGCGTTGAGATTGACCTTTCGCTCTCGCACCGCTTCACTTCCTCCGATAACGTGGACCCTTCAACGAGTGTTGGCATGACCGTTGCTCTTACTGGGTTTGGCTCGGATGGCTCAAAACCCAAGAAGTCGGTTCAAAAATGCAGGCGTTTCAATTAATCACGCGACGTGACGACCAGAATGACAAATAACAAGGCCCAGTAGCAATGACAGTATCTAAACACTTCTTTCATACGATCCTTGCCGTTTTTCTCGTGCTTGGCGCCGTGCCTAGTGCGCAGGCTCAGGGTCCATTTGACATTGTGGTGCGAGTCAACGAGCGCATCATCACACAATATGAACTCGAACAACGCGCCCTCTTCTTGAAAGCGTTGGGCACCGCTGGCAACCTCACCCAAGAATCCACCGACCGTTTGATTGATGAGCGTCTCTATTTGGATGCCGCTGAGCGCCTCGGTATTTCCGTTGAGGACGAGGCCATAAACCAAGGCATGATTGAGTTCGCTGGGCGCGCAAAGCTTGAGCCAGAAGAGTTCATCCAAGCCATGGCCGAAGAGGGCATTGACGTTCAAACGTTTCGGGATTTCGTCGCTTCAGGCATCCTTTGGCGCGAGGTGGTGGGCACGCTCTTTGGTCAACGCGGGCGCGTCTCAGAGGCGGAAGTTGACCGCGCCCTTTCTCTGTCGTCCCAAACCGGTGGGGTGCGGGTGCTGTTGGGCGAAATCGTCCTTCCGGCTGACACGCCCGAGAACCAAGAACGCGCGGCCGTCATTAGCGCCGAAATCCAGAAGATCACGAGTACAAAGGTTTTTTCCGAAGCAGCAACAGCCGTTTCCGTTTCGCAATCCGCGCCAAATGGTGGCCAGTTAGACTGGCTGTCCCTCGCTGATTTGCCGCCTGCATTTCGCCCTCTTCTCCTGACACTCGCCCCCGGTGAAATCACCGACCCTATTGAAATTCCAAATGCATTGCTGTTTTTTCAAATGCGTGCAATTCAGGAAACGGCTGCGCCAATCCCGACGGCCCTCGCGGTGGAATACGCACGGCTCTATTTACCAGGCGGGCGCGCACCGAACGTCGTGAAGCAAGCAATGAGTCTGCGTTACACTGCTGATTCCTGCGACGATCTATATGGGCTGTATCCCAATTCAACCGAGGAGCAGCTTGAGATCATCTCGCAAGCCCAGTCAGACGTGCCAAGCGACATCGCGGTAGAGCTTGCGAAACTTGACGAAGGCGAAGTCTCGGCGAATTTAACCCGCAACGACGGACAGACTTTGGTGGTGCTTATGCTTTGTGGGCGCACAGCCGAAATCGTTGAGGACGAGACTCGCAACGCCCTTCGCACCCGCCTGATTAACGAGCGCGTCACATCTTATGCCGATGCGTATTTAGCTGAATTGCGGGCAACCGCTTTGATCCGCGAACCATGATTCCACCGATTGCTTTAACCTGTGGCGAACCTGCGGGCGTGGGTATGGAAATATCCGAGAAGGCTTGGTCTGAACTGTCGGGATCTGTGCCGTTTTTCCTCATCGCCGATCCGCGCCACTTGGTGGGGTCGGTGCCCCATGTTTTGATTGACCACCCAAATGAAGCCGCAAGCGCGATGGCCGGTGGCCTACCCGTTTTGCCCCATTCTTTTGCTACGCAGAACCACTTCGGAACCGCCACTGCGGCCAACGCCCAAGGCGTGATCGACGTGATAGAAAGGGCGGTTAAATTGGTTCAATCCGGCCAAGCCAGCGCAGTTTGCACCAACCCCATCCACAAAAAAGCCCTTAAAGATGGCGCTGGATTTGCCTTTCCCGGCCACACGGAATTTTTAGCGGATTTGGCAGGGGTGGAGCGCGTAGTGATGCTGCTGGCCTGTGATCAGTTGCGCGTTGTACCCGTCACAATCCATATTGCGTTGAGCGAAGTTCCAAAACAACTCACCCCCGAATTGCTGCGCGAAACCTTGCGGATTACAGTCGCCGGATTGCAGGGCGACTTCGGCATATCCAAACCTCGAGTTGCCGTCGCGGGCCTCAACCCACATGCTGGAGAAGGCGGGGCAATGGGGCGTGAAGAACTCGACATGATCAACGGTGTGATCGCGCAAATGCAGGTCGAAGGAATGGACCTTCGCGGCCCCCTGCCCGCAGATACCATGTTCCATGCGCGCGCCCGTGCGAGCTATGATGTAGCGGTCTGTATGTACCACGACCAAGCCCTGATCCCGATCAAAACGCTCGATTTTGATCGCGGTGTCAACGTCACTCTGGGCCTTCCCTTCGTGCGCACCTCGCCCGATCATGGCACCGCTTTTGACATTGCTGGCCGTGGGATTGCTGAACCCACAAGCCTTATCGAAGCCCTCAAACTTGCGCATAAAATGGCGACTGCGCGTGCGCAAAATTAGGACCGAACAATGGCAACAATAGACTCCCTCCCTTCGCTCGCGCAGGTGATCGAAAACCACCAACTTTCCGCCAAGAAATCCCTAGGGCAAAACTTTCTACTCGACCTCAATCTGACGTCCAAAATCGCCCGCCAAGCGGGGGACCTAACGCAATGCGATGTTCTCGAAATCGGCCCCGGCCCGGGCGGGTTGACCCGTGGTTTGCTGGCCGAAGGCGCGCGCCGCGTACTGGCCGTGGAAAAAGATGCGCGCTGCCTCCCCGCACTCGCGGAAATTGCCGCTGTCTATCCAGGGCAACTTGAGGTGATCAACGGCGACGCGCTGGAAATCGACCCATTGTCCATGCTGACGCCGCCCATCCGTGTTGCGGCCAACTTGCCCTATAACGTGGGAACCGAACTGTTGGTACGCTGGCTCACCCCCGCCGTATGGCCGCCGTTTTGGCAGAGCCTGACTTTGATGTTCCAGCGCGAAGTGGCGAATCGTATCGTCGCCGAACCGGGTGGAAAACCCTACGGGCGACTCGCGATTTTGGCGCAATGGCGCTGTGATTGCCGTATCGTCATGAGCCTCCCACCCGAGGCCTTCACCCCCGCGCCAAAGGTGCACTCTGCCGTAGTTCATTTACAAATGCGCGAAAAACCGTTGTTTGAGGCCGACCCCAAAATTTTGTCCCGCGTGGTTGCTGCTGCCTTCAATCAACGCCGCAAAATGCTTCGCGCCGCCCTTAAAGGACAAGCACCCGACATCGAAGATCGTCTGATGGCAGCGGGCATCAAACCCACCGAACGCGCAGAGCAATTGTCCATTGAGCAATTCTGTGCCTTGGCCCGTGAGTTAGCCAAACCCTAAACCCTAGGCATAAAAAAGGGCTAAAGGTTTCCCTTTAGCCCTCTCTTTAACGTATTTTAAAGACCTACTCGCCTGTTGGCTCGGACCGGGGAGCAGCCTCTGAAGCAGGTGTACCCGCATCGACATTTTTCTCGATTGGCTTACGACGGCGCGGGGCGCGTTTTGGCTTTTCTGAAGCTGGCTCGGCCCCGTCTACTGGGGCGGCAACGGGGTTTTCAGTCCTAGGCTTACGCGGCGGGCGATTAGAAACCTTGCGCGGTTTGGCCTCAGGCGTATCCACCAATCCGCTATTATCAGTGCTTGTATCCAACAAATCAGGTTGTGGGCCAGAACCCAAATCAGGCTGAACATAGGGGCGCGGCGTATCCGGCTTGGCAACAGGCGTCGGAGCGGATTGCACGGGCGGTTCAATCGGCGAAGTACCTGCGGCCTGCGTTTCTTGACGTTCGAACCGATCCGTGCGCTCGCTGTCGCGCTGCGCCTGACGGTCACGGTTTTGGGCTTCTTGGCTTTCACGGCGCTCTTCGATTTCGCGCATATTTTCGGCCAACAGGCGGGTGTAATGCTCGGAATGCTGGGCAAAATTCTCTGCAGCGACTCGATCATTTGACAACTGAGCATCGCGCATCAGTTGGTTATACTTGTCGATTATTTGCTGTGGTGTCCCGCGCACCTTACCTTCAGGTCCCGAACTATCGAAAACCCGATTGGTTAAGTTGCCACCATTGTTTGATGGAAAACGGCTACGGTTATTCTTACCGCGTGAGCGTGTTTTGGAAGATCTCATATTTTTTTCTATCCAGCCCTATATGGCAGTCGTAAGGTCCATGCCGCGCCTCTTGCGTGGGGTTTCTATACCGGCCCTGACGATTTCTGGCTTATCAGCAAGGGGGACCGCCTATTAAGCATCCGCCGCCTTACCTTAATCAGGAGTAAACACGACCCCGCGCGTAAAACAAGCATAAATTTCATCTTAGAGGCATCATTAGGCGATTTTCGCACAATACGTGTGAAATTTCCGTCAATTTTCCGCCCAACCCCCCGAAACAGCCCTGTCATTGTTGGAAAGGTCTTTGGAAACAGCAACCTGTGCAAAGCCCGCCTGTTCAAACATTTGAGCCACCTGAGGAGCTTGATCAAAACCAATTTCCACGATGAGGCGTCCGTTTGGTACGAGATATCTGGGAGCGTTTCGAGTAAGAATTTGGTACGGCCCAAGACCGTCTCCCCCCGGCGTAAGGGCGCCATGAGGTTCCCAGTCGCGCACTTCGGGGGCGAGGGTTTGCATGGCCTGTGCACTGATGTAGGGAGGGTTGGACACGATAAGGTCGAAAGCCTGTGGTGGAATGTCAGCGAACCAATCGCTCATTATGAATTCAGTGCGGCTGGTAAGGTTGAGCGCTTCGGCATTGCCGCGCGCCACATCCAACGCGGCAGTACTCACGTCTGTCGCAAGCCCCGTGGCCTTGGTTTCCGCCAGCAAAGTCAGCAGGATACAGCCCGTCCCCGTGCCAAGATCAAGCACCCGCTCAAAAGGGCGTTCAAGGGCCAAGTCAATCACAAGTTCCGTATCTGGACGCGGGTCTAAGACATCGGGCGTCACCCGAAAGTCGCGCCCATAGAAGGCCCGCAGGCCGATAATTTGCGACACGGGTTGGCGGGCCATGCGCGCCGCAATATGTGTCTCAAATTCCGCGAGGGCCACGCTGGACATCGGCTCCTGAACCACCAAAGTGAGGCGCGCGCGTTCCATTTTTAAGGCATGCGCGAGCAAAATACGCGCGTCGGTGGCGGGATCGGCCACCCCTGCCCTTTTAAGGAGTTGAACCGCTTCGAAAAGGGCAACCGCCCCCGTTTTCTCAGCGATCAATTTTCCATCTCGGCCAAAAGCTCGGCCTGAGCATGGGTGGTAAGCGCGTCAATGGTTTCATCCAAATCGCCAGCCATCACCTGATCAAGTTTATACAGGGTCAGGTTGATTCGGTGGTCGGTCATGCGCCCCTGCGGGAAATTATAGGTGCGGATACGTTCGCTACGATCGCCCGACCCCACCATGCTTTTGCGGCTGGCAGAGCGTTCGTCGTGCAGCTTTTGACGTTCCAAATCATAGAGTCGCGTTTTGAGCACGGTCATCGCGATTTCGCGGTTGCGGTGCTGCGATTTCTCGGCGCTCACAACGATGATACCTGTGGGAATATGGGTGATCCGTACGGCGGAATCGGTGGTGTTGACGTGTTGCCCACCCGCGCCGGAAGCCCGCATGGTATCGATGCGAATATCATTGGTGTTGATATTAATATCAACATCTTGGGCTTCGGGAAGCACGGCAACGGTTGCCGCTGACGTATGTATCCGCCCGCCGCTTTCGGTTGTCGGCACACGCTGAACACGATGAACGCCACTTTCGTATTTCAGGCGCGCAAAGACGTTTTCGCCCGAAATCCGCGCGACCAATTCCTTGACCCCGCCAAGCTCGCTTTCATTGTATTCAATGATCTCAAATTTCCACCCGTGATTGTCGCAATAGCGCTGATACATTCGCATCAAATCGCCTGCAAACAACCCCGCCTCATCGCCCCCCGTACCCGGACGGATTTCCAACATCGCGGGACGAGCATCGGCCTCATCCTTGGGCAGGAGTGTAAGTTGCAAAGCGGATTCAGCGAGGGGAAGTCGGGCGCGCAAAACGGGCAGTTCCTCATCCGCCAGCTCTTTCATCTCGGGATCCAACAGCATCTCTTCGGCATCAGCTATATCACTGGTGAGCTGTTGATAGGACTGAATTTCATCAACCACGGGCTTAAGGTCGGAATATTCCTTGGCCAGGACCGCAATATCAGACGTTCCCTCCGCCATAGAAGCTTCGAGAAATTGAAACCGTTGCAGGATCTGCATGAGTGTGTCTGTTGCTATCATGCTATGGAAATGCGTTATCTGCCGGATTTGGTCAAGGGGGCGAAATGTGCTAAGATCGTCATATGAACGGTTTAAGCTTAATTTTTGCTTTGCTGGGCACAGCAAGCCTTGCCGAAACGGCCAACCAAAGCGTTGCTGCGCCACCGCTGCCTGAGGTTTCATGCTATTGCACCGATAAAACAGGAAGTCGCGTCGAACTGGGTCAAACCGTCTGCTTACAGGTTGATGGACGTATGTTTACCGCCCGCTGCGAGATGTCGCTCAACAACCCAATGTGGCGCGAACAATCCGAGGGCTGCCTATCCTCCGGTCTGTATCAAATCCGCGACCCATCCTTGGATACGCGCCTGATTCACCCCAAGATCTTTTTTCCCAAATCTTGACCTGCCAACAATCGTCGTCTCGGATCCTGATTGCTCAATTGTGGTATAATCTGGGAAGTTCCAAAGCGCTGAACGGGTGATATAGGTGACGTGACGCTCCTCGGGAGAGCCCGCCAGAACCTTTGTGCGGTCCGTTTGCAGGATAAGATCATGCAGATGCAAAAAATCGATCCCTTGAAGCGTGGTCCGATAACTCTTCTCAGACGGTTCCGCTATGTCATGAACCGAACGGTGCCACAGTGATGCGGGACTAGGTGCCAAGCGGACATAGAGCGAAAAAAGGGCCAAGACCCCCGCCAATCCCATGAGTAGTTTAATCATTACGTATCAATTCTCTAAATGAAGGTCAGGTTAAAGGCTGGGAGTTTTCTACCATACGGGCAAAGAAAGACGCGCCAATTGGTAGGATTTCATCATTGAAAACATAGGCGGGGTGGTGAACTTGCGCGCCCATACCCTGCCCCAAATGAAGATAGGCCCCGGGGCGTTCTTCGAGCATATAGGCGAAGTCCTCGGCGGCCATGATCCGACTTGCCTCGGCGTCGACGTTGGCCTCTCCCACGATGCTCCGTGCCACTTCTGCGGCCTTTGCGGTTTGCGCGGCGTGATTGATCGTGGCCGGATAGCCTTTGTGATAAACCAGCTTTGCATGCACCCCGTAAGCGCTTGAATATCCGCTACAAAGCTCCTCAAGCCGTTTCATCACCATGGCCTGTACATCCTTTGCAAAGGTGCGCACGGTTCCATTGATATAGGCCGTATCGGGGATAATATTGTCGGCGGTCCCCGCGTGAATTTGTGTGACAGATACCACCAAATCGTCGGTCGCTTTGTGATTGCGACTCACAATGCTTTGGATGCCTTGCGCAAGCGCGACAGCAGTCATAATCGGGTCGGCAGTTTCGTGTGGCATCGCGGCATGTCCGCCGGTCCCTTTGATGAAAATATCAAAGCTATCAACCGCTGCCATATTCGGCCCGACGCAGGTTTCAAACTTGCCGACAGGCACTTCGGGCGCGTTGTGGATGGCATAGACTTCTTGGATGTCAAAGCGGTCCATGACCCCTTCTTGGCACATAACTTCGCCGCCGCCGCCGCCTTCTTCGGCAGGCTGGAACAACAATGCTACCCGCCCCGAAAAATTGCGGGTTTCCACGAGATATTTGGCGGCGCCCAGCAACATCGTCGTGTGTCCATCGTGGCCACAGGCGTGCATTTTTCCGTCATTCTTGGACGCGTATTCCACGCCGCTTTCTTCTTGCATCGGGAGAGCATCCATATCGGCGCGCAGGCCAATTGTGGGGCCAGGTTTCTGGCCGTTGATGATCGCAACAATCCCCGTTTTGGCGATGCCTTCCTCAATCGAATCCACCCCAAATTCACGAAGTTTCTGAGCGACGAACGCAGCTGTCTCGTGGCACTCAAAACCAAGCTCTGGGTTCTCGTGCAATGCCCGACGCCAAGTGGTCATTTCCGCACTCAGATCCCCTATCCGATTGATAACTGCCATCTGCTCTGGACTCCCATGCCGTCGTTTGTCTAACTCGCCATAGTCTTTCTGAAACAAAAGGGCGCTGCAATGGCACAACAACCTCTCCTGACGTCAAATGGCGAAATTTCACGACTTTTGGCCATAATGGAGCGTCTAAGAGATCCCGAAACGGGCTGCCCTTGGGATGTCGAACAGGATTACGCCAGTATCGCCCCTTATACGATCGAAGAGGCCTATGAGGTTGCCGACGCGATTGAACGGGGTGACATTGCGGAACTTGAGGGCGAATTAGGCGATTTACTCCTTCAAGTCGTGTTTCAAGCGCAAATCGGTGCCGAGGCCGGAGATTTCACCTTCCAAAGCATCACCCAAAACATCAGCGACAAAATGATCGCCCGCCACCCGCATGTTTTTGGTGACGAAAGCCGCGACAAATCTGCAGCGCAACAAACAGTTGATTGGGAAAAAATCAAGGCCGCCGAGCGTTCCGACAAAGAACAAAAAGGTGCTCTGGAGGGAGTGGCTGTTGGGCTTCCTGCCCTGCTGCGGGCTGTGAAATTGCAAAAACGTGCGGCGCGGGTCGGCTTTGATTGGCCCGATATTTCGCAGGTTTTGGATAAGGTTGTTGAGGAAACCCACGAACTCGCCGAGGCACGCGCAGAGCTTACCCAAACCGAAGTTGAAGAAGAATTCGGGGATTTGCTTTTCGTCATGGCCAATGTTGCCCGCCATATGAAAGTCGACCCAGAGGCCGCGCTCCGTGCTGCAAACGCCAAATTTACACGGCGCTTTGAGGGGATCGAAGCCCTACTTGCGGAGCAGGGAAAAACTCCGGTCGAGTCCAATCTGGCTGAAATGGACGCGTTGTGGGATGCTGTGAAACGCCTAGAAAAGCGCGCAGTTACAACAGGGTAATCTACCCGCGACAATTATTCCGATTATTTTAGTGGGGTATTATCCACTCCACTCTTGACCTGAGTGTTTTAGTCAGATTAAAAGCCCTCATACAATTCGCACCTTTTTACTCGGAGATACCATGCGCCTGATCACTACGCTTGCCACTTTGGCCCTCGCTTCCCCCGTTCTTGCCGACGAAGTGAATGTCTATTCCTATCGTCAACCAGAACTGATCGCCCCCCTCACAGAAGCTTTTACCGCGGAAACAGGCATCGACGTGAACGTCGCTTTCCTTGAAAAAGGCATGGTTGAAAAACTGACCGCCGAAGGCAATCGCACCCCCGCTGATGTCATTTTGACGGTCGATATTGCGCGTTTGAATTCGGTCATCGAAGCGGGCCTCACCCAACCTGTCGAGAGCGAAATCCTCACCGCCAATATCCCTGCTAACCTGCGCGGTGAAAACAATGAATGGTTTGGCCTTACCACCCGAGCCCGCGTCATCTATGCGTCCAAAGAACGTGTCGCTGACGGCGAAGTCACAACCTATGAGGACCTCGCAGATCCGAAATGGAAGGGGCGCATCTGTACCCGTTCTGGAACGCACGCCTATAACACAGCGTTGATCGCAGCCATGCTTTCGCACCATGACGAGGCCTATGTCACCACATGGCTTGAAGGTGTAAAAGCCAACCTCGCGCGCAAACCCCAAGGCAACGACCGCGCACAGATCAAGGCGATTTGGGCCGCAGAATGCGACATCGCGATCGGCAACACTTATTACATGGGCCAAATGTTGGCCGACGAGGAACAAAAGGCATGGGCCGACTCAGTTGATATCGTTTTCCCAACGTTTGAAGGCTCTGGCACACACGTCAACATCTCTGGTGTCGCGATGACGAAATATGCACCAAACAGGGACAATGCCGTGAAATTCATGGAATTCTTGGCGTCCTCCAAAGCTCAAGAAATCTACGCTGCGAAGAATTTTGAATACCCAATAGCACCGGGAACAAGCGTCGATCCTGTTGTTGCAAGCTGGGGTGAATTCACCGCAGACGAGACCAACTTGATGGAAATCGCACAGTTGCGCGCACAGGCCATTCGCCTCGCGGAAACAGTAGATTTTGACGGTTAATATTCGGTCTGACCAAACGAAAACACCCCTGCCAATTGTGCGGGGGTGTTTGCATTTATAGCCAAGTCTTTACTTGCAAATCCGTGTTTGTCTGCGCAATCTTCGACTTCACGATAGGAAGCCAAGTTAATGAATGCACATAAAACGCCCCGCAAAATCATCATCGATACCGACCCAGGCCAAGACGACGCCGTTGCCATCCTTTTGGCGCTCGGAAGCCCTGAAGACATAACCGTTTTGGGGATAACTGCTGTTGCTGGCAACGTGCCCTTGGCCCTCACGGAAAAGAACGCGCGCATCGTTTGTGAATTGGCGGGAAAGCCCGACACAAAGGTTTTTGCGGGCTGCGACGCGCCAATGAAGCGCGCCCTTGTTACCGCGGAACATGTGCATGGCAAAACTGGCCTCGACGGCCCTGTGATGCCCGAACCGACGATGGCGCTGACTGCGGGCCACGCCGTGGACTTCATCATCGAAACCCTGCGCGCTGAACCCGCAGGCACGGTCACGCTTTGCCCTCTTGGCCCTCTCACCAACATCGGCGTAGCGTTTGAAAAAGCGCCCGACATCATTGCGCGTGTCCAAGAGATCGTCTTGATGGGCGGTGCGTACTTTGAAGTAGGAAACATCACTCCCGCCGCAGAATTCAACATCTACGTCGACCCAGAAGCCGCTGATATTGTTTTTAAATCTGGCATAAAAATCACTGTCATGCCCCTCGACGTTACCCACAAAGCTTTGACCACCGCCGCGCGGGTGGATGCCTTTCGTGCGCTAGGGACGGCTCCAGGGAAAATGGTCGCCGAGTGGACAGACTTTTTTGAGCGTTTTGACAAAGAAAAATACGGCTCCCTCGGCGCGCCGCTCCACGATCCCTGCGTCATTGCGTACTTGATTACACCCGAATTATTTCAAGGCCGTTTCGTCAATGTCGAGATCGAAACCACCTCCAAATTGACGCTTGGAATGACGGTTGCCGATTGGTGGGGGGTGACGGACCGCGCGCCGAATGCTACCTTCATGAGCGAGATTGACGCCGACGGGTTTTTCGCTCTTTTAACGGAGCGCATCGGGCGGCTTTAGACCGAAACAACATTAAAAGGCGCGCGCATGGCACTGTTTAAATTTGATAATTCCTATGCACGCCTTCCAAAAACTATGTTCGCGGAGGCGGCCCCGACACCTGTTGACGCGCCGGAACTCTTGGCGCTCAATCAGGAACTCGCGCTGGAACTTGGGCTTTCCGAAGATCTGTTCCACAGCGACAACCTGCTCAACATGCTCTCAGGCAATGCCATTTCCGAAGGCTCGCAGCCCATCGCGCAGGCCTATGCCGGACACCAATTTGGCAACTTCGTCCCACGCCTTGGCGATGGGCGCGCGCATCTTCTGGGCGAAGTCCTCACCCCTACAGGCGCACGTTTCGACATCGCGCTCAAAGGCTCTGGTCCCACCCCCTATTCGCGCAACGGCGACGGTCGCGCGTGGCTTGGCCCCGTCTTGCGGGAATTCCTCGTGAGCGAAGCAATGCATGCCTACGGCGTCCCCACAACGCGGGCCCTCGCCATTGTCGCGACGGGGGAGCGCGTCCAACGCGAAACAGCCCTCCCCGGCGCTATCCTCACGCGTGTGGCCAGTAGCCACTTACGCGTCGGCACCTTTCAATACTTCGCCTACCGCAACGATACCGAAGCGCTTACCCTACTGACGGACATTGCCATCGCGCGGCACTATCCCGAAGTAGATGGCCCGCTTGGCCTCTTGCAAGCCGCCGTCAACGCGCAAGCTGATCTTGTGGCGCAATGGATGGGTTTGGGCTTTATTCATGGCGTGATGAACACCGATAATTGCCACGTGGGTGGAATCACCATCGACTATGGCCCCTGTGCCTTCATGGACGGATTTGATCCCACGCGTGTGTTTTCCTCCATCGATCAGCAAGGGCGCTATGCTTATCAAAGCCAGCCCGATATTGCCGCATGGAATCTCGCACAATTCGCAAGCAGCTTGATTGCAATTATGGGCCCACAAGACGAGGCCATTGCCCAAGCGACCCAAGCCGTAAACAGCTTTGTTCCGCGTTTTCATCGCGCGTGGCTCTCCGTGTTTGGCAAGAAAATTGGGTTTGATGTGGCCAAAGCCTCCGACCGCCCTCTTCTCGTCGATTTGCTTGGAATCATGGCCGCCGAGGAAGTTGATTTTACGCTGTTTTTCTGGTCACTGTCGCATGGAGGGAGCGCCGCGTTATTCAGCGACCCCACAGGTTTTGAGAACTGGGAGATTCGCTGGAAAGAGCGCCTTGAATCGGAGAGCGATCCAGAATCGGTGATGGCCCGCGCAAACCCAGCCGTCATTCCCCGCAATCACTGCGTCGAACAAGCGATCCAGGCTGCAGTAACAGGCGACCTCGCGCCCCTCGCGGCCCTCCACGCAGCACTAAGCACCCCATACGAGCGGCCCGAGGATAAAACGCTCATGGACGCCCCAAAGGACGATGAACGCGTCTATGCGACCTTCTGCGGAACCTAGGAACGCTTAAGTGGCGTAATGTGCCCTGCGGCGAAAATTTTACATTGAGAAAAGGAAAGTGGCGCGGTTGACGGGGCTCGAACCCGCGACCCCCGGCGTGACAGGCCGGTACTCTAACCAGCTGAGCTACAACCGCGCATCGCAACGGGCGTCTTCCAAAAGTGCAGTGGCGCGGTTGACGGGGCTCGAACCCGCGACCCCCGGCGTGACAGGCCGGTACTCTAACCAGCTGAGCTACAACCGCGTGCTGCACTCTTGAGTAACTACCCAAGCGTGAGGCTGCTTTTAGGGTGCGCGGTTGCTGGCGTCAAGCCGCGTTCGTCCGAAAAGAGCAAGGAAAGTGAACAAATATTTTCAGGCTTATTTTTTCAGTAAACCGAAGCTCTAATTGCCCCATAACAGCAGGGAAAACCGTTGAAATAGCTCGACGTCAAACAGGCATCAACAAATGATTCGTTTTGAAATTCATACGGCACTTTGGGATAAATGGTGGGTCGTGAGAGGCTCGAACTCCCGACATCTTCGGTGTAAACGAAGCGCTCTACCAACTGAGCTAACGACCCGGTAAGCGCTAATTAGCCTAGGCACATGGGGGGATGCAAGAGCAAAAATGCGATTATTTTGCTTCTTGCAAAATTACTTCCACGCCATCGCGAACTTCAAAGATACATCCTTGAGTCAGTGGCAACTTGCACATCGCCTGATGGTCCAACCCACAAAGGTTTCCTCGCAACATTACTGAGCAAATTCCGTGCGTTATGAGAACAGTTGTCGTGGTAAGTTCGTTGAGAAACGCAGTGCACCTTTTGCGAAGTTTATCAACGCCCTCCCCGTTTATCGCCCCCGTATAATACTCGAAATCACAGGATGCTTGGCAAGAACTTGGCCAAAGCCGCTTGATTTCGCTGCGTTCCAAACCTTCCCAGAGCCCCGCCGAAATTTCAGCAATACGTGGATCGAATCTTGGAGGGGAAACAAGCTTATGACCGCGCAGGGCAATCTCGGCGGTTTGACGGGTTCGTCCGAGGGGACTCACCACAACTTGCGCCGCTTCTCGCGCGAACACCCCCGCCAGAAGGCGTTGCTGCACGACCGCTTGCTCCTTGCCACGCGCAGTCAGAGGAGAATCCAGCGATCCCTGCAACCGATGCCCAAGATTCCATTCGGTCTGGCCGTGCCGCAATATGAATATAGGAGGGAATTTCGACATTGGGGCCTCGTACTTTGTGTTTTTTCAAACGGCTAACGCCCCTGCAAAGGGAGGGCAACCCAACGCAAAGGGAGGGCAACCCAACGCGATCTTTTTTGGTTCTAAAGAAAGTACGAAAACCTTGGATGTCCCACGGACTAAGCGGCCTCGATTATGGCCACTTTTCGAAGAACCAAGCGGTCAAAGCGATTTGGAGCGCCGAATGCGGCAGACGGTCACTGTTGCATTGGGCATATCTTTTGTTTTCTTAATGACAAGCTTGCCCATGGGCTGAAGGTTGAGCGTTTCGCCCTTGCCAATCGCCTCTCCAAGAACGGAAAGCAGGGTTTCGACCAATGGCTTAACGTCTTTTCGCTTCATACCGTTCTTGGCAATGATGCGATCGATCAAATCGTTCTTTTTCATCTCGGGAGCGCGCTCTGTGACGTTCTCCGAAGGAATAACACCCTCCACCGTGCGAGGAGCGGTTCCCTCTGTTGGGACAGATTTTGGCTCAACCGTGGTGGCTTTTTCGCTCAATGTTGTTCTTTTTCTAGATGTGGTCATGAGGCTGTCCAATTGTTTCGATTATGGGAACAGCGTATCTGATCCCTCCTTAACAATCTACTCATTCGAAAGAAACCGCATAGTATTCAAAGAGATATTTCAAAAACGCAACACAGCGCATGCGGAAAGGGCGCCGATTTCTCGACGCCCTAAAACTTCTTAGGTGTTAGTCTTAGTGTGCGACTGGGTGGTTCGGATTGCTGCTTTGACTTGCAATTGACGCCAACCGCGCAGCTTCCTCGGCTTCTTCATCCCACAAAATCGGCTCCGGCTTAGAGACCAAAGCGTGTTTCAGAACTTCGCTCACATGCGACACCGGAATAATCGTCAAACCATCTTTGACGTTGTTCGGAATATCCACCAGATCTTTTTCGTTTTCTGCTGGAATGAGAACGGTTTTCACCCCGCCCCGCAACGCCGCCAATAGCTTCTCTTTCAAGCCGCCAATGGGCAACACATTGCCGCGCAACGTGACCTCGCCGGTCATGGCGATATCCTTTTTCACGGGGATTCCCGTCAACACAGACACAATCGACGTCACCATGCCAACACCCGCGCTTGGCCCGTCTTTTGGGGTCGCGCCTTCGGGAACGTGTACGTGGATGTCGATTTTCTCGAACACCGGTGGCTTCACCCCAATTTCGGGACTAATGGAGCGCACAAAACTACTCGCAGCTTCGATGCTTTCCTTCATCACGTCGCCCAATTTGCCGGTTGTTTTCATCCGACCCTTGCCAGGCAATTTAAGCGCTTCGATCGAGAGCAGTTCACCGCCAACACTGGTCCAAGCAAGGCCCGTTACAACACCAACTTGGTCTTCTTCTTCGGCCAAACCATAGCGGAAACGCCGCACGCCAAGGAACTCAGACAGGTTGTCGGAGGTCACACGCACGATTTCTTCCTTTTTGCGCACAATCATTGTCACAGCTTTACGTGCCAATTTCGCCAACTCACGCTCAAGGTTCCGCACACCAGCTTCCCGTGTGTAGTACCGCAAAATGTCCATGAGCGCCCCATCTGTGACCTCAAATTCATTTTTGCGAAGACCATGATTTTTGATCTGCTTTGAGATCAAATGTTGCTTGGCGATCTCGGCTTTTTCATCTTCTGTGTAACCCGCAAGCGGAATGATTTCCATCCGGTCCAAGAGCGGACCCGGCATGTTATAGCTGTTCGAGGTTGTCAGGAACATCACATCAGAAAGGTCATATTCGACCTCAAGATAGTGATCCACAAATGTGGAGTTTTGTTCCGGATCAAGCACTTCCAGCATAGCAGACGCGGGATCGCCGCGGAAATCTTGGCCCATCTTGTCGATCTCATCGAGCAAAATTAGCGGGTTCGACGTTTTGGCCTTTTTCAAAGCCTGAATGATTTTACCCGGCATGGAGCCAATATACGTCCGGCGGTGGCCACGGATTTCGCTTTCATCGCGCACGCCGCCAAGGCTGATGCGAATGAACTCACGCCCCGTGGCCTTGGCAACCGATTTTCCGAGCGAGGTTTTCCCCACCCCTGGAGGGCCAACGAGGCAAAGAATGGGGCCCTTCAGCTTCTTGCTGCGTTGCTGAACGGCAAGGTATTCCACAATGCGTTCTTTAACTTTTTCGAGGCCATAGTGATCATCGTCGAGCACTTTTTCAGCCGCCGCTAGGTCTTTTTTAACCTTGCTACGCTTGTTCCACGGAATGGACAGCATCCAGTCGAGATAGTTGCGCACAACCGTTGCCTCGGCTGACATTGGGCTCATGTTTTTGAGCTTCTTCAGCTCCGCATTCGCCTTTTCGTGGGCTTCCTTGGAGAATTTGGTTTTGGCAATGCGTTCTTCAAGCTCTGCAACTTCGTCTTGCTCTTCGTCGCCGTCGCCCAATTCTTTCTGAATGGCTTTCATTTGCTCATTCAAATAGTATTCGCGCTGGGTGCGCTCCATTTGGGTTTTGACGCGGGTTTTGATCTTTTTCTCGACCTGAAGCACGGACATTTCGCCCTGCATAAGGCCATAAACCTTTTCAAGCCGCACATCGATCGGCAAGGTTTCCAAAAGCTCTTGCTTTTGTTGGACTTCGATCCCCAAATGACCGGCCACAAGGTCCGCAAGCTTTGCGCTATCCGAGGCGTCGGATACAGCGGCAAGCGCTTCTTCGGGGATGTTTTTCTTAACCTTTGCATAGCGCTGGAATTCTTCGCCAACCGAACGCACAAGCGCTTCAATCATGTCTTCTTCGCCGGGGACCTCTTCAAGGAACTCCGCCGTTGCTTCAAAGAATTCAGCATTCTCGAGATATTCGTTAATGCGCACGCGCTGAATACCCTCGACCAAAACCTTCACGGTCCCGTCGGGCAATTTCAACAGTTGCAGCACGTTGGCCAAAACGCCAACTTTGTAGATTCCATCGCTATCCGGATCATCCACAGCAGGATCGATCTGGCTTGCGAGAAGAATGTGTTTGTCATCGGCCATCACTTCTTCGAGGGCGCGGACAGATTTATCGCGACCAACGAAAAGCGGCACAATCATATGTGGAAACACCACAATATCGCGCAATGGCAGTACGGGATAAGAGGAATTAAGTTGCTCGTGCATGTTCAGTCCTTATTATTAGCAAGAAGAAATGGCCCCGCTTGGCGGCAACCGGTATCTTCTCCGTGTCGGATTTATAGTTGGGGGCCTGTCCCCGAACTTTCAACCGTTTCCGGCAAAGCTTTGGGTAAGAATGCCTTTATGTGGGGCTTATTTCAAGGGCACAAACACGCGTGCCCTCAGGGTTTTTAGCCAAATTAGATGTTAATCCGCAGATATCCACGTTTTTTGGCAATAATCACGGGGACTTCACGAATTATTCACCTTCAGCACATTTTCGCGCAGGAGTTGAATCTTGAAGGCCCATCTAGAGCGGCTCAATGTCTCCTGCCGCCCGATCTTCGTGGAATTTCTTTTGGAACGCCTCAAAAGCGCCGATAGCAATGGCCGCGCGCATATCCGACATCAACTCTTGGAAATAGTGCAGATTGTGCCACGTCAAAAGCATCCCCGAGATCATCTCTTGCGAGCGGAAAACATGGTGCAAATAGGCGCGGGAATAGTTGGAACAGGCGGGGCATGTGCAAGCTTCATCCAAGGGGCGTGGGTCATCCGCGTGGCGGGCGTTTTTGATATTAATCACCCCATTGCGCGTGAACAATTGACCAGTGCGACCAGAACGGCTGGGAAGGACACAGTCCATCATATCGATGCCCCGCGCCACGGCGCCAACGATGTCATCGGGCTTACCGACGCCCATCAAATAACGTGGACGGTCGGTGGGCAACATGTCGGGCGCATAGTCCAGCACCCCAAACATCGCCTCCTGCCCCTCGCCCACGGCAAGGCCGCCAACAGCATAGCCATCAAACCCAATTTCGCGCAGTTTTTCCGCGCTTTCTGCCCGCAAATCCTGCGTGACGCCGCCTTGTTGGATACCAAACAACGCGTACCCCGGACGGTCGCCAAAGGCATCGCGTGAACGTTGCGCCCACCGCATCGACATTTGCATTGATTTCGCAACTTCGGCATCAGTCGCTGGCAACGCGGGGCATTCGTCAAAACACATGACGATATCGGAGCCGAGAAGTTTCTGAATTTCCATCGAGCGCTCGGGTGTCAACATATGTTTGGAGCCGTCAATGTGAGAGGAAAACTTAACCCCCTCCTCACTCATTTTGCGCAGACCCGCGAGGCTCATCACCTGAAATCCACCGCTGTCCGTGAGGATCGGCTTGTCCCAGTTCATGAATTTATGCAGGCCACCCAAACGATCAATCCGCTCCGCAGTCGGGCGCAGCATCAAATGATAAGTGTTCCCCAAAAGGATATCCGCCCCCGTCGCCGCAACGCTTTCGGGCAACATTGCCTTGACCGTAGCCGCCGTCCCAACGGGCATAAACGCAGGTGTGCGAATGTCACCGCGCGGCGTGGAAATCACACCTGTGCGGGCTTGTCCGTCGGTGGCTTGCAGATCAAAGGTAAACTTTTGCGTCATTTTGGCACTCGATTTGGATTCGGAACGGCCCCTAGTGGACCACAAAGTATGGAATTGGCCCTTGTAGGGAATTTACGTCGAATGCCAAGCTATTTTCCCAAACAGGCCCCTTTGCCCTCAAGCTCTCGCAGTGACGGCCACCATTTGATCGAGCTTGGCAGCGCAAATGAAATCATTCTCCGACAATCCGCCCAACTCGTGACTGGTGAACAAAACCCGACAATACCCCCAACCAAAACTCACGTCGGGGTGGTGCCCTTGTTGATCCGCTAAAAACGCCGCCGTATTGGCCATATAGACGGCCTTGGCAAACCCCTTGAACCTGTATTCGCGGGTCAAGCTTTTGCCATCGTCGGCCAACACCCACCCGTCCGCTAATTGCGCCATCATTCCTTGTGCGACGCTCAATTCCATCGCTTCGCCAATCCCTTGGCAAGGCGCGCAGGACTTGTCACTCAACATGCAAACTTCCGTCATAATTTCGCTCCATATCTGCGCCTAGGACGCGGCTTTTTCTGGGTAAGTCGGAGCAAAGAGGCCCATGGATTGTGCGACTCTAACATCCGCCAGCAGATCGCGCTCCGACATTTCCTCCAGATCCTCAATTGATTGTATCACGAAATAGACTGGCTGATGAATATCAATCCGATAAGGGGTGCGCAGCACGTCGAGCAGGTTGAACTCCCGCCGCTCTGGCACCTCGGAATTGACCGAATAGGCAAGCTCGGTGGGCGACGACGCCAGCCCTGACCCTAGAGCCTTCACGCCCTGCCCTTGCTGTAAAAGGCCAAATTCAATCGAAAACCAATACAGCCGGATCAGCCAACTATAGTCCTTAACCTCGGCCTTTAGACCCGCTTTACCAATGGCCTGAGACACACGCGCAATCCGCGGATCGGCCAAAAGCGGCGTGTGCCCGAAAATCTCGTGAAAAATATCAGGCTCTTCGATGTAGTCGAAATCCTTGCGGCTACGAATAAACGAGGCCGCGGGGAAGGTTTTATCCGCCAACATTCCAAAGAATCGCCCAAAACCGATGAGTGCAGGCACGGGTGCCACTTGCCAACCGGTCAAGTCACGCAGCCGTTCGGAAACCTCGTTGCATTGCGGAACGCGATCATGTGGCAAATCCAAGACCTTTAACCCCCGCAGAAACGGCTCGGCCATATGTCTGTGAACGGGCAACTCTTGGGCCGCATAAAGGTCGCGCCAAACGCCATCTTCTTCCTCAGAATAAGCGATGTGCCCCAATTCGTCGGGAATCTTTGCAGAATATGCACTCATTTTGGTCACTTGCGGCCTCCTCTTCGCTATAAGAAGGATTTCACAAACGAGGGGAAAAATCTTGCCTCAAACCTGTCTTTAGCACAATAATGAGGCAAATCTTCCCTCAAAAGTCAAAGTAACTGGAAATTACCACCAAATGGATGCCTTAGATTCCCACGACATCGCCATATTAGCCGCGCTCCAGCGTGATGGAAAAATGAGTCTGCAAGATCTCGCCCGCGAAGTGAACCTCTCGACATCCCCTTGTTGGCGCCGCGTTCGAAAGCTGGAGGAAAACGGCACAATTGCACAATATACCGCCATTCTGGACGCCCGAAAAATTGGCATCAATACACAGGCCTATATTCATATTTCCCTTTTAGATCATACTCAAACGACAATAGACGCTTTTGATGCATTTGTTGCCCGCGAAGAACAAATCGTTGAATGTGCATCCATCACAGGCTCAGATGATTATCTGCTTAAAATCGTCGCAAAAGACCCCGAGGACCTCGAAACCTTCCTGATGAAAGGCATTTTAAGCCTCGGTATTGTGCGTTCGAGCACCACTCATTTCGTATTGCGCCAGAAAAAACAAAGCACCTTCCTGCCTTTATGAGCGTTGGGGAGTCCGGTCACAACATTGGGTACGAGCCCCTCTGGACGTTTGCTTCGTTATCCCTATATAATTGGTCAACTATTACAAATGAGGCCCAAAATGGACGCGACTTCTCAATCCCCGATCGAAGGGGCTCCTTTGATCAAACCATCCAGTAGCGAACACGCGCTTTATGACTCGATTGTGGATGCGTGCCGCACAGTTTATGACCCTGAAATCCCTGTAAATATTTACGATTTGGGTCTGATTTATACGATTGAAATCAATGAGGAAGGTGACACAAGCGTCATCATGTCCCTCACGGCACCGGGGTGTCCTGTGGCTGGTGAAATGCCCGGCTGGGTAGCCGAAGCCATCGAATCCCTACCCGGTGTAAAATCGATAGAAGTTGATCTCACATGGGAGCCACCCTGGGGTATGGAAATGATGAGCGACGAAGCACGCCTTGAACTTGGGTTCATGTAACCCCATTTTTGTAAGGTACCACCTTAAGGAATTTGAGTAGGAAAAGAATATGTTTGGCATTCCCGGCAAAAACGCGGTCACGATGACCCCTTCAGCCATCGCACAGATTTCGCGTTTGATGGCGCGGGACGGGTCGGAAGGGCTGCGCATTGGGGTCAAAAAAGGCGGCTGTGCGGGCATGGAATATACGATGGAATATGTGTCCGAATTAAACCCGCATGACGAAGTGATCCGCGAGGGCGATGCCGTTGTGATGATCGCCCCAATGGCGCAAATGTTTCTTTTTGGAACCAAAATTGATTATGAAGTATCCTTGCTAGAAGCGGGTTTTAAATTCATCAATCCCAATGTTGTTGACGCCTGTGGTTGTGGAGAATCGATTAAATTCGCGGACGTAGAAGAGATGGCCGCGCAAGGTTTGACAATTCCCGGAGCTTAGGGCTTCGGGTTTTCCCACTGGGATTTCAAACCGCTTTGCCCTCCTGCATTGAAAAAATTCTGCAGGTTTTAAAGGCCACACTTCCCAACCCCGTCTTGATCCGCTAGCAATCTCCTCGGCCCGTTATAACATTTAACCGACTGGAGACTGCCAAAATGCGCAGAAAACTTGCCGCAGGAAATTGGAAAATGAACGGGACCGGTGCAAATCTGTCCGAGTTGGCTGACTTAGCGTCCCCCGAAAACATAGACGTTTTGATCTGTCCGCCCGCGCCTCTTGTGTCACGCGCGGCCCAAGCCAATGCCAAAATAGCAATCGGCGGCCAAGACTGCCACACCGCTCAGAATGGTGCGCATACAGGCGATGTATCGGCTGCAATGCTCGCCGATGCTGGCGCGACCTATGTTTTGACGGGGCACTCAGAGCGGCGCACGGATCATGGCGAAAGAAATGCAATTGTTGCTGCTAAAACTGCGGCGGCGTGGGATCAAAACCTCATTGCTGTTATTTGCATTGGCGAAACTTTGGCGCAACGTGAAGTGGGTGAAACCCTCGCTGTTATTGCAGATCAACTGACCCATTCCACCCCAAATGCTGCGACGGGTGGCAACACTGTGATCGCATACGAACCCGTATGGGCCATCGGGACAGGCCTTATCCCAACCCTTGAACAAATCGAAGAAGTCCATGATTTCATCCGCGCGGAACTTGCCAACCGCTTTGGCACAGAAACAGCGGAATCCATGCGCCTCCTGTACGGTGGCTCCGTAAAGCCCTCAAATGCTGAATATATATTCGCAACGTCCAATGTGGACGGGGCCCTCGTTGGCGGCGCTTCACTCAAGGCATCTGATTTCAACGGGATTATTTCGGCCCTTTCTCTGGCCTGACTTTAGACGAAACACGTCCTTACAAACGCAACCGCCGTGCCAAAGGCACGGCTACCGAATACCATGGGCGCGGCAGGTTTTGGCCTGCCGCGCCACCGCATTTGCGGTTAGTTGGTGATAATTTCCGGCCCCATCATCAGATCAGGCAAGAAGGTCGAAATGATCGGCACATAGGTCACGATAATCAGGAAGACGAACAACACCGCAAGGAACGGCAAAGCTGCGCGCACAACGCTCATCATCGGCATTCCCGCGACGCCGGACGTCACGAAAAGGTTCAGCCCAACTGGCGGTGTAATCATCCCAATTTCCATATTCACGACCATGATGATACCCAAGTGAATGGGATCAATCCCAAGTTCCATCGCGATTGGAAACACCAGTGGTGCGACGATCATCAAAAGACCGGACGGCTCCATAAATTGCCCCCCGATCAGAAGGATCACGTTCACGGCGACAAGGAACATAATGGGACCGAATCCAGCCGCAAGTATCGCCTTAGCCACGTTTTGGGGCACTTGCTCGTCTGTCAAAACATGCTTCAGGATCAAAGCCATCGAAATGATGAACATCAACGTTACCGTCAACTTACCTGCCTCAAAGAGCGCATCTCGCGTGTCACGGTGGAAAAAAGCCGTCACGAGTGTGTGCGGTTTTTTCAGCAGGCTTTGGTTTTTGCCTTCGCCCTCAGTTGCCAACGGTCCCATGTCGCGGTAAACGAAATTCGCGATCAAAAAGGCATAAACTGAGGCAACAGCGGCCGCCTCTGTGGGGGTAAATATCGCTGGATAAAGCCCAGGAACGCCATAAATACCGAGCATGATAACCGCAATCAAGGACAAACCCCAACCCGCCTCGTGAAAGCTAGCCCCGACTTCACGCCAACCAGCCCATTCGCCCTTCGGCATGTTCTTGATGCGCGCCATGACATAGATCGCGATCATGAGCATAAAGCCCGCCATCAGGCCTGGAATGACCCCCGCAAGGAACATCCGCCCGACGGAAACATCCACCGCAGCAGCATAGACAACCATCACAATTGATGGCGGGATCAAGATTCCAAGCGTTCCCGCATTACAAATCACGCCAGCGGCGAACTCTTTGGTATAACCCGCTTTGACCATCGCCCCGATCACAATGGAGCCAATGGCAACAACGGTCGCGGGGCTACTGCCCGAAAGCGCGGCAAAAATCATACAGGAGAACACCCCTGCAATCGCCAAACCGCCCCGCATATGCCCGACACAAGCGATCGAGAAGCGAATGATCCGCAACGCAACCCCTCCCGTGGACATGAAGGTTGAGGCCAAAATAAAGAACGGGATCGCGAGGAGCGTGCTGTGGCCCTCAAAGGCGCTGAACAAAGTCTGTGCGACGGAGGCCATGGAACTGTCTGAGAACCAGAGCAAAAACAGCACAGAACTCATCCCCAGAGAGATCGCAATTGGCACGCCGATCAACATCAGACCAACGACCATAATAAATAGAATTGAGACTTCCATTAGCCGTGCTCCCCAAGGCGTTCCCGCACTTCTGCGATTTCATCTTCAACTTCGTGGCTGGCCACAATCCGATCAATATCGCCCCGCCAAACCGAGACACCAACCTGAATATAGCGGAATAACAACAAGGCCATAGACAGCGGAAGGACCATGTAGGGCACGAGGCGCGGTAATTTTTCATACGCGACGCCTTCGTTAAAAAAGCCCTCCATCCAGCCTAGAAATGCGGGATGTGGGATGTCGTTGGTTTCGTACCAACCTTTGCCACGGAACGAGTCTTCAAAACCCAGTGGGAACCAGCGTCCGTTTGTGCCCGGAAGGTTGGCGAAGTTCGCCCAGTAATCCCACGCGCCTTTGAGCATCAAGAACGAGAAAACGATGCAAATTGTGATAGAAATCAGCGCCAACGTTCGGCGTCCTTTGGCTGGAAATAGGTTGATAACGGCATCAACCCCTAGATGCGCGCCTTTTTTTACCGCATAGGATGCGCCGAGCAAGACAAGCCACCCAAAGAGGAAAACCGTCGACTCAAGCGCCCATAGAATATTGCCGTCCATTTGGCGGACCACGACATTGGCGAAAGTAATGAGAGTCATTGCCCCTAGAATAATTGCGATTAACGTTTCTTCTATTTCATCAATTAGGCTTGTGCCTTTATTGGAATGCATGTCCCCGCCCCCCGTTTTACCGCACTTGGCGGAAATTTAGATGGAAAAAGGGCGCGAAAAGCCGAGGCTCTCCGCGCCAGAAGTTCTTATAGACCTGCGTTGATCGCCTGTGCTGCGTCGATATTTTCTTGTCCAACGTCGCCTGAGAATTGCTCCCAAACTGGCTTCATTGCTTCGACCCAAATGGCACGTTGCTCAACTGTGAGTTCGCGAACTTCACTCCCCGCAGCAATAACGCTGGCTTTGGCTTCTTCGTTCAACATTGTCGCTTCGGCATTCCGTGTGATGGTCACTTCCTCAAGGATTGTAAGGAGTTGGTCCCGCACGTCAGCATCCAAACTATCGAGCCAATCCACAGACGCTACGACCATATAGTCGAGAATGCCGTGGTTGGTTTCGGTGATACCGTCCTGAACTTCAAAAAACTTCTTGCCGAAGATGTTGGTCCAAGTGTTTTCTTGACCATCCACAACGCCCTGTTGCAACGCGCCGTAAACTTCTGCAAAAGCCATTTTCTGTGGAGAAGCGCCGATGGCATCCATTTGCGCAACAAGCACGTCGCTTGATTGCACCCGGAATTTTAGGCCTTCCGCATCCGTTGGCAAAATAAGCGGTTTGTTCGCGGACAGTTGCTTCATACCATTGTGCCAGAATTGAAGCCCTTGAAGGCCACGGTTTTGCATGGAGTCCTTCATCGCTTGGCCCGCATCTGAGAATTGAAATTCGTCAACGGCGGCGACGCTTTTGAACATGAAGGGTAGATCGAAAATGCGGTATTGCTTGGTGAACTTCTCAAATTTTGAGAGGCTCGGCGCGGCCAGTTGGACATCGCCTTGCAGCATCGCTTCTAGAACTTTGTTGTCATCATACAGCGTGGAATTCGGATAGACTTCCATACAGGCGACGCCGTTCATTTCTTCATTCACGCGGCTTTCTAGCAACGAAGCGGCGATCCCTTTCGGGTGGTTCACGGCGGCGGTTACGTGCGCGAATTTGATGACGATTTCGCCTTCTTCACAGCTCGCTGCGGCAGCGTTAGCGGTAAAAGATGCGGCCACGATTGCGGCAGTTGCAGTAATAAATTTCATGCGGGGGCTCCTCCCAAAGTCCGATTATGTTGGCTCGAATGAACCATGCCACACCAAACACGCGCAGACAGTGCACGTTCAAGGAAAAATATTTCCGCGGGTCCCTTTAGGAAAGAGTGATTAAAAAACAATGCGTTATATCTCCAAAAATATCATCTATTCTAATTGCGCTCCTCAAATTGGCGAAATTCCACACACCGTCAAAACCGAACTGTGCGGTTTTTCACACAGATTTATCGATACACTTCCGCACGAATCCCGTGACGCGTTAACTTATCGTATAATGTCTTGCGAGGCAGTTTCAAAACCCGTGCGACTTCACTGGCGTTGCCTTTGTACTTGCGCAGCGCCTCGGTCAACAACGAGCGCTCGACACGCGACAACTGCTCAGCAAGGCCCAGATCATCCGCAACTTCGACCTCGGCAAACCCCATTGCAAACCGCATTGCCGCATTCATCAAGGCGCGCGCATTCCCCGGCCATTCCTGCGCCATAAGGCGTGCGATAACCTCCGGAGTGATTTCAGGGACCGGCAGCGCAGCCTGTTCGCAAGCCAACAGCACATAATTGCGAAACAGCACGGGGATGTCCTCCGGGCGCTCGCGCAGGCTTGGAATACGCACGCGCATCACATCGAGGCGAAAAAACAGCTCCTCATTAAACCGTCCATGTTCGACATACTCGGACAGATCTTTGTACGTGCCCGCCAAAATTCGTGCCCCCGTACCCTGCTCCATATGCTGCAAAAGCGCGAACTGCGTTGCGGGCGGCAAGGATGCAATACCGTCAATAAACAGGCTTCCGTCTTTTGCTTGAGCCAACGCGCCTTTCAGCGCATCGACGCTCAACTCCGAAGCTGCAATTTTATCAAAGGTCGACATCGCAACGTTGGATAACAGGTGGATCACTTCTGCCACTTTGGACGTGCCCGAACCTGTCACACCTGCGATCAACACATCCGCGTTGGTTGCCGCAACGATGCGCACGCGGTTTCGCAACTCATCCGCCGGCTTTGATTGTCCAAAGAGCATCCGCTCCGCTGCATCCCCCTTTTCTAGCTGCTGTTTTAGACGACGGTTTTCAAGTACGAGACTGCGCGTGCGTAATGCTTTTTGGACAGCGAGCACTAGGTCTTGGGGCGCACAGGGTTTTTCAATAAAATCGAACGCGCCCGCCGAAATACCCCGCACAGCCATCGGCACATCGCCCTCGCCCGTCAGTAGGATAACTGGCAAATCGGGATCAATATTCTGGGTGTATTCCAAAAGGTGGAACCCATCTTTTCCTGGCATTCGAATATCGCTTAGTATAACTCCCTGAAAGCCCGCTGAAATGTGGTCTTTTGCTTCGATAAAACTTGCAGCAAGTGTCGGTACAAGATCGTTCAAGGCGAGTGTTTGCCCCAAAGCTTCGCGCACATGCGCATCGTCATCTACCAGCAAAACCCTTGAAATCACGCGCTTATTCCTCCTGCACACCGGTATGAACCGCCGCCAATTCCACAATGAATTCCGCGCCGCCTTCTGGATGGTTGCGCCCACGGATATTCCCCCCAAAGCTTTGGATCAAGCCATATGAGATACTTAACCCAAGCCCCATGCCTTCGGCGGCCCCAATTTTCTTGGTCGAATAAAACGGGTCGAAAATCTTCTCGGGGGCGTCAATTCCGGGGCCAAAGTCACGCAGATGGATACGGCAAGTCTCAGGTTGTGCGTCAATCCGAATGGATACTTTCTTAAGCGCGCTCGCGTCCATCGCATCCGCGGCATTGGCCAAAAGATTGGTCAAAACCTGCTGCAAACGCACCTCGCCACCGCGCGCCCAAATGCTGGTTTGGGGCCGTTGCCAATCCACAGCAATGCCCTCCCGCAAAAGTCTCTCTTCACTCATCTCCAAAACCGCATCAACAACGGAACAAATGTCGACATTGGTAATCGGCTCATATTCTTGCCGTGCAAACGCGCGTAGGTTTTTGATTATGCGCCCCATGCGGCGCGACAATTCACTAATCCTCGCGAGGTTTTGGCCTGCAACTTCGGTATTCCCCCGCTCCAAAAATACCTCGGCGTTTTCTGCAAACGAGCGAATGGCCATCAGTGGTTGGTTTAATTCGTGGCTAATCCCTGCCGACATTTCCCCAAGGGCGGTGAGTTTGCTAGCCTGAACGAGATCGGCTTGCGCCTGTTTCAAGGCGGATTCTGCCTCCTCGCGTTCGGTAATTTCACGGCGTAAATCCGTGTTCGCATTTGAGAGTTCTTGGGTGCGTAATTGGACCCGCCCCTCTAGCTCGGCTTTGGCTTCTGCTTCGACTGCCAAAAGGTCCGCCAACCCTCGCCTGCGCTCAGAGGCCAGATACAGAAACGCGCCAAACGTCACACAAAGCGCTGCCGCCACAAGTGCTTGAAGCCATGCATTTCGTTCTGCGGGCGCTGTGGAAATCAACACTTCGCCCGTCATCCCGATCACCGGTACGGGTTGCGTCAAATGCAAAGCCCGCGCAGGGATATACGGCCACCCATTTGTGCGCCAAATCTCATGGCCAGAAATAATCTGCGTAGAATGTTCAAGGAACGGATGCGGGTTCTCTAAGGGGATCAATGCGTTGCGTTCCCGAAACAGCAGTTCTGAACGGTTTGAAACAAAGACCACACCCGCCTCATCCGTGAAGAAGATCGCCTGCGGATCCCCTCGCCAATCACTCTCCTCAACGGCCTCGATATCGACTTTGACAACCACCGCGCCAAAGGGGGCACCTCCCGCGAGCAGCGGCGCAGAAAAATAGAAAATTCGCGCGCCTATATCCTCGATTAAAAAATGGGATGCCCCCAAGGCACCATCCATCGCACGCTGAAAATATGCCTTTGAGTTTTGGTTTCTCTCGTTGGTCTTTACCCCTTCAGAGCTTGCCAAAACCTCGCCATTAGCCCCCACCAAAAATATCTCAAGCGGGCCTGTTTTGTCCGCAGCTTCGAGCAAAACTGAAAAAGTGTCCGGATCAACTCCGCCCTTTGCAAGACTCAAAAGCGACGGATGATCTGCGAGCAAAACCCCAACTTGCTGAAACCTTTGCAACTCCCCCACCAACCGATCCGAAGCAAGCGAAAGGTCCGCGTGTCCACGTTCCGCCAGCGGCGTAAGGGCCGCCGTAAAAGCAAACCACCAAACCAGCGCCGAAAATCCGGTAACGGCACATAAATACGCGATAATTGCACCAAAACGACGTGGCATAGGCTCCCCTTTTGCCACAGGATAGGCATCCGCCCTTGCCTTGACCACCCGCATTTGAAAGGTTGGGTTTTCAACTTCACGAGGCTTCCATGAAAACACTTTCCCAATCGCCAACAGACCCCGCATTTGTTCAAGACCCCTATCCATTTTACGAACGCGCGCGGGAATGTGGCTCAATGTTTCATTGGACCGACTATGACATGCCCTGTGCTGTTTCCTATGCTGCAGTAAATGCGATCCTGCGCGACCGTCGTATGGGCCGCGAAGTTCCAGCCGAAATGGCTGTTGCCCCCCCTGCCCATCAGGCTGGATTTTGGGCTATCGAGAACCACTCGATGTTGGAATTGGAGCCGCCGCGTCACACCCGCTTGCGCGGCCTCGTTTTACGCGCCTTCACCAGTCGCCGCATTGCCTCTTTGGGGCCAGAAATCGCTCAGCTTGCACATGAGTTAATCGACCGCTTGCCTGAGGGGGAATTTGACCTCATCAAGCATTTTGCCGAACCCCTTCCCGTCATCGTTATCGCGCGATTTTTAGGCGTGCCAGAAGAGCGCGCACCTGACCTCCTCGCTTGGTCCCACGCGATTGTTGGCATGTATAAAGCGGGGCGTACCACGGAAGACGAAATTGCGGCGGCAACTGCAGGCCGCGCGTTTTCTGACTTCTTGCGCGACTATATCGCTTTTCGGCGTGACAAACCCCAAGACGATTTGATTACCCACCTGATTGCCGCAGAAGAAGACGGCGAAAAACTGTCAACCGACGAGCTAATTGCGACCTGTGTTTTATTGCTAAACGCGGGGCATGAGGCAACGGTTCATACGTTAGGTAACGGCCTCAAAGCCATGCTACAGAACGATTTTTCGGCAGAGGTGGTGACGTCAGATACGATCGAAAAAACCGTCGAAGAAATGCTCCGTTATGACCCGCCCCTGCATATGTTTACGCGATATGTTTATGAAGATGTCGACATTGGCCCGCATAGGTTTTCGCGCGGGGATCGCATCGCCTGCCTGCTCGCCGCGGCAAACCGCGACCCGCAAAGATGGGAGGCCGCAGACCAATTCCAGCCACAACGCTTCAAACAAGTTAACGCAAGTTTCGGGGCTGGCGCGCATTTCTGCATCGGCGCACCCCTTGGCCGGTTGGAGCTGCAAACGTCGCTCCCGATTTTGTTTGAACGCATGCCGAATTTGGCACTCGCCCAAAAGCCGAAATACGCGCCGATCTACCATTTCCGCGGTTTGGACCGCCTCATGTTAACGCGCTGACGCCTGCAATGAGCACCGCCGCCGAGGAAGGCTCGATGCCTTTCTCGGCGGCTCTTCGGCAAAACCCTAAAGCGGCAACATCGTTGTCGATTTGATCTCTTCCATCGAAAGCAGCGCCGTCACATTGTAAATGCGCACTTCCGAAATCAGGGCTTGGTAAAACACATCATAAGCCCGCGCATTCTTGACCCGCACTTTTAGAATATAATCGATCTCGCCCGCGAGGCGATGCGCTTCTTGCACTTCGGGACGTTCAAGCAGCGCCTTCAGGAAGGCCTGCTGCCACTCCCCTTCATGCTCTGACGTGCGGATTAGAACAAAGAAGCAGGCTTCAAACCCAAGCGCCTCCGCATCAAGAACCACCGTTTGCTGGCCGATGATTTTGGCCTCCCTCATTTTCTTGATACGATTCCAAACCGGTGTCTTGGAACTACCCACTTTCGTCGCGATATCATCCAAAGACTGCGCAGCATCGCGCTGCAGCTCACTCAGGATTTTCCGATCTACATCATCCAAACGGACAGCCATCCCAATTCCTTCCTAATTCCAGAACTCATGTTCTTCTGCGCGCGACAATCGGAACATTCTTCCTTATTAGCAAGAGGGCATAGCAATAATTAGGGAAAATATCCTATATTAGAGGTCAGTATCAACGTATTTAGACGCAATCTCAAAATTCGTTTGAGTTTGAGGCCATAAAACCTCGCGTCCCCGAACCAAAGGAGCTTCTGTAATGGCCCGTGCTTTTACGCCAAAAGTTGTCACCGCCAATGAACTCATCTCTGGGGATGTGGTCTATCTCAGCGCCGATGGCAAATGGGTGCACCGGCATGCAGATGCCGAACTTATTACCGACGAAGTGCGCGCTGCGGTGCGCCTTCAATTGGCCGAAGCTCAAGTAGGTCAGATTGTCGGGGCCTACCTTGCGGATGCTGTCGCAAGCGATGCGGGCCCCGTCCCTGTCCACTTCCGCGAAGAATTTCGCGCAGCTGGCCCCTCAAACTACAACCACGGAAAACAGGCGGAGCTCCCAAATGTATAAGTACAACGATTTTGACGAAGCTTTCCTGCGCGCACGCACCGCACAATTCCGCAAACAAGTTGAACGTCGCATTTCGGGCAGCCTCACAGAGGACGAATTCAAACCCCTACGTTTGATGAACGGTCTCTATCTCCAGCTTCACGCCTATATGCTGCGCGTGGCCATCCCCTACGGCTCGCTTTCCTCCACGCAAATGGACCAGCTCGCTTATATTGCCGACACGTGGGACAAAGGCTATGGCCACTTTACCACGCGTCAGAACATCCAATACAACTGGCCCAAACTGTCGGACGTGCCAGATATGCTCGACGCGCTGGCCGATGTGCAAATGCACGCGAACCAGACCTCCGGCAACACCATTCGCAACGTCACCAGCGACCCGTTTGCGGGGGCTGCTGTTGACGAAATCGAAGACCCACGTCCCGTCGCCGAGCTTTTGCGTCAATGGTCCACCGACCACCCCGAGTTTCAATTCTTGGGCCGCAAGTTCAAGATCGCAGTTGGCGCAAGCAAAGCGGATCGCGCGGTTCTGAAATCTCACGATTTGGCGGTCAATATCGTTGAAAATGACGCTGGAGAAACAGGCTATCAAATCCTCATAGGGGGTGGCCTTGGCCGCACGCCAATGGTGGGTAAGGTCCTTAACGACTTCTTGCCGCGCGAGGTTTTGTTGCCCTATGTTGAGGCTGTCCTTTCCGTTTATAACCTCTTGGGACGTCGGGATAATAAATACAAAGCTCGCCTAAAAATCACGGTCCACGAAAATGGCCTCGATACCATTCGTGCCCTCGTAGAAGAGCGTTTCGCCGAATTGCGCCCAACCTTTGCGGGTGGCGATCAAGCTTTGCTTACTGAAATCGCGACGTATTTTGCCCCCCCGATCTATTCAGACGCGCCGGACGACGCCTATGATGCTGCTTACAACGCCGATCCATTGTTTCGCGCGTGGGCCGACACCAACTTGTCGCCACACAAACATTCCGGTTATGCTATCGCGACCATTTCGCTCAAGGCGCATGGCGAAACCCCCGGTGATGCAACCAGCGCGCAAATGCGGATTTTGGCACAGCTTGCACGCGACTTTGCGCACGATGAATTGCGCATCAGCCATGAGCAAAACGTGATCCTTCCGCATGTTCACAAACGTCACCTGCCGGTAATTCACGCCGAATTGCGCAAGGTTGGCTTGGCGACGGCCAACATCGGGTTGATTTCCGACATCATCGCTTGCCCCGGCATGGATTATTGCGCGCTTGCAACGGCACGCTCTATTCCTGTGGCGCAGAAAATTGCCACACGGTTTGACGAGTTGAAGTTGGAGCATGAAATCGGCGCGCTCAAAATCAAAATCTCGGGCTGCATCAATGCCTGTGGTCACCACCACGTGGGCCACATCGGCATCCTTGGTCTGGATCGCGCGGGCGTCGAAAACTACCAGATTACCCTTGGCGGCGACGGTACAGAAACAACCGTGATCGGCGAACGCGCAGGACCTGGATTTGCCTATGACGAGATTGTCCCAGCGATTGAACGTCTCATTATGGGTTATCTTGATTTGCGCCTAAACCACGATGAAACATTCCTCGCGACTTTCCGCCGCTTGGGCATGGCGCCGTTCAAAGAAGTGCTTTATCCGGAGGCTGCGAAGCGTAATGCTGCATGATCCACTGAACCTTTCGGTCGTAGAGCGGGTTGCGCAACTCAACACGCGCTATGCCCATCACGGCGCAACGGCGGTCCTTGAACGTGCGTTGAGCGACCCGCAAGTCGGACGTATTGGCTTGGTTTCATCCTTCGGGGCAGAATCTGTGGTGCTGTTGCACATGATTTCGATCATGGATCGCAGCACGCCGATCGTCTTTATCGACACAGAAATGCTCTTTACGGAAACGCTTGAGTATCAAATGGAGTTGTCCGAGCGTTTGCGTCTGACCAATGTGCAAGTCATCCGTGCGAGTGACGCCGATATCGCCGAGATCGATCCCGACGGCACACTTAATCAGCGCGATACGGACGCATGCTGTTCCCTGCGCAAAACGGAGCCCTTGCAAAAGGCATTGGGCGGATTTGACGCGTGGATTACAGGGCGCAAACGCTTTCAAGCGGGGAGCCGTGTCGCTCTGGATTTCTTTGAAAACGAAGATGACACGCGTATCAAAGTTAACCCTCTCGCTTATTGGGCGCCTGAAGATTTGCGGGCCTATATGGAAAACAACCGCCTGCCGCGCCATCCCTTAGTGGCCAAAGGCTACCCCTCGATTGGTTGTGCGCCCTGCACAAGCCCCGTCGCCGAAGGCGAAGATCCTAGATCGGGCCGTTGGCGCGGCCAAGAAAAGGTCGAATGCGGCATCCACTTTGTCGATGGCAAAATGGTGCGCGGCCCCCTACCTGTGGAACAAACCTCGGTCTCAGCGACCCAAGGAGCCGGACAATGACAGTACTGATTAACGACAGTGGCTTTGGAACCGACGATTGGGTCGATGCCTTTCTCACGCTCGAAGACCTTCCCGTTGCCAAAGGCGCTATCAATGTCGCCGTTGACCTTCCGAGCGATTGCGACCCTGCTAGCCTCGAGGGTCATTTGTCGGATATCGACATGATCCGCGTGGATTTTCCCTCCTCCGCCGATGGGCGCGGCTTCACCATCGCGCGCCGTTTGCGCTTGATGGGATTTGTGGGCCGCCTACGCGCCAAGGGGCATGTGATCTCGGATCAATACGCTATGGCCCGCCGCTCAGGTTTTGACGAAGTGGAAATTTCTGACGCCCTCGCGGCCCGTCAACCCGCCGAGGAGTGGGCGTTTCGCGTGAAATGGCAAGACCATGACTATCAGTCGCGGCTACGCGCCTAGAAACGCCGCACAAAATCCCTTATAGACCAGACACAGAGGGCAAAGCGCCGCTTTGCGATACAGATATGAATGAACAGGTAACCGTGACTGATACCCCCGTTAAACCCGTAAAAGCGCTCCCCAATGCGCAGACCGTTACTGCCGTAACACATTGGACGGATAGCCTTTTTTCCTTCCGCGTTACACGTCCCGCGTCGTTTCGTTTTCGCTCCGGTGAGTTTGTGATGATTGGCCTGATGGGCGACAACGGCAAGCCGCTTTTGCGCGCCTATTCCATTGCCTCCCCAAGCTGGGACGAGGAGTTGGAGTTCTATTCCATCAAGGTTCAGGACGGCCCACTCACGAGCAAATTGCAGCACATTAAGGTCGGCGACGAACTTATTTTGCGTCCCAAGCCAGTCGGCACCCTCGTGCATGACGCGCTTCTGCCAGGCAAACGTGTGTATTTCTTTGCGACGGGAACCGGCTTTGCCCCCTTCGCGAGTTTGATCCGCGACCCCGAGACCTATGAGAAATTCGACGAGATCATCCTAACGCATACGTGCCGCGAGGTCGCCGAGCTTGAGTATGGTCGTCAGTTGGTCGAGAGCCTTGAGGCGGACCCGTTGATTGGCGAAATGATCGAGGGCAAGTTGAAATACTACCCCACCACGACCCGCGAAGAGAGCCCCGTGATGGGCCGCGTTACCGATCATTTGAAATCTGGCGAAATCTTTGAGCGCTTGGGCATCCCCCCCCTTGATCCGGCAACCGACCGTGCGATGGTCTGTGGCTCAATGGGCCTCAACAAGGATATCACCGAAATTCTGGAAGCGGCAGGTTTGCGCGAAGGGGCCAATTCCGAACCTAAAGAGTTTGTGGTGGAAAAAGCCTTTGTTGGCTAACACCCCAAAATAAAAATAAAAAAAGCGCCGCGAGATCACTCTCACGGCGCTTTTTTTATGCGATTGCCGCGCAGTTAAGCGCGGCAGATTGCGATCAAAGTCCCAAAGCAGACTTCACTTGAGCAAGTGTAGCTTTCAAAAGATCAGGGTTGTTACTGGCGGCTTTCACCGTTGTTTTCAACGTGGTTTTTTGAACCACATCAAGGCTTGATCCGTCGATCATCGCATTGACTTTGTCGAGGTCGAAGCCTTCAGCCGACAATGGGTCAGCATCAGCCATATCAGTGGCAGCGTCGTCAGCAGCAGCTTCAACTTCGTCTGTCGCATCCGTTGCGGTATCTGTTGCGTCTGTAGCAGCATCCGTTGCGGCATCCGTTGTATCACTTGCAGCGTCCGTTACGGCTTCCACAGCATCATCCACCGCATCCGTTGCGGTTTCAGCAGCTTCTTCAGCCGCTTTTTCTACTGCTTCAGCAGCTTCTTCTGTCGCCTTTTGAGCGGCATCTGCGGCCACTTTTGCGGCCTCAGCGGCTTCTTCTGTAGCTTTCTTTGCAGCTTCAGCAGCTTCTTCCGAAGCTTCTTTTGCAGCTTCAGCAGCTTGCTCAGCGGCTTCTTTCGCAGCTTCTTGGTTGGAATAATAAGTATATCCACCCAATCCGGCGGCGATGATAAGTGCGGCAATAATCCAAGTTTTGTTCATCTCTATAATCCTTTAGATGCGGCATATAGCTGTGCATTTAGCATCAATTGGGGTCGGTGCAACAGCAATGAACGATTCATTCGACGAATCCGGCATCAGATCGCCCATTCCGCGCGTTTACTGGGTTGTAAGAAGCCGCGCACGATATTAAGTTCCGCAAAGTAACCACAACGATCAAAGGATCAAAGCCATAGCTCGCAAGCCACATAACGCCCCGCCGCAACGCGACACGGGCCCTCGTATCAACGATAAAATCCGCGCAACAGAAATCCGTCTTATTGGCGCTGATGGTGAGAACGGCGGCGTTGTTACGCCTGCACGTGCCATGGTCATGGCCGAAGAAGCCGGCCTAGATCTGGTGGAAATCTCGCCAAACGCGATCCCTCCGGTTTGCAAGATCATGGATTTTGGCAAGTTCAAATACGAGACGCAAAAGCGCGAGAACGAAGCGCGCAAAAAGCAAAAAATCATTGAGATTAAAGAGGTTAAGTTCCGTCCGAACACGGATATTAATGACTATAATGTCAAGATGCGTAACGTTTACAAATTCTTGGAAAACGGCGACAAAGTAAAAATCAGCCTACGGTTCCGGGGGCGCGAAATGGCGCACCAAAACTTGGGGCGTCAGCTTTTGGAACGTGTTGCAGATGATACCAAAGAACAAGGTAAAGTCGAGAGCATGCCAAAAATGGAAGGCCGCCAAATGATCATGATGATCGGCCCCCTCCCGAAGTAAGTCACCAAAAATTCACCAAAGGGCCTCCGTTTTCGGGGGCCTTTTTGTTGGAATCAGTAGGCAAAGAAAAAGGCCCCCGAAATTCGAGGGCCTTCTCCTAACGTCAAAATGTGCTTACATCTGGGAAGACGTGCACGAATGGCGTTAGAACTGGGTGCTAAGACCTACAACAACAGCGTTGTTGCGATTTTCGATACCCGACACACCATTCAGTGTGGAGCTGTCAAAGGCACGCGTGTGCCGAACTTCGCCGAATACGCCGATCGTTTCGCTCACGTCATAGCTGATGCCCAGCGCCGCACGACCACCAAGACCGGAGTCCTCGTCGCCTGCGGAGGCGGTTTCAACCCAACCGAGACCAAGAGCGCCATAAGCTTTGAGCGGGCCACTGTTGACGAAGCTATAGCGCGCTATAGCCATAGCGGCGGTTGATTGGAGATCTTCACCGGACGTTTTATAATCCGCGTTGGTGCGGCTCAAATCGAAACCCAATTCGAGGGCATCCATCCCGCCGAGACCTGAGTAATAAAGGCCACCACCATATGTCGTGCCGGAGTCGACTTTTTCATCTGCGCCTCCAACTGCGAGGTCGCCCTCGAAGGTTCCCCCTCCGTAAACTTCAGCAGACCAATCTTGGGCTGCGGCTTGGGTGGCGGTTACACTTGCGATGCAAAGAGCTGAAATAACTGCGATACGCATTGTGGACTTCTCCTAATAACAATCTGTTCATTGAAGGCGGTTTTGCCTCTGCTACCGAAATAAGGCTTGAGTGTTTCTTTACAAGACGAGGTAAAGTTTCTGTGTTCAAAAATCGGCAATATCTGGCGCATATCCTTGAAATGGGGCTAAAATCCGCCGATATTCCCATGCAAAACCTGCCTCTCCCCGCTGTGATCATTCCCTCGAAGGCTATTGATAAAATGGAAGATATCAAAAAAAACGCCCCGAGGTTTCCCTCAGGGCGCGTTCTATTCTCATCGCGGCGAAGTTACGCCATGTCTACCACTGCGCGGCTTGCTAAAACCTTGATCAAATGGGCGCGGTATTCTGCGCTGCCATGCATGTCGCCGATCATCCCCTCTGCTGGGTGGGAAAGCCCTTCTAAAGCTGCTGCCGAGAAATCGGCCGACAGGGCCGCTTCTGCTTCGCGCCACCGAAAAACGCCCTCCTCGGCCGCGCCGGTTACCGCGACGCGCACCCCGTCGGCATATTTCGCGACAAAGACACCGACCAGCGCAAAGCGCGAGGCTGGTTGCACGAATTTTTGATAGCTCGCCCCTTCTGGGATTGGAAAGCTCACGGCAACAACGATTTCGCCGTCATCCAAGGCGGTCTCAAACATCCCTTGAAAATAGTCATCCGCCTGAATTTCGCGCGCATTCGTCGTGATCGTCGCGCCCGATGCCAACGCCGCAGCGGGGTAACAGGCGGAAGGGTCGTTGTTGGCGAGGCTGCCGCCAAGGGTACCGCGATTGCGCACAGCTGGATCGCCGATCCCCCCCGCGAGAGCCGCGAGCGTTGGATAGGCCATTGCGCCGATGGCAACATCGTCATGGGTAACCCCACCGCCGATTAAAATCGTACCTTCGGAAACCGATATCCCCTGCATTTCGGCAATTCCCGAAAGGCTCACGAGGACTTCCGGCGCAGCGAGACGCTGTTTGAGGGTCGGGATCAGAGTTTGACCACCGCCCAGCGCCTGTGCAACCTCGTTTTTGAGCGCTTCTACGGCCTGTGCGACCGTGGTTGGCCGCTCGATTTCAAATGCATACATCGTTCTCTCCTATTCCCGTCCTACTGTTGTGCGACAGGCGTGGCCTGCAGTGCGGCCCAAAACGCGCCAAGGCGACAGTGTCATACCCATTTAGGTTACATTCTTAGCGCTCTGTTGCAAAGCAGCGATCCAATTGCCCTCGCCCCCGTCGCCCTTTACACCTAAAGGCTTCGGAACTAGCTGGCTGCTGCCGCCTGAATCGCTTTCACAATATTATGGTAACCGGTGCAGCGGCAAATATTTCCCTCCAAATAGTCGCGAATTTCTGTCTCGCTTGGATCTGGATTTCGTTTAAGGAGGGCTGCGGTCGACATCACCATGCCCGGAGTGCAAAATCCGCATTGAAGGCCATGGTGTGTTTGGAAGGCTGCTTGAATTTTGCTCAAGCTGCCATCGGGGTTGGCCATCCCTTCAATCGTGGTAACCTCTTTGCCTTCGGCTTCGGCGGCGAACATCGTGCAGGACTTCACGACCTTACCATCGACATGCACGACACACGTGCCGCATTGGCTGGTGTCACATCCAATATGTGTCCCCGTAAGGCCCAAATTGTCGCGCAAATAATGCGACAACAACAAGCGTCCCTCGACCTCTGCTTCCGCTGGCTTGCCGTTCACCGACATGCTGACTTTCACCATGGGTTCATTCCTCCGTTTCATATTTTATCTAGGTTAATCATGCTCCCTCCGTGCTGAAAACACAAACATGCGGGTAAACACAAAAAAACGCCAATCCTCGCCTAAATTTTAAGGTCCCTTGGATGGGGGCGGGTTGCAATTTCTTTCAGAAGCCCCCCAACACCCATATGTGAAATATCTTGCTGCGTGACCGCAACCCCACAGAGAAGCCGCTCCATCACCCAATCCGCGCCATTAAGGGCGGGTGAGCGGGCACAACCAGGAAGGCCAATCACGGGTTTCCCGTCAAGGGTGCCAAAAAACAGCAGATTCCCTGGATCGACCGGCATTCCGAAAACGTCTACCTCCCCCCCCGCGGCAATCAAGCTTGCGGGGACCGTGTCGCGTATATCGGAGGTGGCTGAGGCTGTGAGAATGAGGATAAAGTCCCCACGGGCCTGTGTGATCGCGGCGCTTAAGTCTGCGATTTCATGGGGGACAATCGCATCGCGCACGAGCGACACGCCCAGCGCGGCAAGCCGTGTTTTTGTGGCTTCGAACCCTTTGTCGGTTTCCTCGTCCTGAAGGGAAGTCTGGATAAATCGCGCGGTTTGGTATTTGGGGCGATGTAGCATCAACGCTCCCCGCGCCGCATAACAGGCCGCGTCCACATCAGCTTCACGTACCCCATAGGCAATGATCTTGACCGTCGCGACCATCCCGCGCTCAATCATCCGTGCATAAGGCGCAACGGTGGCAACCGTCACCATCGGGTTGATCGCATTCAGCGCATGGATTGCCGCAACATTAATTTCCGCAACCCCTGCCCCCGCAGCAAGCACATTCACCCGCCCCGTCGCAGAACGCGTCACATGGAGGCCGCTCCCCTCTGGAACCAACGCCGCCGCAATCCGCCGCGCGGCCTCGTTCTCCTCAATGTCACCCGCTTCCAATTGCGCCACAACAACAGACGTGCGCCCAATATCCTCTAGGGCCGCGATATCCTTGGCCTCAAGCACATGCCCCTTGCGCAAACGCCCCTTCGGTAGCGGATGCGAATGCGCAAGGATCGCGCCCTCAGCCTCCCCTATAGGAACCTCGCCAAACTTCATGCGCCGCGCCGTAACACACGGGTCACTTCCCCCATGATAGCAATCGCAATCTCCGCAGGTGATTTTGCCCCGATATCTAGTCCAACGGGCGCGTGAATACGTGCGATATCCTCGGCGCTAAATCCCGCCGCTTCAAGGCGTGTCACCCGCTTGGCATGGGTGCGTGTGGACCCAAGCGAACCGATATAAAACGCCTGTGATGCAAGGGCAGTGGTTATGGCGGGGTCATCTATTTTGGGATCATGCGACAGGGTGATGACGGCCGTACGCGTATCAATCCCCCATGCGGTCAGCGCCTCATCGGGCCATGCTTCGCTTTCGACTTTATCGTCGGGAAACCGCTCTTGAGTGGCAAAGGCCGCGCGCGGGTCGATCACATAGGGATCATACCCAGCGGCGCGCGCCATTCCCACCAAGGGTTGCGCAATATGAACCGCGCCGACAATCGCCATGCGTAGGGGCGGGTTGTGCAGACCAATAAACGTTTGCCCATCTTCCTCAAATCCCGACCTATCCGCCCGAAACCTTGCTTCATGGGTGTTATACTGGGCAAGGGATACATTCCCCTCCTCGGTATTGACCACATAGGCCACAGGCTCCCGTGCCGCACGTTTGGCAACTAAGGCCTCCAAGATATCTAAAGGCAGCGCGCTCCCTACAGGCTCTACCATCACCCGTATACGCCCTCCACAGGCCAGACCAACCGCGAAGGCCTCGTCATCGGACACACCAAACTCCAAGATCCGGCGTTTGCCATCCTCAAGGGCATCAAGCGCCTCCGTAACAACGGCCCCCTCAACACAGCCCCCAGACACAGACCCCGCAAGTCCCGCCTCTCCCGATATGGCAAGCTGGCTTCCCACAGGGCGCGGCGCAGAGCCCCATGTCTCGACCACAGTGGCCAAGGCGGCCCCAATACCTGCGCGGTGCCACGCCAAGGCTACTTCGGGAATATCGTTATATCCGGTTGTCATCCTATTTACGTTCCTCACCTCTTTGGATGAAGTCTATCAAATCCCCCCACGTCCACAATCGGTTTCGCCCCAATTGGGCCAACACACAGCCCGCTCGCCTCTGCCTCCTACCGACCAAAGACCGCGCGCTTTCTAAAACTGACCGCTGCCTTTTAAGGAATGATGTCCACAAGCCACCCAGTTTTGGGAATCGTCAGTGACGAAAATTCAGGATGGAACTCCCCTAATTTCTGCGATAACCCTTGGGGATGAGCAATGATAGACTGACCCTCCCCGCTGGCTGGGAAGCCCCTGTAAACCCCAAAGCGCTTGAAAAAGAGCTCCTCGCTGAATTGACTTCTGATCACCTGTTATATGGTCATACAGCCCGCGCCATCGCGCAGAGCAGTGAAAGCGACGAAGCGGTTTTCATGTTTACCGGCGCGACCGAGTTTATGGCGATTGTGGCCCTCACATGGGAAGAAGCCCCGATCAAAGACCAACCGGAATTTGAAAAAATCAGCGGCATTTCCGAGCTTGAAGGCTTTTTCGACTAGCCACCCTGTGGTTCGTTTTGGGTGCGAGGCCTTTTGGGGCTTCACGCGTTTTTTCACCCAGTAAATGCGCCGACGTATGCACATCAGAAAGAATTCGTTGGAATTGCGCTGATTGCACTTCCTGAAATGCTGGGCTACCGATGGGCAACTGATATTTTTGCAAGAGGCCCGCTATGCAACATCTCACTGGAAAAAACGCCCCCGATCTTGGTAAATTTGATTGGGAGGATGCATTTCGTCTGAACGATCAACTCACCGAAGAAGAGCAAATGTTGCGCGACGGCGCACGTGATTTTGCTCAGGATAAGCTGCAGCCACGCATCATCAAAGCCTACCGCGAAGAAACCACAGACCCTGAAATCTTTGCCGAAATGGGCGCAGCAGGCCTGTTGGGCGCAACGATTCCCGAGGATTTGGGTGGTTTGGGCGCGGGCTATGTCTCCTACGGGTTGATCGCGCGTGAAGTCGAGCGGGTAGATTCGGGCTATCGCTCGATGATGTCCGTGCAAAGCAGCCTCGTGATGTACCCCATCCATGCTTACGGCTCGCCCGAACAACACCAAAAATACCTCCCCGGCCTTGCGGCTGGGACGTTGATTGGTTGTTTTGGCCTGACGGAACCCGACGCTGGCTCCGATCCCGGCGGTATGAAAACCCGCGCCGAGAAAATCGATGGCGGCTATCGCCTCACCGGTAATAAAATGTGGATTTCGAACAGCCCCATCGCGGACGTGTTTGTTATCTGGGCCAAATCCGATGCCCACGAGGGTAAAATTCGCGGGTTCATCCTTGAGAAAGGCATGAAAGGCCTCTCAGCTCCCAAAATCGCTGGCAAGCTTTCCTTGCGTGCTTCTATCACTGGGGAAATCGTCATGCAGGGCGTCGAAGTCGGCGAAGATGCACTCCTACCAAACGTACAAGGCCTCAAAGGTCCGTTTGGCTGTTTGAACCGCGCGCGTTACGGCATCAGCTGGGGTGTTTTGGGCGCTGCCGAATTCTGCTGGCATGCGGCGCGGCAATACGGCCTTGATCGTCACCAGTTCAACCGCCCCCTCGCCCAGACCCAATTGTTCCAAAAGAAACTGGCCGATATGCAGACCGAGATCACCCTTGGCCTGCAAGGCTCACTCCAAGTAGGCCGTTTGATGGATGCTGCCAATGCCGCGCCTGAGATGATCTCGATGATGAAGCGCAACAATTGCGGCAAAGCCCTCGATATCGCCCGCATGAGTCGCGATATGCACGGCGGCAACGGTATTTCCGAGGAATTCCAAGTCATGCGCCATATGGTTAACCTTGAAACCGTCAACACCTATGAGGGCACCCACGACGTGCACGCACTCATCCTTGGGCGAGCACAAACTGGTCTTCAAGCGTTCTTTTGAGGAATTGAGATTGGCGGGGCATGATCTGTCCCGCCGTTCATAAATCCGTGACCAAGACCCTATTGCCCCTTTAGGCTTGCGCGCCCTTCCTGCTAGGCTTGGATTATGAAAATTACCGCCATCCTCACTGTTCGCGACGAAGGCGCCTTCCTTTTGGAATGGCTCGCCCATCACCGCGCCATTGGTTTCACAGACTTCCTCGTGTTTTCCAACGATTGTACGGATGGCACCGATGCCATGCTTGATCGCCTCCAAGAATTAGGCCACCTGACGCATATTCCCAATCCTGGCCCCTATGACGAAGGGGGAATACAATGGACCGCGCTTAAACAGGCCGACAAACACCCCCTCACTCAGAACGCCGATTGGCTCATGTGCCTCGATATCGACGAGTTTGTGAATATTCACGTGGGCGACGGCACGCTCAAGGCTCTGATGGACGCCGTCCCCGATGCCACCGCCTTTGCCCTAACGTGGCGCTTGTTTGGCAACGCCGATGTGGATGCCTTTGTGGATGCGCCTGTTACCGAGCAATTTCAACAAGCCGCCCCCGCCGTTCTGTATTGGCCTTGGCGGGCGTCAATGTTCAAAACACTGTTTAAAAACGACGGAATCTATTCGAAAATTGGCGTTCACCGCCCCCGTAGCCCCGACAAATCCCGTCTTGATGAGGCGCGATGGTTCGACACGCGCGGCAAGGAAATTCTCGACCCGCCGATCAAAACCCGTCGACTGTTTAATCAATTCGGCCGCGACAATTATCTGCTGGCCCAACTCAACCACTATGCCCTAGGTGCGCGCCAAAGCTATGTGCTCAAACGTGCGCGCGGTCGGGTAAATCGTGGCGAAAAACTGATGGGAATGGACTATTGGGTCGAGCGTAACTTCAACCAAACGCATGACGATAGTATTTTGCGCCACCGTGGCCTGTCCGCGCCCCTCTTGGCACAACTTCACGCGGACCCCGTGTTGCACGACCTTCATCAAAGGGCTGCCGACTGGCGCGACTCCACTTTCATCCGGTTGATCCTAGAAGACGAATCGCGGGCTTTGTACGGACGCCTCCTTCTCACGCCTCCAACCGAACCCCTTGCCAAGAAAAAGGCACAGGAGTTACTAAGAATTGGACGACGAGCGCAGTTATCCGTCAAAATTCAGCCTTTGGATGAAAAATAAAGGCCCACACACTTAAAAACCTCACGCTTCCTTCCAAATTTTGCCCGATTCATTGACCATAATGTAACCAACAGGTGGAATAAGGGCTCATATATTGGGCAACGAGTACAAAGGGATAAGAATGTCGCAGAATGCCACTCATAATCTGGATACCGAGGCGCAAGCTTGGCTCGACAGGCTCGACCCTATTGGCGAGGAGCGTGGCTATTTTGAACCCATCGGCAAACAGCATTCTGCAATCTTAACGGACGAAGGTCCCGATTTGATTGTCACGTTTGAAAGTATAAGCGGCATCCGCACCCACGACCCCGAGGCACAGCCCTTAGGCTTTGAAATGGTTGCCAAAAACGGCTATTCTAACCTGTGTATTCTGGCGCATGGCGACACTTGGTTTCGCGACGCTTCCCTCTACGGGTATTTTGACCGACTGGTGGACGACGGTTTCTTTGAAGACTTCGATAACGTTGTTTTTTATGGTGCCAACATGGGCGGCTATGGCGCTGTGGCCTATTCTGTCGCCGCACCGGGCGCGACGGTCATCGCCCTGCAACCACAAGCCACCCTCGACCCCGCCGTCACAGGATGGGACACGCGCTTCAAAGGGCAGCGTCGTAAATGTTTTACCGATCGCTATGGATTTGGCCCAGATATGATCGAAGGTGCTGACCGCGCCTTTATCATTTTTGATCCCGAAGAAGAATTCGACGCCATGCATGCTTCGCTATTCACCCGTGCAAATACCACAATGGTGAAATGTCCGAATTTGGGCCCCCGAATTGAAGATAGCCTGCGGACGATGGAGATTCTCCAAGATCTGATCGAAACTGCGCTAACGGGGGATATGATGGCGGCCGACTTCTTTGAACTCTATCGGGCCCGCCGCGACAACGGCCAATACCTGCGCAATTTACTCACCCGCCTTGAGGATGATGGCCGTGTTGTCTTGATCGAAGCGCTGTGCAAAAACGTGATTGAGCGAACTGGGGGCGGGCCGCGTTTTCGTCGTCGTCTCAAAGAAATCCAAACGCACAAATCCTCGCAGGACGCTCCCAAAGCGGACAATGAAACGGTTTAGGAACAACACCTTAAAGCCCACCCTCCCGTGTTATGAAGGCGACGATCTCGGCGACCCCGATATTTGATTTCAACGATGCCATCACGAAGGGACGGGTTTGTCGCGCGTTGGCGGCGTCACTTTCGAGCAAAGCCAAATCCACGTCGACATAGGGTGCTAAATCCACTTTGTTAATAATAAGAAGATCACTGCGCGTTAAGCCCGGGCCCTTTTTACGAGGAATATCTTGCCCCGCAGCGGTGTCGATTACATAGAGGGTCAAATCCGCCAGTTCAGGCGAAAACGTGGCTGCCAAATTATCCCCCCCGCTTTCGATGAAAATCACATCAAGATCGGGAAAGGCTGCGTTCAAATCGGCAATAGCCGCCAGATTGATGCTCGCATCTTCGCGAATGGCCGTATGGGGGCACCCCCCTGTTTCCACTCCCCGAATCCGCGCTTCCGGAAGGACTTGCGCCCGCACGAGGGCGTCCGCATCTTCGCGTGTATAAATATCGTTGGTGATGACAGCCACCGAATAGCTCTGTGCCAAGGCGCGGCACAACTGTTCAGTGAGAGTCGTTTTCCCTGCCCCAACGGGCCCGCCAATACCAACGCGAAGCGGTCCATTTTTAGAGGCCATGACGTGCATTTCTCCCAGTTTTGTTAACCATTTCGAGCGCCTTCAGAGACGCATAAAGGTAGGCTTTGTGTCTCATGTCTTAAATATCCTGACGTCCTGTGTTTCGTGCTGCATGGCGGCAATATCCGCGCCAAATGCGGCGCTCGCCATATCCGAAAAAGTCTGTGTCGCGGCCTGTGCGGCAACTTCCAAGATAACAGGGTGTAAGGCCGCGAGAGCTTTTTGCCCGTCGGTTTGCCCCAAAGGAATAAACCGAACCCCCACAGACACCAAATTCGAAGCAAAGGCATGTAAATAAAGGCTCACAACCTCTTGTGGTGCAAGCGTCAACCCGCGCGCGGCCACGCCCACTGCCACGGGAAAAGGTGCGTGTTGGGCCTGCGCTCCGCTCATACCATTCACCGTTTCAACAAAGGCGCGCCCCTGCGCTTCGCTCTCATGCAAGCGCTCTTTACTCGCGGCAAGCGCCCGTGCGGTATCGGCCATATCTTCACCTGAAATACTCTGACACAGCAAAATCGCATCCACATGCCCTGTGCCAAAACGCAGGATGTCCGCGATCCAATCGGTTAACGTTTGGCGGTCTGACACGGCGCCGTTTTCCACAACGGTTTCAAGCCCATGCGAATAAGCAAAACTCCCAAGTGGAAATGCAGGCGAGAGCCATTGTGTGAGCGTAAGGAGATCAGGATTCATGTGGTTTCAATGCTCATCCGCATGATCCGCGGGGCCGTGGCTGTGTCCAAAGGTGCGACCATGCCCATAAGCGCCACCCTCCGGCGTAAAGGGCAGCGTGAGGGGGACAACCTCTGCGCCTAGATGCGTAAGCATTTGCGCAAATACATGATCATGAAGGATAATCAGGCGATCATTTTCTATCTGACACGGCGTGTGACGATTACCTATGTGCCAAGCCAAGCGCGGCAGATTGGGGCCAGAGATCACCAAAACCGCTTCAGGCGCCGCAACGATTTGCACATGGCGACCGTCTGATAAAGCCAGCGCACCACCGTGCTCTAGGTTTGTGACTTTTTCAAGATCCAGAAGAACCACAAGGCCGTCGCAAAGTTTAAGCCGCTTGCGGCGCAAAAGGCGGTCTTCATACGCGAGGGAAACCTGAGCACAGGCCGCCTGTCCGCTCGCCAAAAGATGCCCAAAATCATGGGCATTCAGAACTGTATTGCAGGTCAGCACCGCCACAGCAGGCGCGCTCATTCCTGCACCTCAGAAGGTGTTAGAGGCCCATTTTGTCGGCAAAGACGTGCCGTACAATATCGTCGCGATCCAGACCGATGTCCGCCAATTGACGATCGCTCATGTTTTGAAAACGTTCGACTTGGTCCGACCGTGAATTTGATTCGATCAGGGCTGTGAAAAACGCGGAAAATCCGTTGGATACGGAAGCCCAGATTGATTTCTTTTGGGCAAGTAATTCGGTTGATGCGTAGGCCATTTTGTCTCTCCACTTTGGGGGAATAAATATATGTATCTCTCCCTCCAATATGGGCAGCATGCTGCGATGCAGCAATAGACAAATGGGAAAAGCGGCCATGCAGTGAACGCATACCCACCCCTGTTAACCCTATTTTTACTGAATTTATTTGCATTTTTTTAACCACCCTTGGTCCAATCTCTTGGTATAGCTGCAGGAGAATCCCATGCTCAATCTACATCCCTCTGCCGACCGTTTGGCTGCCATTCGGTCCCGCATTTCCGCTCTTAAAGAGGAGGAAGCGCGCCTTCGCATTACTTTCCTTGAAAAGGGCGATTATGGCCTTCACCCAGGACTTACGTGCAACGTGATTGTTGAGCGTGAAGAAGCCCGCGAATTTGACCCAAGCCGCCTTCCGATTGAAGTCCGCCTTGACCCTCGATATTGGACGACGCGCTTTCGCACACAGATCAACATTCAAGAAAAGTCTAGTTCTTGCGAATGGCAAAACGACGACGTGATCGACCTTGTCGAACAGGGCGGCGTCTTTTGTTAACTTAGGACGCCGCACTGCCTGCCCCGTCGACTTATTTCCCACGCGTTGGCTCATTCCCTAGAACATGAAATAGCGTTGGGCCATCGGCAGGGACTTGGCGGGTTCACAGGTCAAAAGCTCGCCGTCGGCCCGCACTTCGTAGGTCTCTGGATTGACCTCAATATGCGGGGTCGCGCTGTTCATCACCATGTCGGATTTCCCGATGGTACGGGTATTTTCCACCGCCAAAGTCGTTTTTCGAAGTCCAAGGGCTGCACCAATTCCGTCTGCCTGTGCGGCCTGACTCACGAACGTGACCGCACAATGCGCAACCGCTCCGCCCATCGCACCAAACATCGGGCGTGAATAAACGGGCTGTGGCGTTGGTATTGAGGCATTTGGATCGCCCATTTGCGCCACAACGATCATCCCGCCCATCAACACCATTTCGGGTTTCACACCAAAAAATGCGGGAGACCACAGCACCAAATCTGCGCGTTTCCCAACTTCAATTGAACCAATATGGCGCGAAATCCCATGGGCAATTGCCGGATTAATTGTGTATTTCGCCAGATAGCGTTTGACCCGAACATTGTCGTTGTCGCCTGTTTCTTCGCTTAAACGGCCCCGTTGTTTTTTCATTTTATCCGCAGTTTGCCATGTGCGAATCAAAACTTCGCCCACGCGTCCCATAGCCTGACTATCGCTCGCGATTATCGAAAATGCGCCGAGGTCATGCAGGATATCTTCGGCGGCAATCGTTTCGCGCCGAATACGACTTTCGGCAAAGGCCACATCCTCGGGGATGGATTTATCAAGGTGGTGACACACCATAAGCATATCCAAATGCTCCTCGATAGTGTTGACAGTATACGGGCGCGTCGGGTTGGTTGACGACGGTATAATATGTTGTTCCCCAACAACTTTAATGATGTCCGGCGCATGACCACCGCCCGCGCCTTCGGTGTGAAACGCGTGGATTGTGCGCCCCTTGATGGCGGCAACGGTGTTCTCGACAAAGCCACTTTCATTTAGCGTATCCGTGTGGATCATCACCTGAACGTCCATGTCGTCTGCGACGGAAAGGCAGCAATCAATCGCCCCCGGAGTTGTGCCCCAGTCTTCGTGCAATTTCATCGCACAGGCGCCGCCCTTGATCATTTCCACGAGGGCTTCGGGACGGCTTGCGTTGCCTTTGCCGGACAATCCAATGTTCATCGGGATGCCATCAACGGCTTGCAACATCCGCCCGATATGCCACGGACCGGGCGTACAAGTGGTGGCCAATGTGCCATGCGCGGGGCCCGTCCCGCCGCCAAGCATGGTCGTCACGCCCGAGTGCAACGCGTCTTCCATTTGTTGCGGACAGATAAAGTGGATATGGCTATCAAACCCACCCGCCGTTAAAATACGCCCTTCGCCCGCGATAATCTCCGTTCCGGGGCCAATGATAATATCCACATTGGATTGGGTATCCGGATTGCCCGCCTTGCCAATCGCCGAGATAAATCCACCACGCAAACCCACGTCCGCCTTGTAAATCCCTGTCGTGTCGACAATGAGGGCGTTGGTAATTACCGTATCCATGGCCCCGCCCACACGCGAAATTTGGCTTTGCCCCATGCCGTCACGGATGACCTTGCCGCCACCGAATTTAACTTCCTCACCATAGGTCGTCAGGTCGCGCTCCACCTCGATGATCAAATCCGTATCCGCCAACCGGACGCGGTCGCCTGTGGTTGGCCCATACATATCGGCATAGGTCGCGCGTGAAATTTTCGCAGGCATTGGCTTTCCTTTAATTTCCGTCCCATTGACCGCAGTGCGGCGGGAATCTCTTCTCTCGAATTATGTCATTTCGCTTCAAAGCGGCCCCATAACCTTTTGATTAAACCCATAGATTTCGCGCTTACCCCCGAGCGGAACCAAGGTCACTTCGCGTCTTTGTCCAGGCTCGAAGCGCACGGCCGTACCCGCGGCAATATCCAACCGCATGCCGCGTGCCACCGCGCGATCAAAGTCTAAAGCGGCGTTCGTTTCTGCGAAATGATAGTGGCTTCCGACTTGAACGGGCCGATCGCCCGTATTGGCGACCATACAGACGCATATTTCCGCGCCCGCATTTAGGGTTATGTCGCCGTCGACGGTGAATATCTCTCCCGGGATCATGGCTGCTCCTCCTTTGTATCTATCGAATGGGATGGTGAACGGTCACAAGCTTTGTGCCGTCAGGAAAGGTGGCTTCGACCTGCACATCGTGGATCATATCGGCGATACCCTCCATGCATTGGTCAACCGAAATAACATGCGCGCCGGCCTCCATCAGGTCCGCCACCGAGCGCCCGTCGCGTGCGCCTTCGACAACGTAATCCGTAATAATTGCGATCGATTCAGGGTGGTTCAGCTTAACACCACGCGCGAGGCGTCCGCGTGCGACAATCGCCGCCAGACTGATTAGGAGTTTATCTTTTTCTCTTGGGCTTAGGTTCATTTTCTTCCCTATTTTTGCCAGACACGCGGCAGTGGATCGACGCGCAATTCATTTAAAACTTTCGCCACGACACGCTGCAACGGCCATCCGTCATCCGCAAACAGCCGAACAATAAGCTTTCCGTTCCACCCGCTTGCCGCCGCTGTGACATCCGAAAAAGTGGATAGAATAGAGCGGACGGGCCCAAGGGCGTCCTGTGCTTGCGGTGCAAAAAACGCGATTGTCGCAAGGGCGCGCGCGCCAGAAAGCGTTGCTGCGCGCTTGGGGTGTGTAAAGTTGCGTTTATCCAGCGCGAAGGGTTCAATCCATTCTGGGAGCCCGTTACGACGCACCTCCCGCCAATCCGAAAAGGTTGCACTAACGAGCGTTTCCCCCATCGCTGCGCGCCCCAAAATCACGGTTTCAACCATAAGAAACTGAGCGTCAGAATCTAAATCTACAAGCGTCTTACGCGCCATATTCGAGCCTTCAAACAGGATGGTTTCCTGAGGCAGCCAATCCAAACGCCCACCTGCACCGACGGTCAAATTCACATCAACCCGCCCCGTGCCACTCACGGATTGATAGGCGCGTTCGGCGGTTTGGGTCGTCGCATTCACCCGCGCGCCCGCGCCGACACCAAGACCATACGAGATGTGGTCGCCCCCCGTGACGCCGCCCGCTGTGTTCAAAAACACGATTTCAGGCGTGGGCGCATGGATTTTTGGTAGGAACACTTTTGCGGACCCAGATTGGTGCAAATCTTTCAAACGGATTCGTCCGGACACAGCGTGAACCGAGGCAAAACCTCGCCCAACCATGCGCTGCAATCTAGGCGATGCAGTGCATTCAGACCCGCTCTCTATTTGTGCCTCTAAATCCAGCATAACCCCTCGTTTCGCGAGAAACTTAGGCAGCAGGTATGCCGCCAGCAAGATAATGGGAGATCACTCACGCACCTGTGCCGAAAAAATATGCCTGAGCTTAAAAAATAGGCGAAAAATTGTACAGCCGGTCACTCCCTAATCGTTTCATGAAAACTAACCTGCAATCCACGCTGGAAAAACCTGCATTAATTGTGTAGCGCAAGGATATGACCCAAAAACTCACGCTCAAACGCCCCGATGATTGGCACCTCCACCTGCGCGATGGCGCAATGCTTAAAGCGGTGCTGCCTGAAACCACCCGCCATTTTGGGCGTGCGATCATTATGCCAAACCTCGTTCCACCCGTTGTGACGAGCGCTCAGGCCTTGGCCTATCGGGATCGTATTCTCGCGGCTCTGCCCGAGGGTAGCAACTTTACGCCTTTGATGACCCTCTATTTGACGGAGCAAAGCGACCCAGACGATATCGCCGCAGCCTATGCGAGCGGGTTGATTTCCGCCGTGAAACTCTATCCTGCCGGAGCCACCACAAATTCCGCAAGTGGCGTCAGCGATTTTGACAAAGTGCGCCCTGCGTTGGAAAAAATGGCCGAGATTGGCCTGCCACTTTGCCTGCACGGAGAAGTCACTGACGCTGAGGTCGACATTTTTGACCGCGAAGCTGTTTTCATCGACCGCGTCCTTGATCCAATCCGCCGCGCAACCCCGGGCTTAAAAACGGTGATGGAACACATCACTACCAAGGACGGCGTCGATTACGCAAAATCGCAGGACAATTTGGGCGCAACAATCACCACGCACCACCTTGTGATTAACCGCAACCACATCCTCGTGGGCGGCATCAAGCCCCACTATTACTGCCTTCCCGTAGCAAAACGCGAAACGCACCGCGTTGCCCTTCTTGAAGCCGCAACCAGTGGCGATACACGGTTCTTCCTTGGAACAGACAGCGCACCGCATACCGACCTCCTCAAAGAGAACGCCTGTGGATGTGCGGGATGTTTTACGGCCACGAATACAATGTCGATCCTTGCGGAAGTCTTTGAAAAGGCGGGCGCATTAGACCGGTTAGAGGGCTTCACTTCGCTGCACGGCCCCGCTTTTTACGGCCTCCCCGTAAATGACACAACGCTCACCCTGACCAAGGGCGCGCCCGTTACATACCCCTCAAAAATCGAAGTCGGCGCGGAAACCGTCACTGTATTTGATCCCGGTTTCCCCCTGCATTGGACCGTCACCGCCTAGCGAAAACAAAGGACCCGTCATGATCCCAACTTCCCATACCGACGCCACCGAAATTGCGCGTCTTACCGCGAAAATGCTCTTGGAAATCAAGGCGGTACATTTCAACACGCGGGAGCCCTTTATTCTCGCCAGCGGCCTTCCAAGCCCAACCTATATCGATTGCCGCAAGCTGATTTCCTATCCCCGCATTCGCAGCACTTTGATGGATTTCCTGACCATCACGGTCATGCGCGACGCGGGTTTTGAAGCCTTTGACAACGTTGCTGGCGGCGAAACCGCAGGCATCCCCTTTGGCGCATTGGTCGCCGAACGCATGGCGCTCCCAATGAGTTATGTGCGCAAAAAAGCCAAAGGTTATGGACGCAACGCGCGGATCGAAGGCGAAATGACGGAAGGCCAACGTGTTTTGCTCGTCGAAGACCTCACAACTGATGGTGGTAGCAAACTCTCCTTTGTCGACGCCATCCGTGAAACGGGCGCGACCTGTGCGCATACGGCGGTCATTTTCTACTATGGGATTTTCCCAGAAACCGAGAAAACCCTCGGCGACCACGGAATTCAGCTGCACCACCTCTGTACGTGGTGGGATGTTTTGGCCGAAGCCAAGGATTCTGGCGCCTTTGATGCGGAAACCCTGACCGAAGTCGAAGCCTTCCTCAACGACCCACGCGGCTGGCAGGACGCTCACAAAACTTAAAACCAGATTAATGAGACTTCATCCATATCTAGGCGAAATGTCGACAGGCATGCCTAGATATGGTAAATCAAGGTTATCCACAGCTTTATACAATTTGCGACTTCCATGAAGTCTGCGCTAAGCAGACACCCAATCCGGTCGGGGAATCAAATGAACGAAATCGTACCAGTCAACAATGGCGCGGGGCTTCCTGCGACGAGTGCAGAAGCTTCCGAGCTCAGCGCACAACCGCATAATATTGAGGCGGAACAGCAGCTTTTGGGTGCGATTCTCACCAACAACGAGGTGTTCGATCGCGTGGCTTCTGTTATCAATGCCACGCATTTCTACGAGCCGACTCACGCGCGAATCTATGAGCTCGCGTCGCACCGTATTGCTAAAAATATGAACGCGTCGCCGGTAACCTTGAAAGCGTTCATGGAAGACGACGAGGGCCTCAAAGAACTCGGTGGACCCGCGTATTTGGCGCGTCTTGCTGGGGCGGCGATTTCCAGTTTTGCCGCGCGGGACTATGCGCAAATTATCTATGATTTGGCGATCCGTCGGGAACTTATGGGGCTAGGCCGCGAGATTATGGACAAAGCGGCAAATGTAAATGTCGCGAGCGAACCTAAAGAGCAAATTGTTGAAGCCGAACAAGCCCTTTATGCAATGGCCGAGCAAGGGCAAACCGAGAGTGGGTTTCAATCCTTCCTCAAGGCTGTGACTGAAGCTGTCACCGTAGCCAATACCGCATATCAGCGCGAAGGCGGCATGTCTGGGATCTCTATGGGATTGATAGATATGGACAAAATGCTGGGTGGTTTACACCGCTCCGACCTTTTGATCCTTGCCGGACGCCCCTCAATGGGGAAAACCTCACTGGCCACCAACATCGCCTACAATATCGCCAAAGCCTATAAAAAGGGCAAAAGGCCTGACGGAACTGAGGGCGCAATCCAGGGCGGCGTCGTTGGGTTTTATAGCCTCGAGATGTCCGCCGAGCAACTCGCCACACGGATTCTTTCGGAGGCTGCAGAGGTTCCGTCTGGCCAAATTCGCAACGGTGACATGACCGAGGAAGAGTTCCGCCGTTTTGTGGAAGCCGCCAAAAAACTTGAATCCTGCCCGCTTTATATCGATGACACGCCTGCCCTGCCGATCTCGCAATTGGCGGCGCGCGCTCGTCGTTTGAAACGGACGCATGGGCTAGACGTGCTGATTGTGGACTACCTTCAACTCGTGCGCCCCGCCACCGCCAAAGACAGCCGCGTAAACGAAGTTTCCGAGATCACACAGGGGCTTAAGGCCATTGCCAAGGAACTCGATATTCCCGTGATCGCCCTCTCCCAGCTCAGCCGTGGCGTTGAAAACCGCGAAGACAAACGCCCCCAACTTTCCGACCTTCGGGAATCGGGCTCGATTGAGCAAGACGCCGACGTCGTGATGTTTGTGTTCCGTGAGGAATATTACAAAGAGCGTGAAAAACCGGGCGATCACGAGCTGGACAAAATGGCTGCGTGGCAGGAAGAAATGGACGCGCTCCATGCGAAGGCCGAAGTCATCATCGGCAAGGCGCGTCACGGGCCAATCGGCCACGTCGAGCTTTCGTTTGAAGGGCAGTTCACCCGCTTTGGCAATCTTGTCAAAGCATGGCAAAGCGAACCCAACGGCTATTAATTTATGCACCATTGTCTCGCTTTTCGATTTCCCCTTGCCAGCCCGTGCGCCAATCGTCAGAACGATCTCCATGTCGACAGGTAAACTCAAAATTGATCTCAACGCGCTGGTAGATAATTGGCGCGTTCTCGATGCCCTCACTGAAGCTTCGGTTGAAACGGCGGCGGTGGTGAAAGCTGACGGATACGGCTGCGGGGCGGAGCGCGTCGCCAAAGCTCTTCTCCATGCCGGCGCCCGCACCTTTTTCGTGGCGACGGCCAACGAGGGCGCCCAAGTGCGGCAAGCCGTTGGTCCCAATCCAAAAATCAACTTGTTTTCCGGACATATGGCCGGCGCTACAGATATGATTCACGACATGCAACTGACACCGATGCTTAATTCTGTGGCCCAGTTGACCCGCCATTTCGAAGCCCTGCCCGGTGCGCCGTTCGGTATCCAACTTGATACGGGCATGAGCCGTCTGGGCATGGAAGCCGCCGAATGGCACGCTGTGCGCGACATTGCATTAGAGCGATCCCCGACCCTTGTTATGAGCCATTTGGCCTGCGCCGACGAACCAAATCACTCGGCGAACGATGCACAATTGCAAAACTTTCGCGCCATGACAGAAGGTGTGCAGGCGCCGCTTTCCTTGTCGGCCACAGGCGGTATTTTCCTATCGTCCGAGTACCACTTTGATTTGGTGCGCCCCGGTATTGGCCTCTATGGCGGTGCGCCTTTTGATGCCGCCAGCCCCGTGGTTCACCTGTCGTTGCCCGTGATTCAAACGCGGGATTTGGACGTGGGTGAAACCGTGGGCTATGGATGTACTTGGCAGGCCGAAGTTCCCAGCAGGATTGCCACGCTATCCTCGGGCTACGCCGACGGATTGCCACGCGCTCTTAGCAACAATGCGACCCTCTGGTTTGGCGATATTCCCTGCCCGCTGGTAGGCCGCGTTTCGATGGATTTGATCACGGTCGACGTCACCCATATAACCGAACACCCCGATCAACTCGACATCCTGTGCAGACACCAAGGCGTTGACGACTTAGCGCTTTCTGCAAGAACCATTGGCTATGAAATCCTGACCTCCCTTGGCTCTCGCCACGCGCGGCGCTATGGCGAAGTTCTTTCATGATTCTGCGCGCGATGGCTTCGCCTCTGGCGGCCTTGGGGCGTGCGGTCATGGGCTTCATGGCGTCCATCGGGCGGGTGTCGATTTTTGCATCCCAAGTTGCGGGTCATACATTTCGCCAGCCATTTTACTTTAAAGAACTCCTGCAATCCCTTATGAACATTGGATATTTAAGCCTGCCGGTCGTGGGCCTAACTGCGTTTTTTACGGGCGGCGCCTTGGCGCTCCAGATCTATGCAGGCGGCGCACGGTTTTCGGCCGAAGCCGTCGTTCCACAAATTGTTGCCATCGGTATGGTGCGCGAACTAGGGCCAGTTTTGGTCGGCCTTATGATCGCCGCGCGCGTGACCTCGTCCATTGCCGCCGAGATCGCTACCATGCGCGTGACCGAACAAATAGACGCCCTCGTGACGCTCTCGACGCATCCGATTAAGTACCTTGTTGTACCTCGGGTGGTTGCTGCGTTGTTTACCGTTCCGCTGCTTGTGGCGGTGGGCGATATCATCGGCATTCTCGGGGGGTACTTGATTGGAACCGGCAGCTTGGGGTTCAATTCCGCCGCCTACCTCCATAATACGGTGAATTTCCTTGAGCCACTGGACATCATTTCTTCCCTCGTCAAAGGTGCGGCTTTCGGCGTTATTTCCGCTTTAATGGGATGCTACTATGGCATGAATTCCGGTCGCGGGGCTCAGGGGGTTGGTCGCGCGACCAAGGGTGCAGTCGAAGCCGCAGCCGTGCTGATTTTGGCGGCAAACTTCCTCCTAACAAGCGTGTTTTTCACCATATGATTACGCTCTCAAAAATTTATAAAACCTTTGATTCCAACCAAGTATTGCGCGGTGTCGACCTACAGGTCCCGCGCGGTGAAAGCATGGTCATTATTGGCGGTTCTGGAACGGGAAAATCCATATGCATCAAATGCATCCTTGGGCTTGTCACCCCTGATTCTGGAGAGATCATCGTTGACGGGCAAAACGTCGAAACCGCCGAGCGGGATGCTTTCCTTGCCCGTTTTGGCATGTTGTTTCAGGGCGGCGCGCTCTTTGATTCTATGCCTATATGGCAGAATGTGGCGTTTCGCCTTTTGCGCGGCGGCCTAAAACGGCCAAAAGCCGAAGCCCGCGAAATTGCCATTGAAAAGCTGCGTCGCGTGGGCTTGTCCCCCGATGTGGCAGATCTTTTTCCCTCTGAACTTTCGGGCGGCATGCAAAAACGTGTGGGCTTGGCGCGTGCAATTGCCGCCGACCCCGAGATTATCTTCTTTGACGAACCCACGACGGGTCTTGATCCAATTATGTCTGGTGTTATCAACGAGTTGATACGTGAAATCGTTGTCGAAATGGGGGCAACCGCGATCACAATCACCCACGATATGTCCAGCGTCCGCGCCATTGCTGACAAAGTTGCCATGCTACATAATGGCGTTATTCAATGGACAGGTCCGGTCGCGGAAATGGATCAAAGCGACGATCCTTATCTCACCCAATTTATCAGCGGCAGCGCACATGGCCCTATCGAATCCGTTCGATAGCTCCAATAAATTTCAAAATTTATCTAAGCCCTTAACCATTTGTTAGGGAAGATTAGCCAAATTCAAACTGGGTTAGAGTCTAGAACGGAGGCCTTAAAAATGACGATCACTGAACTTTATCTTAGGCTGTTTTTTGTCGCTGCCCCCGCGATTGTGACCTATTTTGCAGCGCGCCGCGTTTTGCATTCCCGTAGCGATCACTGGGCCGTATATATCATTAATGTCGCATGGGGTGCCTATGTGACAGTGTATATTGGTAGAGATATTTTTCTGGCGACGTCCCTCCCTATTGAAGCCTTTGCTGTTGCCACCACCCCTGTGGTTTTCTGGATTGCGACCGTGGCGTTTTGCAATCGGCGCAACAATTCCACCCGTCGTTACGCTTCATCGCATAAACGTCCGTCAGGCGAGCACGAATTCTCGATTTAGCAGAGCACCTCTTGAAAAGCATGCGGTAAACTGCGACCTCTACGCGTATGAAATTTCTGCGTATTGCCAACCTTTTGTTGCTTATTGCCTTTCCAATCGCGTGGTTTGCTCCGCTGTTGCGAGCGGGCTTGCTTCCACTGTTCAAATTGTCGGAAATATCGGTCGTTTCGGGGCTGCAAAGCCTGTGGAAGACGGACATGTTTCTCGCCCTTTTGGTGACGGTCCTCGCACTTTTTGCCCCCTACCTCAAAACCGTCGGACTGGCGCTTGTGCAGTTTGATCTTTTGGATCGGCGCGTCCTCCCCGCGTTGCGCGTTCTTGGGAAATTGGCGATGGCGGATATTTTCCTGCTCGCGCTCTATATTGTGGTTGTCAAAGGCATCGGGGTTGGACGGGTCGAGACAGGCTGGGGCCTCTATGCCTTTACCGGATGCGTTCTTGCGAGTTTTGCGATTTCTTTTGCAACTGAGAGCTTGGAAAAGCGCGCGGCTTAGGCAATAACCCCTTATGGCAAAAACCAAAAACTTCGTCTGTAAAACCTGCGCCTCTACTTATACCAAGTGGTCGGGAAAATGCGATTCCTGCGGGGAATGGAACACGATTTCTGAGGAAATACCCTTTTCTTCTGGTCCGCCCAGCAAATCCCTTGGCGCAAAACGTGGCAGCCCCATTGCCTTGTTTGATCTTGCGACCGAAGAAGATCCCCCAAAGCGCACCCGTTCAGGATCCGGCGAGTTAAACCGTGTGTTGGGTGGAGGATTAGTACCGTCAAGCGCGGTTCTGGTGGGCGGCGATCCGGGTATCGGCAAGTCGACCCTCTTGTTGCAAGCCGCCGCGAGTTTTGCGCGCGCAGGCTTGAAAACGATCTATGTTTCGGGCGAAGAAGCCAGCGCCCAAGTACGGATGCGCGCAAAACGTTTGGGCATCCAAGAGGCGCCAGTCAAGCTCGCCGCTGAGACCAATTTACGCGATATTCTTACGACGCTTGAGATCGAAAAACCCGACCTCGCGATCATCGATTCCATTCAAACCATGTGGTCCGACAATGTCGATTCCGCGCCCGGATCTGTAAGCCAAGTGCGCGCCGCCTGCCATGAGTTGACGACCTTTGCCAAACGCAAAGGCATGGCGGTAATTCTTGTGGGGCATGTCACCAAGGACGGCCAAATCGCTGGCCCCCGCGTTGTCGAACACATGGTCGACACGGTTTTGTACTTTGAGGGCGAACGCGGCCACCAATTCCGCATCCTGCGCGCCGTGAAAAACCGCTATGGCCCGACGGACGAAATCGGCGTCTTTGAAATGACGGGCAAAGGCCTCGCCGAAGTAAAAAATCCCTCGGCACTGTTTATGGGCGATCGCGAAAACCCCGCACCGGGTTCTGTGGTTTTTTCCGGCATCGAAGGCACCCGCCCGATGCTCGTTGAGCTGCAAGCCCTCGTCGCCCCCTCGCCTCATTCCCAAGCCCGCCGCACGGTTGTGGGTTGGGATGGGAGCCGTTTGGCGATGATTTTGGCCGTCCTAGAATCACGTTGCGGCGTACCCTTTACGGGGCTCGATGTGTACCTAAACGTCGCAGGAGGGCTGCGTGTGTCCGAACCTGCGGCCGACTTGGCTGTTGCGGCGGCGCTACTTTCTGCGCGCGAAGATCATTCTTTGCCCTCTGACACTGTGGTTTTTGGCGAAATTAGCTTATCAGGGGCACTTAGACCCGTTGGACAAACGGAAAACAGGTTGAAAGAAGCCGAGAAACTTGGTTTTAGCTCAGCTATCATGCCTTCGGGTGGAAAAAAACTTGATCAGACGGGAATGAAGATCAGCACAGTGTCCGATCTTACTACTTTCGTAAAAGACGTATTCGGGGACTCTTAACCCCCAACAGGAGAAGATATGGAAGGTTTTACCATAGTAGACGGCGTAGTGGCCATTGTGATCATCCTCTCGGCGGTATTGGCATATTCCCGTGGTTTTGTTCGCGAAACGCTTTCGATTGCCAGTTGGGTTGTTGCGGCAATTGTGGCCTATATTTTCGCCCCTAAGGTCGAACCTTTGGTGCGCGAAATTCCCATCCTGAAAGACATGATTGGCGGACAATGTGAATTGTCGCTGATGGTGGCTTTTGTCATCGTACTTGTGGTTGGTCTGGTCGTTATGGCGATTTTTACCCCGCTGTTTTCAAGCATGGTCCAACGCAGCATTTTGGGTGGTCTTGACCAAGGCATCGGTTTTCTCTTTGGCGCGGCGCGCGGTGTATTACTGGTTGTAGTGTCGCTCTTTATTTACGACTGGGCGGTTACGGATCAAACGTTTGAAGTCGTCGACAACAGCCGCAGTGCCGTGATTTTTAGCTCCCTTGTGGGCCAAGTTGGCGAAAATGTACCCGACGATGTTCCAGGCTGGTTGCAGTCACGCGTCAATTCCTACCTCGCACTTTGCGAAGCGCCAGCAGATATCGTACCTGCTGAAGCGGTTCCTGCAGAAGTGGTTCCCGCCGAATAAGCCTGTTTTTCAGGCATCCTTTGACATCAAGGTCGCTCCTTTTGGGGCGGCCTTTTTACATTTTTTCGCCCAATCAACGGCAAAGCGACAAAAGCCACGCTCTTTATCAAAAATATGACAATTTCCTATCATCCGACGGATGACATCCCCGCTTGGCTCCCGTAAGAGGGGGTCGAAGAACCAAAGCTATGGAATCGGAGCCACCTGCCAATGCGCGATATGCCCCCCAGCCACCCGTTCGATGACGACAAGCTAAAAGAAGAATGCGGAATTTTTGGCGTCGTCGGCGTTGCCGATGCGGCTAATTTCGTTGCACTCGGCTTGCACGCTCTACAACACCGCGGTCAAGAAGCCGGTGGCATTGTTGTCCACGATCACGAACACGGATTTAACTCCGCCCGTCGATTTGGCTATGTTCGCGACAATTTCACCTCTCATTCTGTGATGCAAACCCTGCCCGGGCCCATCGGAATTGGCCATGTGCGCTACTCCACTTCGGGCTCCAAGGGGGCCACGGCCATCCGCGACGTACAGCCCTTCTTTGGCGAGTTTTCCATGGGCGGAGCGGCGATTGCGCATAACGGTAATATCACCAATGCCGATGCCCTGCGCCGCGACTTGATTGAACGCGGCTCGATTTTCCAGAGTTCGTCTGATTCCGAATGTATCATCCATTTGATGGCACGCTCGATGCAGCGCAACATTCCCGAACGTATGAAAGACGCGCTCCGATCAGTCGAGGGCGCGTTTTCCGTTGTGGCCATGACTCGTACCAAATTGATTGGCGTGCGCGACCCACTCGGCGTGCGTCCGCTGGTTCTGGGCAAGCTGGGTGACGGTTGGGCGTTGAGTTCCGAAACCTGTGCGCTCGACATTGTTGGTGCCGATTTCATTCGCGAAATTGAACCCGGCGAGATGGTTGTCATCACCGAGGACGGTGTTGAAAGCTATCACCCGTTTGAGAAAAAACCCTCACGGTTCTGTATTTTCGAACATGTTTACTTTAGCCGTCCCGATTCCATTCTGGGCGGCCGTTCGGTCTATGAAACGCGCCACCAGATTGGTGTAGAACTGGCCCGTGAAGCGCCTGTTGATGCAGATCTTGTGTGCCCTGTGCCCGATTCAGGCACCCCTGCGGCGATTGGATACTCAAAAGAAAGCGGTATTCCCTATGCTATGGGCATCATCCGTAACCAATACATGGGGCGCACGTTTATTGAGCCGAGCGAGCAAATCCGCAACATGGGTGTGCGCCTCAAACTCAACGTCAACCGCGCGCTCATTAAGGGCAAACGAGTGATTTTGGTGGATGACTCGGTTGTTCGGGGCACCACCAGCCGCAAAATCAAGCAGATGATTTTGGATGCTGGAGCTGCGGAGGTTCACTTCCGTATCGCCTCACCGCCCACAATGTGGCCTTGTTTTTATGGGGTAGACACCCCTGAGCGCGACAAGCTTCTGGCCGCGAATATGAACGAAGAAGAGATGCGCGTGCACCTTGGCGTTGACAGCCTCAAGTTTGTCACACTCGATGGACTTTATCGTGCAGCGGGCGTTCCCGAGGGCCGTGATGCCAAAGCCCCCAAATATTGCGACGCCTGTTTCTCGGGCGAATATCCCGTGCGCCCGACCGATATGATGGCCAAAGGATTTACCCTAAAAACTGCTGCTGAATAATGAATGCCCTCCTGAAATTCCGCCCGCACCACTTTTTGTGCGCGCTGGGATTTCAGGGCAAAGGCTATTCTGAGAGCTTTACCGAAAACATGCACGCAATTGTTGTTGAACAATTGCGTGCAGAGGGCGGCGATGAGCGGCAGATTCAGACCGTAGGGATGACCGATGATATCTGCGGCCCCTGCCCCAAACGCCGCGGTCGACTGTGCAGCAATCAACCCAAGATCAAGACGTTGGATCGCAGCCACGCTGCCGCGCTTCAATTGTCGGCCAATGAGGTTTTGACGTGGGGCGAAGCCAAGGCACGGATTAAAAAACACGTCCCCGTGGGTAGCTTGAAGCAGGTGTGCGCCGGCTGTCAGTGGCTTGAATACGGTATGTGCGAGGCCGCCCTCGCGGCGCTTCACGAGACCCCATAAGCTCCAGAAGAAAAAGGAAATGCTCCCGCCAAGATCACCCCCCCTGCGGGGGTTACTCCTGTTGGGCGTAGCCTCGCGATGCTCGGCAGGCACGATGAGAGTGCAACGAAAAACGCCGCTCTCGGGGACCGAGGCGGCGCTTCAAGGTATTAATTTTGGAGTGTTTATTTCGCTTTACGTGCGTCTAAAACTTTCCATGCGCCCGTCACGACAAGAGCCGCGATAACCGCTTTCGATGCGTCACCAATAAGGAAGGGCGACATGTACCATTTCCAGATGGAAGCGAAGCTATCCGCACCCCATTTAGCAGCGTCAAGGCCCGCAACTTCGCCAATCCACATCGCCCAAGCAACGCCTGGAATGTAGATGAACGCGGAAAGAACGATTGCGGTAAGAGCTGTGCCAACAAAACCTCTAGCAATGCCCTTCTCGACGGCGAGGCCCGCAAGGAATGCCATGGCAACGAAGCCTGCGAGGAAGCCAGCGGTTGGTCCAACAAATGCGAGGGTTGAAGCGCCGTGCGCGAAGACGGGCAGACCAGAAGCGCCTTCAGCGAGGTAGGCAAGCAACGTTACAGCGCCCAGACGGGAGCCGAAAGTCAAACCAACGATCATAATCGCAAGGGTTTGCATTGTCATCGGAACGGGGAACATTGGAACGGACACTTGGGCCGCCAATGCGATGAATGCAGAACCGAGCAGGACCATCATCCCTTTGGTTGCGAGGGAATTGGAACCGATCAGGGCTTTGGTTAATGTCATGTTGGGGTCTCCTTGGATACATGCTCTCAAGTACGCTTTTTGGGCAATATGCCGCAAAAGTCAAGGAACCCCTTGCATGAAAGAGACGCAAGTGAGAAATGAAAGCATGACCGATATATCGCAAAACCCTGTCCCAGACACTCCCGTAAAAATCGCTCTTGTAACCGGAGCGTCCCGTGGCATTGGCGCTGCGCTGGCTTTGGCGCTCGCTAAAACGCACCATGTTGTGGCCGTGGCTCGCACAACGGGCGCTTTGGAGGAGTTGGATGATCGCATTCAAGCCCAAGGCGGAGCGGCAACATTGGCCCCCCTTGACGTAACCAACGAAGGGGCAATGCAACATCTTTGCCTCTCGATTTTCGAGCGCTGGGGCCACATTGATACATGGGTCCACACAGCCATTCATGGCGCGCCTCTGGCCCCTGCCGGCCATGTGGACACCAAAGATTTCGATAAATCCATCGCCTGCAACCTGACAGCGACACAGCGTTTGATTACCTATGTCGCGCCACTTCTTTCGATTGCGCCCGATGGCAAAGCAGTTTTCCTTGACGATGATGCCGCTGGCAAAAGCTTTTTCGGTAGCTACGGCGCAAGCAAAGCCGCGCAAATGGCCCTTGTGCGCAGCTGGCAAGCCGAAACCGTCAAAACCGGCCCCAAAGTCATCATTCACCAACCTGCACCCATGCCTTCGAGCTTACGCGCACGCTTTTTCCCTGGTGAAGATCGCACAAAACTGATGGATGCGGAAGGGCAAGCCGCCCGTGTTATGGACCTCTTAAAATAGCCAAACAGCATCGAACCCTAAAATCTTCGTTATTTTGCGATCATAATCGCCCAAAGCGAGTCAAAAATGCACGTATTTTTTGCAAAAAGTTAGAAAAACATAACGCATCTTAGTGCATTCTTTACCTGTGTGCCTGCCTGCACTAGGACTATAAACAAGAAGACTGGAACCTTTGAATGCGCATTTTAATCACGAATGACGATGGTATTAACGCCCCGGGGTTGCGGGTATTGCATGGTATCGCAACCGAGCTTGCAGGCCCAAAGGGTGAGGTTTGGTCCGTCGCCCCCGCCTTCGAGCAATCCGGCGTCGCCCACTCGATTTCCTACACCAATCCTATGGCCATGGCGAAACTGGGCGAACGCAATTACACAACCGAAGGCAGCCCCGCCGACTGTGTCCTCGCCGCGCTCTACGATGTCATGCCCAACAATTGGCCCGACCTAGTGTTGTCTGGTGTGAATCGTGGCAATAACGCGGCTGAAAACACCCTTTATTCGGGCACAATTGGCGGCGCTATGGAAGCCGCGCTTCAAGGCATCCCTGCTATCGCTTTGTCGCAATATTTTGGCTCTGCGAACGCGACACTCGCGAATCCGTTTGAGGCCGCCGCAAGTCATGGCGCCGACACAATCCGCGCGATCCTCAAGGCCGCGCCTAAGGATACCGCCGATTACCGCCTGTTTTACAACGTTAATTTCCCGCCCTTCGCGGCAGCGGACGTCAAAGGCATTCGCACAACGGTTCAGGGATTTCGCAAAGGTACGAGCTTCTCTGCAGAACCGCATTTGTCGCCTTCTGGCCGCCGATTCCTGTGGATTAAAGGCGGCGATCAGCAAGTCGAGACGGGCGAAGGCACCGATGCATCGGCCAATCTCGCGGGCTATACTTCGGTTACCCCCATGCGCGCCGATTTGACCGCCCATAACGTCCTGCAAGACCTTAAAGACGCTATCGACACATGAGTTTAGCCGAGCGCAAAATGCAGTTTCTTTATGCACTGCGCTCAAAAGGCGTCACGGATAAACGCGTCCTGACGGCCATGGAAACCATTGATCGCGGTCCCTTTGTGCGCGGGGTTTTCGCGAATCGCGCCTATGAGGATATGCCCCTCCCCATCGCCTGTGGCCAAACGATCAGCCAACCCTCGATCGTGGGCCTGATGACGCAGGCCTTAAACGTCCAGCCGCGTAACAAAGTTCTCGAAATTGGCACGGGTTCTGGCTATCAGGCCGCTATTCTCAGTCAATTGGCGAGGCGGGTGTACACCGTCGATAGGCACCGTCGCTTGGTGCGAGAGGCCGAAGATATCTTTGCGCAAATGGGCATCGGAAACATTATAACGTTCACCGCCGACGGCAGTCGCGGCCTCGAAGACCACGCCCCGTTTGATCGGATACTTCTCACGGCCGCCGCCGAGGACGCTCCCGGGCCCCTGCTGGCACAATTGCGCGTCGGTGGAATTATGGTCCTTCCCGTTGGGCAATCCGACACCGTACAAACATTGATCAAAGTCACACGATCTGAAACGGGTTTTGACTACGAGGAATTACGCGGCGTACGTTTTGTTCCACTGCTCGAAGGGTTGGGCGACGAAGAATAGGCCTGCAAACCCGTTTAAATTCGTGTATAAGAGATTAAATAAGCCCGCCAAACGGGCAAAGGCAGTTGAGGACGAACCATGCAGAAATTACCCACCCACCCCTATTCGGTGCCTTTTTTTCACAACGCGCGCACCGCGTCTCGCACTCTACTCGTAACGAGCGCCCTATTTGCGGTGACCGCTTGTAGCGACGGCTTTGACACTGATTTGCGTGGCAATTTCGGTAATTCCTTCACGACCACCTCCCAATCCACCCGTCCAACGGAGCCTGCACCAAAACCGGATGCACGCGGCGTTGTCTCCTACCCGAGCTATCAAGTGGTTTTGGCGCGCAAGGGCGAAACGGTTGCCGATATTGCCAGACGTTTGGGTTTGAATGAAAATGAACTGGCGAAATACAATGGCGTAAGTCCGAGCACTCAAATGCGCTCAGGCGAACTTCTGGCGCTCCCACAACGGGTTGCTGAACCCGCCACCTCGTCAACAATCACTTCAGGCGCGATAGATATTACCACTTTGGCCGGTGACGCCATCGACCGCGCAGGAACGCCCATAAAACCGGCCTCCACACCCGCTCAACCCGCCTCCGCCAAGGTAGCAGAACCCGTCCGCCACAAAGTCGAACGTGGGGAAACGGCCTATTCCGTGGCGCGCCTGTATAATGTTTCTGTGCGCTCGCTGACGGAATGGAACGGCCTCGGCAGCGACCTAGCCGTCCGCGAAGGTCAATATTTGCTCATTCCGCTACCGGACGCCGAAGCAGAAGAGATCGTTACGGTTTCAGCCGTCGAAACCCAACCCGGTCAAGGCTCAGTAACGCCCTTACCACCGAGTGCCGCCGTAGCGCTTCCCGCCGAAACGCCCCTAGCGGCCGCGGCAGTCGTGCCCACGCCTGCCTCACCTGATATGGGCGCGCAGCAAACCGCAGCGTCCGAAAAGGCGACGAGATTGCAAATGCCGGTAAGCGGGAAAATCATCCGCGAATACCAAAAAGGTAAAAACGACGGAATCGATATTTCCGCCGCCGTCGGCACGCCGATTAAAGCGGCGGAGGCAGGAAAAGTAGCTGCCGTGACTGTGGATACCGAAGGTGTAACCATCGTTGTTATTCGCCACGCGGATGGGCTTTTGACGGTTTATGCAAATGTTGACGGGGTAACCGTCCAAAAAGGCGAGACCGTAACGCGCGGCCAAAACATTGCTAAAATGCGGGCTGGTAACCCTGCATTCCTGCATTTTGAGGTACGCCAAGGATTCGACAGCGTCGATCCTACGCCTTTTGTAAGCTAGGGTCAGAGGGCTAGAAACAAAAAACGCGGCGTCCTTTCGGAGCCGCGTTTTTTTTGTGCTATTTTTCGGTATCTAGAGCGAAATTCCGCGACGCCCAGCAAGGTCAGTGAAGTACTGCCAAGCAACCCGCCCCGAACGGCTTCCGCGCGTGGCTTGCCATTCAATGGCCTCGGCCCAGAGGGTTTCTTCGTCAATTTCAATCCCGTGCGCGCGGCAATATCCACGGATCATCTCAAGGTATTCGTCTTGCGAGCACGGATGGAACCCGAGCCACAGCCCGAAACGATCCGAAAGCGAGACTTTCTCCTCAACAGCTTCTGAAGGGCTGATGGAGGAGGAGCGCTCGTTTTCGATCATATCGCGCGGCATTAAGTGGCGGCGATTGGAGGTGGCATAGAACACAACATTATCTGGCCGCCCTTCTATTCCCCCGTCCAAAACTGCCTTCAGAGATTTGTAATGTTGATCGTCATGCGAGAACGACAAGTCATCGCAAAACATCAAAAACCGCGCATCAGCATCACGGATCAAGGCCAAGAGATGCCCAATCGAAGGCAGATCTTCGCGTTGAATTTCAACGATCTTCAGGTCGTGCCCTTGGCGCAAAACTTCGGCGTGGATCGCCTTCACAAGGCTGGATTTCCCCATGCCCCGCGCCCCCCAAAGGAGCGCATTATTGGCTGGCAACCCGCGCGCAAATTGCAACGTATTCTCAAGTAAAGTATCGCGCGAGCGATTGATGCCAACCAAAAGATCAAGCTGCACACGGCTGACCTTCTCCACGGGTGAAAACCGATTTGGCTCTGTGTGCCACACAAAAGCATCGGCCTTCGTGAAATCTGGGGCGGCAACCGGCGCTGGCTCCATGCGTTCCAGCGCTTCAGCAATCCGTGTTAGGAGTATTTCACTCATCAGCCGCTTTCCCGTCGTCTTCTGGCGGAGTCTCTTCATCATCGACCCCAAAATTACCGTCGCCGTGAATGTCCTCATCCCAAAGCCCATCGGCCTTCAGCTTGGCTTCGCGCCGCTTTTCGATCCAATACACGAGCCAGATTGAAGCCTCATAAAGGCCAAAGACCACAACAAACAAAATGACCTGTGTGATCACGTCGGGCGGCGTCACGAGGGCAGCGAGCACGAGGATGCCCACAACGGCGTATTTACGCACGCTAGCAAGGCCTTTGCTCGACACAAGGCCCGCTTTGCCCATAAGGGACAGCAGGACCGGAAGTTGGAAGCACAGCCCGAAAGCCACGATCATTTTCAATGTAATATCAAGGGTTTCGTTGACTTTCCCATTAAAATTGATCTTGATTCCAGCGTCGGGATCGACCGGAATAGGGACCCCATCCGTCGGAACCGCCGACCCTAAAATGGACGTCGCATCCGCGAAGCCAAGGAAGAATTTCATCGCCATCGGTGTCACCACATAATGTGCAAATCCGGCGCCAAGCAGGAACATAATCGGCGACGCCAAGAGAAACGGAAGAAACGCGTTCTTCTCGTTTTTATAAAGGCCGGGCGCCACAAAACGCCACAGTTGGGTGCCGATGATTGGAAAGGAAAGCCCAAGCCCAAACACCATGGAAAGCCGTACAAGCGTAAAGAAATACTCCTGTGGCGCCGTGTATTGCATCGCGGGATTTGGATCGCCAAGTTGGCGCATGGTTTCTTCGATTGGCTTGAGCAGGAAATCCAAAAGCTGTGAGCCGAAGGTAAAGCAAAACAGCATCGCCACAATGAAAGCGACAGCAGAACGAATCAAACGCGTGCGCAACTCTGCGAGGTGTTCGATCAGCGGGGCGGAGCTGTCTTCGACGTTTTCGCTCATGTTTTAGGATCTGCTTTCTTGGCGGCCTTTTTAGCGGCTGTTTTCTTGGCGGCAGGAGCTTTGGTTGTCGGTTTTGGTGCCGCGGCTTTTTTCACCGGCGTCGTTTTTGTAACCGTTTTGGGAGTGGCCTTTGGCGCTGCTGGCTTTTTGGCCGCCGTTTTTTCCACAGGCACCTTTTTGACAACCGCTTTTTTCGCAGGCGCTTTTTTCGCAGGCGCTTTTGTGGCGGTCTTCACAGTGGGATCAGCAACATCCGCCTTCGCAGCTTCCGCCGCTTCCTTAGCGTGGCGCTCGGTTGCTTTGTTCGCCATAGCTTTGTGAATTTTCTCGGCCTTCTCAGCACGCTCTGGGGTGAATTCTGCGGTTTTCACACCCGGCTTGGCTGCGGCCGAGCTATTAGACTTTGGATTCCAGTCTTCAAACTTTTTGGCCGCGTCTTCAAGCGCGTCCAAGCCAAGGTTTTTCTTGGACGTCACGTTTTTGAGGTCTTTTGCAACATCGGCCACACCGGCCTCATCCGCAGCATCGTTCATCGCGCGTTGGAATTCCTTCGCCATACCGCGCGCTTTGCCCGTGAACCGCCCTACAGTGCGGAACATTCCGGGCAAGTCCTTGGGGCCCACGACGATCAACGCCACAACGCCCACAACCAACAGTTCGGTCATACCAATATCAAACATCTGAAACGACCCTAACCGCGTTTGCTCTGACTAATTCAGGCTTCGTCTTTTTTTGTCTCAGTTTCAGGTGTGATATCACGTGGCTCTTCGACTGAGTCCGCAAGTTCTTTCTGGCCTTCGCTGATGCCTTTTTTGAAGCTGGTAATGCCTTTGCCAACTTCGCCCATCAAAGACGAAATTTTACCACGGCCAAAGAGAACCAACACAACAACGGCGATAAGAACGAGACCCATTGGGCCAATATTATTTAGCATTTTGTACTCCTTTGGTGCGCCAACCGGCTCACCTTCCTTGTTTCCCTACTGTATGTATTGGTTAAACGCGCGGTTTCAAATACCCAAATGCACGCAGAGGCCATGTTTTTGTGATTATTCGGTGGGCGCGTTGTCGCAGAATACACCAATTTGCGTCCAAATAGAAGCTATTGGCGATTTCGAGGGGACTTCAAGGCGCATCACTTTTAAGCGTTGAACACGAAACAACGGTCCCGACGGATCATCAACCACAGGGGAGTGCCCTCTTTTGGCAAGAAAACGGACGGTACAGTCGCGCTCAAAATGGAATCATCATAGTCCATTTTGAATTCCACAAGACTCTCTCGCCCCATAAACCTCGCGCGGGTCACGATACCGCGCGCAGGTGAGCCATCAACGGTCGTAGGGTTTGGACCACGGCCCGCGCGATCAAAATCGATGCGCAGGTGTTGTGGCCGAATTGCGATATTTAACACGGTCCCATTGGGCTTTCCGGGAGCGAGGAATTGACCGAAGGGTGTGTCGCACAAGGCGCCTTGAACTTCGCCACGGATCACATTGATATCACTAAAGAACTTCGCCGCTTCAAGATCAAAGGGGCTGTTATAAAGGTTATAGGGCGCACCCTGTTGTACAATCCGGCCATCGCGCATCAGGGCGATTTCGTCGGCCATACGCATGGCCTCGTCGGGTTCATGCGTGACCAGCAAAACGGCGGTGCCTTCATCCTTGAGGACCGCGAGTGTTTCGTCGCGAATGTCGTCGCGCAATCGGTTATCAAGGCCTGAAAACGGCTCATCCATCAGCATAATCGACGGGCGTGGTGCAAGGGCACGTGCAAGGGCAATCCGCTGTTGCTCGCCGCCCGAAAGCTCATGGGGATAACTTTGAGCAAAGTGCCCTAACCCCACCCGCGTCAAAAGTTCCTCAACCCGCGCCATGTTTTCGTCGCGGGTTCCCGTTAGGCCAAAGGCTACGTTTTTGGCGACGGTTAAATGCGGAAACAGCGCGAAATCCTGAAACATCAGGCCAATAGAACGCCCTTCTGGCGGCACACGATAAATCGTATCACACACGAGGTTGCCATCGACGTAAATCTCGCCTCGGTCCTGCATTTCGACGCCAGCAATAATCCGAAGGGTGGTTGATTTTCCGCATCCTGATGGACCAAGCAGGCAAGTCACCTGCCCCGGCATCACCCTGAGCGACACATCATCAACCACATTACGACCGCTAAACGCCCGCGAAATCCGGCGAATTTCAAGGCGTGGTGTTTCCATTTCGATTTTGGAGGGCGATAGTTGCGTCACTGAGCGGCCTTAACCTGAGGGAAACGGTCGAGAAGACCAATTCTATGTCAGATAACAGTGTGGCTAAGGCTGGGCAACCCTTTGACCACGTTCAATCCCAAGGAAGGTTGCGACAAATCCTACCGCAAGAACGACAATGCAAATCAACAAGAGCTGTTCGTACTTATGCCCTTCGGGGAGGATCATCGCCACAGTTTCGTTGGCACGCAGAAAATACAACGCCGCCCCAATAAGCGCCGCGACATAGCTGACCAAAAAGGACCACAGGGCGATGGGCCGTCCGAAAATCAAACCAACAAGAAGGATTGGCGTTAAAAACATCGACGCGGTTCCCGAGACGGCAACGGCATCGAACAGGCTGCTGTTTCCCCAAAGCGTAAGAGCCGCCCCCAGCACCATAAAGACGACCATCGCCAAGCGCCCCCCCGCTAAACTGCGCGGCAGGATTTTCAACTCCTCAACCGTGAGACGCGCCGCAGAAGCCAGTGCACTATCAAGGGTCGACAGCGCGGAAATCAGCAGAGACAACATTAGCGCAATAAAAATACCTTGCGGAAAAATTGCTGCCCACGTGCCCAGCAACTCGCCTTGATACTCGGCGCCCATCAACCCCGCTTGAATACCAAACATCCCAAACCCAATAATAAAGAGGCTCGAAATCCAAAAGGCGTGCAGAAAGGAAGCTTTGGTTATGCGCTCATCGGCCAAGAATCCGCGATCCATCATTACAGGGTCATGAATCGGGTAGGAGAACACCTGAAGGGCGGCGACCGCCATAAGGATCCAACCGTTATAGCTGCCCGACGTGCCAGTGCTTGTAACGATTTTGGCGAGAGAAAAGTCGGGTTGGAACACGAGAGCGATGAAGGCCACGGTAAAAACCACAATAAAAACAATCATTTGCAACACATCTGTGCGCAGAGCCGCCGAAAGGCCACCCCATGCCGAATAGGCTAACCCAAGAATAGAAACGAGGAGGATCGCCGCTCTCGGCGCATTGACGACATCGGGCATCAAGGCACCGATAACAAGCCCGATAACCAGCAGGTTGGCGAAAACTTCGGACAAAAGTCGCAGCGCAATAACCACGTTATAGCATTTGGTTCCCGTGCCGCCAAAATGCGCCGCCAGCCAGTCCTGAACCGACCCCGCCCCTGCGCCGCGCAAATGCCCGACCACATATCCGCCAGTGAGAAACGACAAGTAATACGCAGCATAGGCCATTGTGCCGGCCATCCCGTAAAAATACCCCAAAATGGCTGAATTCATCAGGGAGCGTGCAAAAATCCACGTGGTGACCTGAGAGAGAACAAGCGTCCAAAGACCGGGCGATGCGCCACCGATCTGCCCTTGAAAAAATCCCTCAACAGTCGCGCGTTTGGGCGCCACAAGAAGGCTCGCCAAAGCGACAAGGCCAAATCCGCCAATAATCCAGTAAGCTTGCATGTATGTCCCCAATCTCGTGAACCCCCATGTGGGGAAACTTTGTTCCCACCAGAAAATCACTATTTTGGACGGGGGCACGACCCCAAAAAGGGCTATTTGACGCAAACGTGACCTTCGTCTTGGCCCGTTTGCGCCATTTGTTTTACATTGTCGCGTTCATAGAGCCACCATCCAAAAGGATGTTTTGGCCGATCATATAGCCCGCATATTGGCTGCACATAAACGCACAAGTTGCGCCAAATTCACCCGCCGTTCCGTAGCGGCGCGCTGGAATACCCGCTGAGCGCGTTTCAATCGCTTGCTCCATCGAAATGCCCTGCGCCTTTGCGACACCCGAGTCCAACGAAACCGCGCGATCGGTTGCGTGAATACCCGGAAGCAGGTTGTTAATCACCACGCCCGAAGGGGCCACTTGGCGCGATGTCCCCGCAACATAGCCGGTCAAACCTGCCCGTGCCGCATTGGACAATCCAAGCGCTGCAATCGGGGATTTCACCGACTGGCTCGTGATGTTGACAACCCGCCCCCATCCCTGATCGATCATCGCTGGCAAGAGAGCTTTCATCAAAGCAATAGGCGTCAACATATTGGCATCCAACGCTTTTACGAAATCTTCACGATCCCAGTCGGACCAAACCCCGGGAGGGGGGCCACCCGCATTCGTCACCAAAATATCGACGTGCCCCGCCGCGGCAAGGACCTTTGCGCGCCCCTCTTCGCTGGTAATATCCGCAGCAACTGCTATGACTTTAACCCCATAGGTGTCGCGAATTTTCTGCGCGGTTTCTTCCAGTGGGCCGACGGTGCGCGCGTTGAGCACAAGGTCAACACCTTCCGCCGCCAAAGCCTCGGCACAACCCTTGCCCAAACCCTTGGAGGACGCACAAACCAATGCCCGTTTTCCTGCAATTCCCATGTCCATATCGTCACTCCCTTTGTTGCTTTTCTAATTCCTATCAGGTTCCACAAAAGATGGAAGCCAACGTCAGCCCCAGAAAATAGGCACCAACCACGCATTGAAAGGAAAAAAACGAGCCTTTTCACACCCTTTGCCTTAATGTTGCCCCTTCTATTGAACACTTATTAACTAGAACCAATTTAACTAGGAGCACCGCCCAAGAGGCGTGCCCCAAATCTGGACGACACGACCATGACGATTACGGCTCCGAAAAATTTCACGGCACAGAGCGTTACTGCAACGCATATTCGGGATTTACCCGTCTATTTGGCGTCGGATTTTAAGGTTTTTCACGGGGCAAATCTTGGCGATGATCTGGCCGATGCGGACGACCTCTGTTTGGATGATATTTATTGCCTTGCCATGGACGCCCGTGAATCAAATATCACCGTCACTGAGTCGCAAAGTGGGCCGTTTATTGTTTCACAAACCAGTCTTGTGGGCACCGCCGGATTTCAACTTCACCTTGATTGCGCGATCACCCTTATGTCACAGGGCGGAGATACCATCGAAGCCCTCGTTTTAGCCGAGGTCGATCCTTCGGAGAACGCGCTGGATGCGGTCTATTTGCTGCCGCTTTCGTCGCTAAAACGGCAAACCGAATACCGGCTAATGCGGGTTGATCCCGATGCTGCACGTACACGTCTCGCCGAAGTCGCCTGTGTCTCGTTCATGCGCGGAACCCACATTACAATGGCCGATGGCCGCCAAAATCCAATCGAAAACCTGCGTATTGGAGACCGTATTTTAACCCGTGACAACGGCCCTCAAGTCATTCGCTGGATCGGCAACCACACCAGTCGCGCCGTAGGAGATTTCGCCCCCATCGTGATCAAGGCCGGCGCGCTTAATAACGAAAACGACCTGCACGTCAGCCCGAATCACCGGCTGTTTATCTACCAACGACGCGACGACCTCAAACTCGGCCGTCCCGAAGTTTTTGTACGGGCCAGCGACTTGGTGAATGGCGAGACCGTGACAGTCCTTGAAGGTGGATTTGTTGAGCATTTCCAAATCCTCTTTGATCACCACCAGATTATTTATGCTGAAGGCATTGCCGCCGAAAGCCTCCCCTTTTCCAAACGCACGACCGCTGTTTTACCGCCCGACCTCGCAGAACGTCTGGAGCGGGAAATCGTCAGTCATCCCCAACAGTTGCATCGCGATATTGAAGTCACACGCGCAAACCTTGCAGAGAACAACGCCGCCGAGCGCCTTCGCCGTTCATCCCTTGGGTCATAAGGTACATTTCACCGACACGCCCATGCGCGTTTCGATTGCACGCCTGTGATCGCCAAGCTATACCGCCGCAATGACAGATATCATCGCCTCCGCTAGCAATTTACCGCCCGAGATCGCTCGGCGCCGTACATTTGCGATCATTTCGCACCCTGACGCTGGGAAAACGACCCTCACCGAGAAGTTTCTTCTGTTTGGCGGTGCTATTCAAATGGCGGGCCAAGTGCGGGCCAAGGGCGAAGCGCGCCGTACGCGCTCCGACTTTATGCAAATGGAAAAAGACCGCGGGATCTCGGTTTCCGCTTCGGCGATGTCCTTTGATTTTGGCCCCTACCGGTTCAACCTTGTCGACACGCCCGGCCACAGTGATTTTTCCGAAGACACCTATCGCACCCTAACGGCCGTTGACGCTGCGGTGATGGTCATCGACGGCGCAAAAGGTATTGAGAGTCAGACCCAAAAACTGTTCGAAGTTTGCCGGATGCGCGACCTGCCGATCCTGACGTTCTGTAACAAAATGGACCGAGAAAGCCGCGAAACATTTGATATCATAGACGAAATCCAAGAGAATCTTGCCATTGATGTGTGTCCCGCAAGTTGGCCCATCGGCTCGGGGCGCGACTTTTTGGGCTGTTATGATCTTCTGCGTGACCGGCTGGAACTTATGGACCGCGCCGACCGCAACAAAGTCGCCGAGAGCATCGAAATTAATGGCCTCGATGACCCACAACTTGCGCAACACGTCCCAGCGGAATTGCTTGAAAAACTCCGCGAAGAAATCGAAATGGCGCGTGCTTTACTGCCCGCTTTCGATCATCAAGCCATGCTCGACGGAACCATGACCCCGATCTGGTTCGGCTCCGCCATCAACAGTTTTGGCGTCAAAGAACTGATGAACGGTATCGCGAAATTTGGCCCCGAACCTCAGCCCCAAGCCGCCAGTCCTCGCGCGGTTCACCCAGAAGAGAAAAAAGTTACCGGATTTGTCTTTAAAGTTCAGGCGAATATGGACCCAAAACACCGCGACCGCGTCGCCTTTGTGCGTCTTGCGTCGGGTCATTTCAAACGCGGCATGAAGCTTACGCATGTGCGCACCAAGAAGCCGATGTCCATTTCGAACCCAGTTCTCTTCCTCGCCTCTGACCGCGAATTAGCCGAGGAAGCTTGGGCGGGCGACATCATTGGCATTCCCAACCACGGTCAACTGCGTATCGGCGACACGCTCACCGAAGGCGAAGTCATACGCGCCACGGGCATCCCGTCATTTGCACCCGAACTTTTGCAAGGCGTGCGCTCGGGCGATCCGATGAAGGGTAAACACCTTGAAAAGGCCCTCATGCAATTTGCCGAAGAAGGTGCTGCCAAAGTGTTTAAACCCGCTTTTGGTTCCGGCTTTATTGTCGGTGTTGTGGGTGCCCTTCAGTTTGAAGTTCTCGCCAGTCGCATAGAACTTGAGTACGGCCTCCCTGTGCGCTTTGAGCCGTCCCAATTCACCAGCGCTCGATGGGCCACGGGCGGAAAAGCCGCAATTGAGAAATTCGAAGCCGCCAACAAACAGCATATCGCACATGACCACGACGGCGACATTGTTTTTCTGACACGTTTACAATGGGATATCGACCGTATTGGGCGCGACTACCCTGACGTTACGTTGACGGCGACCAAGGAAATGATGGTCTAATCTATGGATCTTCTTGCCTGCATTTGTAGGGGCACTGCGCAATAATTTCGCGGTGAAAGAATTTGCATCATGCGTGTATTTCTGCTTGGCTCGACCCAAAGTTCGCCCTCAAGGAGACATCATGACCGGTTCCGATAGCAATCCAAACGGGGCCTATCCATTGGGGTTTGAGGGCGTCCTCAGAAAAATTTCGGCCCACCGAACGCAATACGCGGACATCACTGGAATTTTGCCCTATGCGGCGGCAAATCTTCCGGAAACTGTGGCCAAAACAGTTACCGCTGCCCCCTATATTAAGCCCGAAGCGCGGGATCGGCGGCCCATTGTTGATCTATGGTCCAAACAGCTTGAGTTTAGCCAAGAGTTCGAGGGAAAATCGGAAATTTTGGTGGTCCACGGCCTCTGTATTGCGTGCTTGCGGCGCGACGCCCCGCCCCCTGAAACAATCGCTTTGTTTCATACATTATGGCGGGACTATCGCCCGCTTTTGATCGCGCAGCTCAACATGCGCTGGCTCATTTCTGCCGCAACCACCTTCGGCGACCACGGCGAAAACTCCACACAAATCAAGGTCGGGAGCAATCTGGAAATGCTCTTCGGTTTGTTCAAACTGTATGAGAGCGAACGCCTCCACGCCGGATTCGCTCCCGACAAGCCACATCCCTTTCGGATGGATAAAAACCTTAAGCTTCCCCTTGGAATGTCGAAATATGCCATCGCTGGCGGTGATCTCGACCAACAATTGCTCGGCAAGCTTTACCTAAATGCCTGCGACGATCCGATCATGGAAGATCTGTGCCACACGATGCTTAATCGACTGATTTCCACTAATAAATCGATATTTTCGCGGTTTCGGATTTTACGGGATCGTCGCGCAGCGAGTCGGAAAGGCCCGAGCAATAACGAAACAATCACGGATACGTGATGTAATTATTGCACTTGTGGCATCAACCTGCCGCAAATTCGTCGCCTTCATTGACCCGCGCGCCAATCTGGTTTATTGGCAAGTGCAGTCCGCATTCTGCGGCTCTTGAACGCTGGGACGCGTTGTAGCAGGCGTCCCTCAACCTTGCGGCCCGATGCCGTAATAGATGGACATCAATGACTAAATTTAGCGATCTAAAACTCAATCCCAAAGTTCTCAAAGCTATTGAAGCTGCGGGTTACGACACGCCAACGCCGATTCAGGCAGGTGCGATTCCTCCAGCACTCGAAGGGCGTGATGTCTTGGGCATCGCCCAAACGGGCACTGGTAAAACCGCCAGCTTTACCCTTCCGATGATTACGATGCTCGCCAAAGGGCGTGCCCGTGCACGGATGCCGCGCAGCCTTGTTTTGGCCCCTACCCGCGAACTTGCCGCACAAGTTGCCGAAAACTTTGACGTTTATGCCAAGGGTACAAAATTGACCAAGGCTCTGTTGATTGGTGGGGTCTCGTTCAAGGAGCAAGACCAACTGATTGATCGTGGTGTTGACGTTCTAATTGCGACGCCTGGCCGTCTGCTCGACCATTTTGAGCGTGGCAAACTGTTGCTCACTGGCGTGCAAATCATGGTTGTCGACGAGGCTGACCGGATGCTTGATATGGGGTTCATCCCCGATATCGAACGCATTTTTAGCCTTACCCCCTTTACCCGCCAAACCCTGTTTTTCTCGGCCACGATGGCGCCTGAAATTGAACGGATTACCAATACGTTCTTGTCCAACCCCGTTAAAGTCGAAGTGGCCCGTGCGGCCACAACGAGCGAAACGATTCAGCAATCCGTTGTGATGGTCAAACCAAGCCGCAAGGACCGCGCCGCAAAAGAAAAACGTGATGTTTTGCGGGCTTTGATCGAGCAAGAAGGCGATGCATGTTCCAATGCCATCGTGTTCTGCAATCGCAAGGTTGACGTGGATATTGTCGCGAAATCCCTAAAACAACACGGGTATAACGCGGAACCTATTCACGGCGATCTAGAACAAAGCAAGCGTATGGCGGTGCTTTCTGGCTTCCGCGAAGGGGCAATTCGTTTTCTCTGCGCGTCAGATGTTGCCGCACGCGGACTTGATATATCCAACGTGAGCCACGTCTTTAACTTTGACGTTCCAAGCCACGCCGAAGACTATGTGCACCGGATCGGCCGCACAGGTCGTGCAGGACGTTCCGGCAAAGCCATCACCATTTGCTCCACACAGGATGAACGCAATTTTGAAGACATCCTGCGGTTGGTAAAGATGGACGTTCCCGTTATGGAAAATCCCCTAGCTATGGCAAAACCTGTTGAGGCTGTCGCTGAAAGCCCTGTTGAGGCGAAACCCGAAGCAGAGGTTTCCGAGAAACCAAAGCGGACACGTCGTCGTCGCGGTGGTGCAAAAACGGATGCAGCGGCCCCTGAGGTTGCACAAACCGTTGAGGCCGAAGCCCCCGTTGTTGTCGACAACGTCGTCGCTTTAGAGCAACCAACGCCTGAGCCTAAACCTAGACAGCCACGCGCGCCCAAAGAAGCGCCCGCCAACCACCAACAACGTGAGGGTCGCGGCCGCGACAACCGTGTTGTCGGAATGGGCGACCATCTACCGGGATTCATTGCTATGAGCTTTGAAGAGCGCCGGACGAGTTAAGCGAACGTCAAACACTTAAATCAAACCAAATAAAAAAGGGCGGTCCATGGGACCGCCCTTTTTTTATCTCTTAGCCCTTAAGTTGGTCGAGAGGGGGCTAAGCCCCCATCAAACGGCTCACAACAACAGTCACTTCTGCCTTTTTGCCAACTTCATTCTGTGTGGTTATACGTGTCGCGCGACGGATTTGCTCTTCGATTTTATCGTCGTCCAAAAGCGTTTTGTCGTCCATACGCATCATCACCTGCGTCAGATCACCCTCAAGCACTTCAACCAAATCTGCATTGCTTGTGCCGTTGCGGGGGAGGCCCATCGTCTCGACCCATGGCTCGCCAAGCGGCGTGTCATCCTCGTCGATAATAACATTAACCATCACGTGCCCATGCAGCGCCATGCGAATGCGTTCCCGCACAACCCCGTCCATTGCGCCGATTTTCACGGAGCCATCGAGATAGGTACGGCCTGTATCAATATACTCGACCACGGAGGGACGGTTTCCAGCAAAATCGACCATCATTCCGTTCACCGCAACAAGGCTCGCAATGCCGCGCGCTTCACCAAGTTTTGCGTGTTGGCGCAAATGGCGATGTTCACCGTGCATCGGAATCAACATTTGTGGCTTGAAAATCTCATGTGTGCGTTCGATATCTGGCCGATTAGCGTGGCCGGACACATGGTAAAGGCCATCGTCGTCGTCCACAATATCAACGCCCATTTCCGAGAACGCATTCATGATCGAGATCACACCGCGTTCATTTCCGGGAATGGTTTTAGACGAGAACAACAACGTGTCGCCCTCTTTCATCGACATCCCGAGGTACTTTCCGCGCGAGAGTTGCGCGACGGCGGCACGGCGTTCGCCCTGTGATCCCGTGGCCAACAATAACAGATTGTTGCGGGGAATTTCGCGGGCTTCCTCAACAGGAATAACCGTCGGGAAATCCTTGAGCAAACCGGTTTCCATACCAGCCTGCACCATGCGACGCATGGCGCGCCCCAACAACACAACCGAACGTCCGGACCGCTGCCCTGCGAGCGCAAGCGTTTTCAAACGCGCAACGTTGCTCGCGAAAGTCGTCGCAACAACCATACCCGCGGATTCACCGATGAGGCGCTCAATTTCTGGGCCAACAGTGGCCTCTGAACGGCCTGCTTTGACGGAAAACACATTCGTTGAGTCACAGACCAGAGCTTTGACGCCAGGTTTGGCGATCTCGGCCCAGAGTTTGGGATCAAAAGCTTCGCCCAAAACAGGTGTTTCGTCGAGCTTGAAGTCGCCCGTGTGCACGATACGACCTGCAGGTGTGTCGATCACAAGGCCCGAACTTTCGGGGATCGAGTGCGCGACAGGGAAGAAGGACACCTTAAACGGCCCCGCTTCCGTGACGGCAGGATAGACCGGAACGGTGTTGACGGCGCTCGGATCCGCACCCTGCTCTTCCATTTTGCGGCGTGCGTGGTGGGCCGTAAAGACCCGCGCATAAACAACCGGCGCACCAAGTTTGCGCCACATATGGGCGATACCGCCGATGTGGTCTTCGTGGGCGTGGGTGATGAAAACCGCCTCTAGGCGATCTTTGTTTTTCTCAAGCCACGTGATGTCGGGCATGATCAGGTCAACACCGGGGGTGCTGTCCATATCGGGGAAAGTCACGCCGAGGTCGACGAGAATAAGACGTTCGCGACCCTTGGGGCCGTAACCGTATACATAGGCGTTCATACCGATTTCACCGGCGCCGCCAAGGGGGAGATAGATCAGACGATCTCTGCTCATTTGGATTGGGTATCCTTGTTGTATTTGTGGATGACAGTCAAACCATGCATGGTGAGATCATCTTCGAAGTGGTCAAAGAGCGCGTGGCCCTGTTGAAATAAGGGGGCGAGTCCGCCAGTCGAGATAACTTTCATCTCACGGCCAAACTCGGCTTTAATCTGTTCGCATATCCCGTTCACCAATCCAACGTAACCCCAAAAAATGCCCGACTGCATGCAAGCAACGGTGTTTGTGCCAATAACTTTGGCGGGTTTGGTCACATCCACGTGAGGGAGGGCGGCGGCGGCTTGGGAAAGCGCCTCGAGGCTCAGGTTTACGCCTGGCGAAATAACACCGCCGATATAGGCGCCATCTTGGTCAACCACATCAAAGGTGGTCGCGGTGCCAAAGTCCACGATGATTAGGTCGCCGCCATAAAGGTCAAAGCCGGAAACGGTATTCACAAGCCGATCTGGTCCAACGGCGGTTCCCGCATCAACCCGCACGGCGACCGGCAGGAGGCACTCGGGTTTACCCACCACGATCGGACGGGTGTTGAAATAACGATCCGTGAACACACGCAGGTTGAAAACCACGCGCGGCACGGTGGAGCTGATGATCACATCGGTGATCTCAACCTCAAGTTTGCGCATTTGCATGAGGGTGGCAAGCCACACGTAATATTGGTCCGCCGTGCGTTGATGTTCTGTGGAACAGCGCCACGTCGCGAGGAATTTCTCCCCGTCCCAAATTGAAAAAACCGTGTTTGTATTGCCGCAATCAATCGCAAGAAGCATTGGGCCTCCTAAAAGAATACATCAGCCGCAGGAATAGCGTGCCGCCCTGAAGAGGTCAGGAGTATAAGTTTACCATCGTCATCAATGGTTTCAAATGTGCCGAAAAGCTCGTCGTTTGTGGTGCGGGCGCGAATAGGTTCGCCCAAACGCGCGGCCCGCGCCAGCCATGCTTCGCGGGTCGGGGCAAAACCATAGGTCGTAAAACTGTTTTCCCAGCGGGCATAGCTCACGGCGAGCAGTTCAAGGAATTCTTCTGGCGTCACACGTGCGCCCGTTTCACTCAATAGATCGACGGGTGCGAGAGCCCCCTCCTCGACTTCATCCTTGCTTGGAGCGGCCACAAGGTTGACACCGATGCCAATAGAAAGCGGTGTTGTTCCATCGGGCTGGGTTGAGCTTTCAAGGAGGATTCCCGCGAGCTTTCCCCCATTGAGCAAAACGTCATTCGGCCATTTGAGGGCAAAAGGTTCGGCCCGACCTGTGCAATCAACTAGGGCGTCAAAAAGGGCGAGAGACGCCACAAAACTGCGTAAAGCCACGATTGCCGGAGGCTCGTTCGGGCGCATGGTGAGGGTGGCGGCGAAGTTGCCTTTTGGCATAGACCACGCGCGTCCCCGACGGCCGCGCGCACCGGTTTGTTCATGGGCGAGAATCCATGTGGGGGCTGCGAGTTTTGACGCAAGCCGCGCCGCCTCGTTGAGCGTGCTGTCCACACTTGCGAGGATGTGTCGGCCATAGCCCGCAGGCCAGGCCGACATGGGAGGCGCCTTACTTGACAAGAGCCGCCGCAGCCGCATTTGCGAGGGGTTCGATGCCAAAAAGGTTGACCATTCCGACAACCATAATCGCCGCCGATGCCATCAACAATCCCCAGAGAACGGGCGAAGATACGCGATCAAGCGGATCTACTTCTTCGCCAAAGTACATATAATAAACGATGCGCAGGTAATAGAACGCGCCAATCACCGAAGCGATCACACCCGCGATTGCAAGCCACGCCATACCCGACGACACCGCCGCTTGGAGCACCGCCAGTTTACCAAAGAAACCAACCATAGGAGGGACGCCTGCGAGGCTGAACATAAGGACCAAAAGTGCAAGGGCGCGCAGTGGCTCTTGAGTGGCATATCGGTTCAGGCTTTTGATGTCCGTCACAGGCTTGCCATCGCGTTGCATCATCAGGATGAACGCGAATGTTCCGACGTTCATGGTGACATAGATGGTCATATAAATGAGCATCGCCTGAACACCTTCAACCGTACCCGCCGCCAACCCCATAAGGGCAAAACCCATATGTGCGATGGAACTATAGGCCATCAGACGTTTGATGTTGGTTTGACCAATAGCGGCAATCGCGCCGAGGAACATGGAAAGCACCGAGATCAACGCGATGATCTGGCTCCAATCGCCGATGGTATTGCCAAAAGCATCAAAAACCACGCGGGCGAACAGGCCCATTGCCGCCACTTTCGGCGCCGTGGCAAAAAACGCGGTAACAGGAGTGGGCGAACCTTCATAAACATCAGGGGTCCACATATGGAACGGCACTGCCGAAACTTTGAACGCCAAACCAGACACGATAAAAACGAGACCAATAAGCATGCCAATCGGCAAGTGTTCGCCCTGAACCGACGCGAGAATATCGGAGAAAACTGTTGTCCCTGAGAAGCCGTAAACGAGGGACGAGCCATACAGCAGCAACCCCGAGGAGAGCGCGCCAAGCACGAAATACTTCAAGCCAGCTTCGGTGGATTTAACCGAGTCACGGCGCAGCGAAGCCACCACATAAAGCGACAGCGATTGTAGCTCGAGACCGATGTAAAGCGCCATCAGATCGCCCGCAGACACCATCATCATCATGCCCACAGTCGCAAGCGCAATCAAAACTGGATACTCAAAGCGCAGCAGGTCGTTTTTGGTCATGTAGCCCTGCCCCATCACCAAGATGGCGGCGGCGGACCACAGGATCACAACCTTTGCATAGCGCGAGAATGCGTCATCAATAAAGGCTTCGTTGAAGGCCGTGCTTGCCCCCTCGCCTGCTGAAAAAATCCAGAGGCCAAGAACCACCATAACAATGGCCGTCGCCCAAAGGATAGAGGGGCCAGCCTCGTCTTTTTTGGTGAAGACGCCAAACATCAGCGCCCCCATGGCAAAAACGGCCAAGACGATCTCTGGGAGAACTACGGAGATATCTGCAGAAAGCATCGGACCCACCTCTAGTGTGTAACTGCTGCGCCAGCTTCCGCCAAAGCAGGCAGAGCAGCGTGGTAATTGGTGACAAGCGCCTCAACGGAGGGGCCAATGAGATCAAGAACAAGGTTTGGATAAACCCCGAGCAAAATCGTCATGGCAACCAGTGGGGCAAAGATCGATTTCTCAAGGCGCGTCATGTCTGTGATCGACTTGAGGCTCTCCTTGAGCAAATCGCCCATAACGACCCGACGATAGAGCCACAAGGCATAAGCCGCCGAGAAGATCACGCCAGAAGCCGCAATCATAGCCGCCCAAGTGTTGACTTGGAACACGCCCACGAGCACGAGGAATTCCCCGATAAAGCCGGATGTCCCAGGAAGGCCAACGTTCGCCATCGTGAAGAACATGAAGATCAACGCATAGGCAGGCATCCGGTTTACAAGGCCGCCATAGGCCGCGATGTCGCGTGTGTGCATGCGGTCATAAATCACGCCCACACAGAGGAAGAGCGCGCCTGAGATAAAGCCGTGCGAGATCATTTGGAAGATCGCGCCGTCGATACCTTGTTGATTGGCCGCGAAAATCCCCATCGTCACATACCCCATGTGCGCCACCGAGGAATAAGCAATCAGCTTCTTCATGTCGGTTTGCACGAGGGCCACGAGGCTCGTGTAGACAATCGCGATGGCGGAAAGCGTAAAGACAAAATTTGTCATATGCTCGGCGCCAACAGGGAACATCGGAAGGCTAAACCGCAGGAAGCCATAGCCGCCCATTTTCAGCAGGATCGCCGCCAGAACAACAGAACCCGCAGTCGGCGCTTGAACGTGTGCGTCAGGTAGCCAAGTGTGGACGGGCCACATCGGCATTTTCACCGCGAAACTGGCAAAGAAAGCAAGGAACAGAAGCGTTTGCATCCCGCCGACAACACTAAATCCAAGCACTTGGATGGTTTCGGACGCGAAATCATGGGTCAGAAGCTGCACGATATCTGTTGTTCCCGCATCCAGATACATGGCGATCATCGCGACCAGCATGAGAACAGACCCAAAGAACGTATAGAGGAAGAATTTAAACGCCGCATAAATGCGATCCTTGCCACCCCAAATCCCCACGATGAGGAACATCGGGATAAGGCCCGCCTCAAAGAAGACGTAGAACAGGATCAGGTCAAGCGCCATGAACACACCGAGCATCAGCGTTTCAAGGAGCAAGAAAGCGATCATATAGTCTTTAACTTTAGTGGTTACACTCCAGCAGGACAGGATCACCAAAGGCATCAGGAACGTGGTCAGCATCACGAAGAGAAGCGAAATGCCATCTACACCCATTTTATAGGATAGGCCCATAATCCATTGAGTTTCTTCAACGAATTGGAAACCTGTGTTTGAAGCATCAAATCCAGTCAGGACACCGAGGGACAACAGGAACGTCGCAGTGGTTGTGGCCAGCGCCACCAATTTCGCATTGCGTTGGGCAAAGGCGTCGTCACCCCGAAGGAACAGCGCCAAAACGAGCGCGCCCAAAAGCGGAACAAAAGTGACGATGGAAAGAAGGTTTTCCATAATTATTCAGCCCCTCCGCTGATTGTCATCCAAGTGATTAACACCACCAAACCGAGCACCATGGCCAGCGCGTAGTGGAACAGGTAACCCGACTGGGCGCGCCCTGCGAGGCGGGTAAAGAAGGGGATGATCCCCATGGCGAGTCCGTTAAGACCCCCGTCGATAATTTTCATATCGCCCACCTTCCAGAAGAAACGGCCTATTGCTTTGCTGCTGCGCACAAAGAGCACGTCGTAGATTTCGTCAAAGTACCATTTATTCAGCAAGAACAGATAGATAGGTTGGTTTGTTTTTGCCAAACTTACTGGAAGCTTCGGATTCACGATGTAGAACAGATACGCCAATCCAAGGCCGAGCATCATCGCGATGAAGGGCGAAACTTTGACCCATTTAGGTGCGTGGTGTGCGTTGTCCACCACATGATTGTCGGGGCTAACGTAAAGTGCGCCCTGCCCTTTGGTCCAACCTGCCGCAACAACGTGTTCAGCTTCAGGAGCAGCCTCGGTTGCGGGTTCTGCATGTGTATCCGCTTCTTCTGCGTGGCCCTCAGTTGCGACAACTTCATGCGTTGGCACACCCCAGAACTTATTGACCTGATCGTGATCGCCAAAGAAGCTACCAAACCAAATCATCCCCGAGAACACCGCCCCAAGCGCAAGAACGCCGAGTGGAATCAACATTACCATCGGGCTTTCATGGGCATGCTCATGCGTGTGCTTGTCGCCGCGTGCTTCGCCAAAGAAAGTCATGAACATCAAGCGCCAGCTGTAGAAGCTTGTCATAAAGGCCGCAATTACCAGCATCCAGAAGGCATACATGCCAACGCCGTTTTGCGCGCCCCATGCGCTTTCGATGATCGCATCCTTGGACAGGAACCCAGCGAAACCGATAGTAGTAAGGGGAACGCCGACACCGGTAATGGCCAGAGTGCCGATCAACATCGCGTAATAGGTCATCGGGATCTTCTTACGAAGACCGCCAAAGTTGCGCATGTCTTGTTCGTGGTGCATCGCGTGGATCACAGAGCCAGCGCCAAGGAACAACATCGCCTTAAAGAACGCGTGTGTGAACAAGTGGAACATCGCCGCCGAGTAAGCGCCAACACCCGCCGCCACAAACATATAGCCAAGCTGCGAACAGGTCGAATAAGCGATGACGCGTTTGATATCGTTTTGCACAAGACCAACCGTCGCCGCAAAGAACGCCGTGGTTGCCCCAATGATAACGATGAATGTGGTGGCGTCTGGTGCAAATTCCATCAACGGAGACATGCGGCACACAAGGAAAACACCGGCGGTAACCATCGTCGCCGCGTGGATCAGCGCCGAAACAGGTGTCGGACCTTCCATCGCGTCGGGAAGCCATGTGTGCAGGAACAACTGGGCCGATTTACCCATCGCACCAATGAACAAGAGGAATGCCAACAGGTTAGCAGCGTTCCATTCTGTCCAAAGGAAATGAAGCTGTGTTTCAGCGAGCTTAGGCGCCGCGGTGAAGATTTCGTCAAACGAGATACTATCGGTCAGATAGAATAAACCGAAAATCCCGAGCAGGAAGCCAAAGTCTCCAACACGGTTGACGATAAAGGCTTTCATCGCCGCCGCATTTGCCGAAGGCTTGCGGTAGTAGAAACCAATAAGCAAATAGGAGGCAACCCCAACGCCTTCCCAACCAAAGAACATTTGGAGAAGGTTGTTGGCTGTCACCAACATGAGCATGGTGAAGGTAAAGAAGCTCAAATAGGCAAAGAACCGTGGCTTGTAGCTTTCGCCAACTTTCCACGCCGGATCATTGTCCATATAGCCAATGGAATAAAGGTGAACGACGCTCGAAACCGTTGTCACAACGATCAACATCAACGCGGTGAGGCGATCCAGACGAATGGCCCAAGCCACATCAAGGCTGCCAGACTGAACCCAGTCGAGAATGTGGATGTAGCGCGTTTCACCGTCAAACGTGAAAAAAACGATCCAGCTGAGGAAGGCCGCAAGAAACAACAGACCCGTTGTCAAATATTGCGCGCCCTTCTCGCCGATATAACGCCAGCCAAAACCCGCGATTAGCGCGCTGACGAGCGGTGCAAAAAGAATGATTTTTTCCATGATGCGCTAGCCCTTCATCACGTTGACATCTTCGACCGCGATCGTGCCGCGGTTGCGGAAGAAGCAAACAAGGATCGCAAGGCCGATCGCGGCCTCTGCGGCGGCAACCGTCAGGACAAACAGGGTAAACACCTGCCCGACAAGATCGCCCAAATAGCTTGAGAACGCGACAAAGTTGATGTTGACCGCAAGCAGCATAAGCTCAATCGACATCAAAATGACGATGACGTTCTTGCGATTCAGGAAAAGCCCGAAAATACCGATGACGAATAACGCCGCCGCCACCGCGAGATAATGTTCAAGTCCGACCATATTTCAGTCCTCGTCTTTCTCGTTCTTCTTGCGATACCAACGCACCGCCAGTCCAAAGGCAATCATCGCAACACCGATAACCAGCCATAAATTCACAGCAAACCCTGCCCCGGTTTCACGTCGACAACTTTCATTGCCTTCGCCGGATCACGATGCATCTGTTCCAACACGTTTTGGCGTTTCACATCCGGACGATGGCGCATCGTCAGCACAATCGCGCCAATCATCGCCACCAGCAAAATCAGGCCCGAGGCCTGAAACAGGTAGATGTAATCGTCATAGATAAGTTGCCCCAAAGCGGCCGTATTTTGCACGTCGCTTGGGTTGGGCGTCACGGCGGCGCGCGCGGCTTCAGCGGTGTCCGCTGCATTCCAAACGCCAATCGCAAGCCCGAGTTCCATCAACAAAACAACGCCAATCAGCAAAGCAAACGGCACAAACTTGGCCATCCCCCCCCGCAACTCAGCAAAGTCCACATCAAGCATCATCACCACAAAGAGGAACAGCACAGCAACCGCGCCAACGTAAACGATCACCAGAAGCATCGCCACGAATTCCGCACCGAGGATCACAAAAAGCCCTGCCGTCGACAGGAACGCAAGGATCAGCCAAAGCACCGAGTGCACAGGGTTGCGCGACACAACCACAAACAGCCCCGCCGCAACAGTTGTTATGGCAAAGACATAAAAGGCGAAATCAACAATGCCCATTTTACTGTCCTTCTTCCTGTCCCCATTCGGGACTTTGATGTGCCCTCAAGGGGCGGTGTCGTGGGACGGCCTAGCGGTAAGGCGCGTCAATTTCGAGGTTGCGAGCAATTTCAGCTTCCCAACGGTCCCCATTCGCGAGCAGTTTTTCTTTGTCGTAAAACAGCTCTTCGCGGGTTTCGGTCGAGAATTCGAAATTCGGCCCTTCAACAACCGCATCTACGGGGCACGCCTCTTGGCAGAAGCCGCAATAGATGCATTTGGTCATATCGATGTCATAGCGCGTGGTGCGGCGGCTGCCGTCCTCGCGTGGTTCGGCGTCGATAGTGATCGCTTGCGCGGGACAGACCGCCTCGCATAATTTACACGCGATGCAGCGCTCTTCGCCATTGGGATAACGGCGCAAAACGTGTTCGCCACGGAATCGCGGGCTCAAGGGGCCCTTCTCATGCGGGTAGTTCAACGTCGCTTTGGGCGCGAAAAAGTATTTCAGGCCAAGGGCCATCCCTTTGGCAAAATCCGCCAAGAAGAAATATTTGACCGCGCGGGTATAATCCATAGCCATCGACTTAGCCCCCTACTGCCCAGCGGGCATACGCGCCGCCAAAGGCTCCAAATTGTGCCAAGAAGGCAACTATTACGACCCAAGCGAGCGACATAGGAAGGAACACTTTCCAGCCAATGCGCATCAATTGGTCGTAGCGGTACCGTGGCGTGATCGCCTTCACCATCGCGAAGAGGAAGAAGAAGAACGCCATTTTGCCAACCATCCAAAGCACGCCATCAGGGATGCCGGGGATCGGGGACAACCAGCCGCCAAAGAACAACAGGGTAATCAGCGCGCACATCAAGAAGATCGCGATGTATTCACCCGCCATAAACAAAAGGAACGGTGTCGCGGAATATTCCACTTGATAGCCAGCAACCAGTTCGGATTCCGCTTCCGGAAGGTCGAACGGTGGGCGGTTGGTTTCCGCCAAGGCGCTGATAAAGAACAAGAAGACCATCGGGAAGTGTGGCAACCAATACCAGTTGAACAACCCAAGATCGCCAGATTGCGCATTCACGATATCGCTAAAGTTCAAGCTACCGGTCGAGATGATGATGGACATGATGATCAGGCCAAGCGAGACCTCATAGGAAATCATCTGGGCCGCAGACCGCAAACTGCCCAAGAACGGGTATTTGGAGTTCGACGCCCAGCCACCCATGATCACGCCGTAAACCTCAAGCGAGGAGACCGCGAACACAAACAACACCGCGACGTTGATATTGGAAAGCACCCAACCGTCGTTGAACGGGATCACCGCCCAAGCCACCATCGCCAAAACAAAGCTGGTTAGGGGCGCGAGGAAGAAGACCGTTTTATCCGCACCCGCAGGCACAACAACCTCTTTGACCACGTATTTCAACGCATCGGCCACCGATTGCAAAAGGCCAAATGCCCCCACAACATTGGGACCGCGACGCATCTGCACCGCCGCCCAAATTTTCCGGTCGCCATAGACCAAAAACAGCAAGGAAATCATCACAAAAGCCAATACGCCAAGGCATTGTGCTATGATGAGGAGGAAAGTCCCCCAAGGGGTTGATAGAAATTCAGCCATAGATCCTCACACCGTCGGTATCCCAGTTTCTTTGCAGTCCGCAACGACGACTTCTGCGTCGATCGTAATCAGACCATCGGGTAACGCGTTTGAGATGGTGTAAACAGCATCCCCACGCCAAATGCCACCCTCTTCGTTCACGTTTGTGCGCACATGTCGCGCAAAACCATATCCACGGATCACAGCATATTGCGCCGCAGCACATTTTCCATAATCCGCAACGTCTTGGTTGTCGCGCGCGCCCTCCATTTCCACAATAAAGCTCACCAAATCCCCGTCCAAAAGGCGGGTTTCGATGCCATTATATGTGGGCGTGAAAGGCAATTCCGCACGCGGTACGTCATTTCCCTCACACCCCACCAAAACACCGCCCGCAAGAGCGAGGGTCAAGGCCGTTTTATGTGTGAAGAAACCCGTCATTATTCCGCAGCCACCGCAGTTTCATTGCGAGCTTTTGCATTTGCCGAAAGTTCGGCCATCAACTGGCTGGCGCGGGCAATCGGATTGGTCAGGTAGAAATCCTTCACCGCATTGCGCAGATCCGCCTTCGCAGGTTTGCGTAGCGGCACGCGTTTCCACGCATTTTCCGCAACCACGTCGATATTCCCAAGGTGCGGTACGTCCGCAATCAAAGCGGTCCGCAGGGCAGCAAGGCTATCATAGGGCAATGTTGCGCCCAATTCCGCCGACAAAGCCCGCAAGATCGCCCAGTTTTCTTTGGCTTCCCCCGGTGCAAATCCGGCGCGATGGGCCAATTGTGGACGCCCTTCTGTATTCACAAACAGGCCGCCTTCTTCCGTATAGGCCGCACTTGGCAGGATCACATCGGCGCGGTGTGCGCCGCGATCGCCGTGCGAACCTTGGTAGATAACAAAGGCCCCTTTTGCGATTTCAACTTCGTCGGCGCCCAAATTATAAACAGCTTCCGCCCCATCAAGCGCCGCCGTCAGGCCGCCGTCCGTCACAGCCCCCACGTCCATCGCACCCACACGCGCGGCAGCGGTGTGAAGTACCATGAACTTGCTTTCGGTCGCTTCGGCAAATTTCATCGCTTGGGAAAGAACCGCTTCGCCATCCGCTTCCTGCAACGCGCCTTGGCCGATAACCACAATCGATTTGCGGCTCAAAGCGTCAGAATGATCGCCTTCGTTGAGTTTGACCAAATCCGCGCGGCTGGTGCCGAGGTGGAAATATTCATACGTCAGATCAACCGCTTCGCCAATGACGCCGACTTTGGCCCCTGCGGTCCAAGCCTTGCGAATACGTGCGTTCAAAACCGGCGATTCAACACGCGGATTGGTGCCAATCAACATGATCGCTTCGGCTGTATCCAAGTCCTCAATCGTCGCCGTTCCCACATAACCCGCGCGATTGCCCTCTGGCAATTTCGCGTTGTCGGTACGGCATTCCACGTTGCCACCAAGGCCGTCCACAATCCCCTTGAGGGCATAAACAGCCTCAACAGGCGCAAGATCGCCAACGATACCGGCGACTTTTTTGCCTTTAAGACCCGCCGCGGCGGCCGCAAGGGCCTCACCCCAACTCGCTTTACGCAGCTTGCCGTTTTCACGAATATAGGGTGTGTCCAAACGTTGACGACGCAAGCCATCCCACACAAAACGCGTTTTGTCGGAAATCCACTCTTCATTTACGCCATCATGGTTGCGTGGCAAAATGCGCATCACTTCGCGGCCTTTTGTGTCCACGCGGATGTTGCTGCCAAGCGCGTCCATCACGTCGATGGTCTCGGTTTTGGTCAATTCCCAAGGCCGCGCCGTAAACGCGTATGGCTTGGAGGTCAGCGCGCCAACAGGGCACAAATCAATGATGTTGCCTTGTAGGTTGCTGTCGAGGGTTTCGTTCAAATAGCTTGTGATTTCAGCATCTTCGCCACGGCCCGTTTGGCCCATCTGCGAGATACCCGCGACTTCGGATGTGAAGCGCACACAGCGCGTGCAGGAAATACAACGGGTCATTGTGGTCGCCACAAGCGGCCCCAAGTCCAAGTCATCCGAGGCGCGTTTTGGTTCGTTATAGCGGTTTTGCGAAATGCCATAGGCCATCGCTTGGTCTTGCAAATCGCACTCGCCGCCTTGGTCGCAAATCGGGCAATCCAGCGGGTGGTTGATCAGCATGAATTCCATCACGCCTTCGCGGGCCTTTTTGACCATCGGCGAGTTGGTGCGTACAACGGGCGGCTGGCCTTCTGGACCGGGGCGCAAATCTTTAACTTGCATCGCACAAGAGGCCGTTGGCTTGGGCGGACCGCCCACAACTTCCACCAGACACATGCGACAGTTGCCCGCAATCGTCAGGCGCTCGTGATAGCAAAAACGCGGAATTTCCACGCCGGCCTGTTCACACGCCTGAATGAGCGTCATCGCGGGATCGACTTCAACTTCTGTTTCGTCGATGATGATTTTGCGTAATTCAGTCATGCTCTTACTCCGCCGCCACTGCCGAAACACGGCCGGTTTTTTGGTGTTTGATGCGATCTTCGATCTCGTTGCGGAAGTGGCGCACAAGACCTTGGATCGGCCAAGCGGCCGCATCGCCGAGCGCACAAATCGTGTGACCCTCAACCTGTTTCGTCACATCCAGCAACATGTCGATTTCTTCAATTTCGGCGGTGCCTTTGACCAAACGATCCATCACCCGCATCATCCAGCCCGTACCTTCACGGCACGGCGTACATTGGCCACAGCTTTCGTGCTTATAGAATTTGCTCAGACGCCAGATCGCTTTGATCACATCGGTGTCCTGATCCATCACGATCACCGCCGCCGTCCCCAGACCCGACCGTTGCTCGCGCAGCCAGTCAAAATCCATCAGGGCTTCGTTCGCAATATCTTTTGGCAAAAGTGGAACCGAAGATCCACCCGGAATAACCGCCTTAAGATTGTCCCAACCACCGCGCACACCGCCGCAATGCTTTTCAAGCAATTCGCGCAACGGGATCGACATTTCTTCTTCGACCACACAGGGGTTATTCACGTGGCCAGAAATGCCAAACAATTTCGTCCCCGAATTATTCGGGCGACCCATTGAGCTAAACCAATCCGCGCCACGGCGCAGGATCGTCGGGATAACCGCAATCGACTCCACGTTGTTCACCGTTGTTGGGCACCCATAAAGGCCCGCGCCCGCAGGGAATGGCGGCTTCATCCGCGGCATGCCTTTCTTGCCCTCAAGGCTTTCAAGCAGCGCGGTTTCTTCGCCGCAAATATACGCCCCTGCCCCGTGGTGCAGATACAGGTCAAAATCCCAACCGGATTTCGCCGCATTTTTACCAAGCAAGCCCGCGTCATAACATTCATCAATCGCGCTTTGCAGCGCTTCGCGCTCGCGAATAAATTCGCCACGGATATAGATGTAGCACGCGTGGGCACCCATTGCGAAAGAGGCGAGCAGCGCTCCTTCGATCAATGTGTGCGGATCATGGCGCATGATCTCGCGGTCCTTACAGGTTCCGGGCTCGGATTCATCGGCGTTGATCACCAGATAGCTAGGGCGACCATCGCTCTCTTTAGGCATGAATGACCACTTAAGACCCGTCGGGAAGCCCGCGCCACCACGCCCCCGAAGGCCAGAGGCTTTGGCTTCAGTCACAACCCAATCGCGGCCCTTTTTGATGATACCCGCCGTGCCATCCCAATGGCCGCGCGCCTGAGCGCCCGCAAGGCTGCGATCGTGCATGCCGTATAGGTTGGTAAAGATCCGATCTTGATCCTTGAGCATCCGCATCATCCTTCAATTGCTGTAAAGTCACAGCCGTTATTAACCCTGGCGCGCGCGCCAAATTTGTAGTCCAACAACCAGCCCCCAAAAGAAGCCCGCCATCGCGAAGAGATCAATCAGCAGGCGCGTGCTTTGCGTCCAGCCGAGTTTTGTTCCCAACGCTTGCCCCACAACCCAGAAAATTCCCGAACCCGCAATCACCAGCGCCAAAAGGCGCGATTTTGCCTGAGAGGAACCCTCTGAATCTGGGGCCTTTTTTACCATTCCTTACGCCTTTTTACCGCGTGTGGAAAATTCCGTTTCCCCGCCGCCAGCGAGGATTTTTGCTTGTTCGATCCAACCGTCGCGCTCAATGCGCCCTTTGAACCGGAGCCGCGCATCGACCCATTCAATTTCTGCATCACTCCACTTAGCGACTTGATCGTAATGAAAAAATCCAAGCTCGTTCAGCGTTTGCTCAAGCTTTGGCCCAACCCCTTTGAGCAGTTTCAAATCATCTGCCCCTGCCTTGCGGGGCGCCTTCATCGTGCGCGGTTTTGTCTCCGACACGTTTTCAGGCACGACTGTTTTTTGGGCCGCAGGAGTAGCCTTGGCTTTAGGTGCTTTTGGAGTAGGCTTCTCAGCGTCGTCTTTCAACGTGGCCTTACTCGTCGCAAGCTTTTCTTCACGCACCAAAGGCGACGGCTTCACGTCAAGTTCCACAACAACCGGCGCTTCCGACGCCGTTGGCGCCTCAGAAACGGGTTGCGGTGTCACGACAGGTTTTGCCGTCGCTGTTTGAGTCGGTGCTTCAGACGCCGAACACAAAACCTTGCCCAAAAGCCAGCCCGCCACAAAAAACACGACGATCCCAACCAGCATCGAGATAAACGCGCCCTGCTCTAGTTTCGACAGTGCAACCATAAAGGCGGCAAAACCGAGAACCACGGCAATCATCCAACAGAGATTGGGACAACTAAACAGGCTCTCTTTGTTTCGATCAGACATAAAACTCTCCCCTAGAATTGACTACAGAACACTTCAAACAACCATACCCTACCCGCGCACGGCCCCAAAGGGCCGTGTTGGAAAGGTTTGAATATGCAGTCGTTTTTGTCATTTAATGTCTCTTACCTCAGGAAGGTTTCGAAAATTCTATTTCTTGTCGGAAGCCGCAGCCAAAGCAGTTGCTTGTTCTATCCAGCCATCACGTTCGATACGCCCCTTAAACTTCAAGCGCGCGTCAACCCATGACACTTCTTCTGCGCCCCATTTTGCTATTTGGTCAAAGTGGAAAAACCCAAGTTCATTGAGCGTGGTTTCCAGCTTCGGTCCGACTCCACTGAGCAATTTCAAATCATCTGCACCGGCTTTGCGTGGCGCGGTCATGGTGCGTGGTTTTTTCTCGGCAACGGTAACGGTTTCGGCTGCAGTTTCGGCTTTTTTCGGAGCGGCAGTGGCTTTGGGAGCCTCTGCTTTCTTGGCGGCAGGCTTCTTCGCCGTCGTGGATTTACCCAACCAAGGTGTGAGCAACGGCACTTCGGTTCCGTCGATCCGCTTAATGGTATCGCCATGATCCACAGCAAGCTGCGCGCTGGCGTTATACTGTGTTTTGCCGCTGTCGTATTCCGTCAACGACGTCAAACCGGACAAAGGCTCTGCTGCATAGCGGCCGTTTTGCGGACCGGGAACAGGAACTTTACCCGCCGCAAAATCCGCCATCAGCGCGCGGAATTTATCCGCCGTTAAATCCTCATAGTAGTCTTTGCCGATTTGGGCCATTGGCGCATTCGCGCAGGCACCAAGGCACTCAACTTCTTCCCACGAAAACTTGCCATCTTCTGAGAGCGCATGGGGTTTCTCGCTGATAAGTTCCTTGCAAACAGCAACCAAATCCTCGGCGCCGCAAATCATGCAAGACGTGGTGCCACAAATCTGGATATGCGCCAAAGAGCCAACAGGCTGGAGCTGGAACATAAAGTAAAACGACGCCACTTCGAGGCCGCGAATATACGCAAGGCCAAGCATATCTGACACATATTCAATCGCCGGACGGGTGATCCAGCCTTCTTGCTCTTGGGCACGCCACAAGATTGGAATGATCGCCGACGCCTGACGGCCCTCGGGGAATTTGGTCATCTGTGCTTCGGCCCAAATCTGATTTTCAGGGGTGAAGGCAAAGCTCTCGGGTTGGATTTTATGTAGACGGCGAAGCATTAGCGGTCGATCTCCCCGAACACGACGTCCATCGTGCCGATAATTGCGGCCACATCGGCCAGTTGATGGCCCGTGGCCACATAGTCCATAGCTTGCAGGTGCAAAAAGCCCGGTGCGCGGATTTTGGCGCGATAGGGTTTGTTGCTGCCATCCGCCACAAGGAACACGCCGAATTCGCCCTTAGGCGCTTCAACACAGGCATAGATTTCGCCCGCAGGAACGTGGAACCCTTCGGTATAAAGTTTAAAGTGGTGAATGAGCGCCTCCATCGAGGTTTTCATATCACCGCGTTTTGGTGGCGTGATTTTGCCACGTGCGAGCACATCGCCCGGCTCATTGCGCAGCTTTTCACAAGCTTGGCGAATGATCTTGATGCTTTCGCGCATTTCCTGCATCCGGCACAAATACCGATCATAGCAGTCGCCGTTTTTGCCAACTGGAATGTCAAACTCAAACTCGTCGTAACATTCATAGGGTTGGCTGCGGCGCAAATCCCACGCCATGCCAGACCCACGGACCATCACCCCAGAGAAACCCCAATCAAGGGCGTCCTGCTGGGAGATAACACCGATATCAACGTTGCGCTGTTTAAACACACGGTTTTCCGTCAGCAATCCATCAATATCAGCGAGGACTTGCGGGAAAGTATGCGTCCACGCGTCGATGTCTTCAATGAGGTCAGGGGGCAAATCCACGTGCACGCCACCGGGGCGGAAATAGGCCGCGTGCAGGCGAGCGCCACAGGCCCGTTCGTAAAAAATCATCAGCTTTTCGCGCTCTTCAAAACCCCAAAGTGGCGGCGTAAGGGCGCCAACGTCCATCGCCTGTGTTGTGGTGTTCAACAGGTGGCTAAGGATACGGCCAATTTCGGAATAGAGCACACGGATCAGGCTGGCGCGACGCGGCACAACCGTGCCCGTCAGCTTCTCGATCGCCAAACACCATGCGTGTTCTTGGTTCATCGGGGCCACATAATCCAGCCGGTCGAAATACGGCAGATTTTGCAGATAGGTGCGGCTTTCCATCAGCTTTTCGGTGCCACGATGCAGCAAGCCAATATGGGGATCACAGCGCTCAACAATCTCGCCATCAAGCTCCAGAACAAGACGCAACACGCCGTGAGCCGCAGGGTGCTGGGGCCCAAAGTTGATGTTGAAGTTGCGGATTTTCTGTTCGCCCGTAAGCGCGTCTTCGAAATTTCCGTCCATATCTTACACCTTCGTCATATTCTGCTGCCAGCGGTCGGGAAGAGCCCCGAAACGCGCTTCTACGGCAGCGTATTGTGGCGCGAGCAGCTCAGCGAGCCCTCGGCGTCGTGCGTCATCAAGTCGTAAAGCAATGCCAACATAGGACGGGCGACCGACCTTCGCAGGATGTTCAGAGATACCCAAAAACTTACAAAAGATATCCATCATGTTTTGCGAGAACATATTCTCAAAAAACATCACCAAGCGATTGCTTTCGGGCACATGCCGCTCCAGCTTATCAAGGGTCGCGGCATAGTTGCTCCGCTCAAGCGTGCCATGGCGGCCCTTCACAAGCAGGCGATCAACCGTATTCATGCAAAGCTCGGCAACGGACTCGCCCTCTTTAGCTTTGTTATTGGAATTCATCCGAATGTTGGACCACAAACGATCCACGGGATCCCGCATGACATAAACAAACCGCGTGACCGGCATCGCCGTGACAAGGCGCGCAAACCACGTATCCGACAACATGCCATAGGAAGGCGTGATATCAGTGGCAACCTTGGCCCCCGTGCGTGCGATTTCAGATGCGAAATACCGACGATAGACCTCAAGCCCCTCGGGGCCGCCCTGCACATATATCGCGCGCAAATCTTCCAAGCGGCCAATGCGGCGCAAAATGGGGCGTTTATTATCGGCGGGGGCTTTGGACAAGCGATCTTGCAACGATTGGATTTCAGAACCGATGGTTGCCTGCATGCCTTCGAGGGAAAACGCAACTTCCCCCGACAGGCTGTCGAAATAGTGCAATTCTTTGCGTGGCGGCGTCACGGCTTGGGGATGCGACACAAGATAGTCGTGCAGCCAAGTCGTGCCAGACTTGGTCGCTCCTACCCCGTACAAAAGTGTCGCCTCTTGCGCCATTATTAGCCTTTAGCCTCAGGTGATTTTTCGTCCCCCGGCAGGATGTATTCCGCACCCTCCCATGGCGACATGAAGTCAAATTGACGGTATTCCTGAACGAGGCTTACCGGCTCATAGACAACGCGTTTCTCAACTTCGTCGTACCGCACTTCGGTATAGCCCGTTGTCGGGAAATCCTTGCGCAGCGGAAAGCCGCGAAACCCGTAGTCCGTCAAAATACGGCGTAAATCCGGGTGCCCCGCAAACAGAATGCCGAACATGTCATAGACTTCGCGCTCAAACCAATTCGCCGCTGGATAGACAGGAACGATCGACGGCACCATCTCGTCCTCGCGTACCATCACACGCAATCGGATGCGGTGGTTTTGGTACATCGAGAGGAAATGATACACCATATCAAACCGCTTTTCGCGGCTTGGGTAATCAACGGCCGTGATATCAACCAAGGTCGAAAAACGGCAATTGCGATCCGATTTTAGGTATTCCACCAGACCCACAAGCGCCGCAGGGGCAACGTTTACCGTCAATTCGCCGTGCTCAACCGCATAGGAAATCACGCAATCGGGACGGTTTAACTCAAGGAGCGCACCAAGTTCATTCAGAGCTTCAGACATCAGGCCTACCTTACGATCGTGCCAGTACGGCGGATTTTGCGTTGCAATTGCAGGATACCATAAAGCAACGCCTCGGCGGAGGGTGGGCATCCCGGAACATAGATATCAACCGGTACGATGCGGTCACATCCGCGCACAACCGAATAGGAATAGTGATAATATCCGCCGCCATTCGCACAGGACCCCATCGAGATCACATAGCGGGGTTCGGGCATCTGGTCGTAAACTTTGCGCAACGCAGGCGCCATTTTATTGGTCAACGTCCCCGCCACAATCATCACGTCCGACTGGCGCGGGCTGGCGCGTGGCGCAAACCCATAGCGTTCCACGTCGTAACGCGGCATCGCCGTGTGCATCATCTCAACCGCACAACAGGCCAACCCGAAGGTCATCCAGTGCAGCGAGCCTGTGCGGGCCCAATTGATAATATCCTCGGAGGAGGTGAGCAAAAAGCCTTTATCTTGAAGCTCCGCATTCAAAGCCGCGGCTGCCACGTCTTTATCAACGCCCGCCGTGTTTTCAGATGTACTTAGGCCCATTCCAGCGCCCCCTTCTTCCATTCATAGGCAAAGCCGATGGTCAGAACCCCAAGGAACACCATCATCGACCAGAACCCAACCATCCCGACATCCTTAAACGCCACCGCCCAAGGGAACAGAAATGCAATTTCAAGGTCGAAAATGATGAAAAGAATGGCGACAAGATAGAACCGCACATCAAATTTCATCCGCGCGTCGTCAAAGGCATTAAAGCCACATTCATACGCACTCACTTTTTCAGGGTCGGGATTCCTTACCGCAAGGATCACCGCCGCGAGAATCAAAACGATCCCCAACGCAACGGCAATCGCCAAGAAAACAAGGATGGGGAGGTATTCTGAAAGTAGCTCTTCCACGTTTGGCTCCTTTGAAGGCGTGTTGATTTATGCCTTTTAGCTCATGGTGGTTTACTCTTGCCTAATGGCTTGGTCAACCGAGCGTACGGGTTCTTTACCGCTGTTTTTGCGGATTAATTGTCACAGACACTTGAAATCGCCTTCCGACATCCGTGGCGACGAATACCCTACAAAAATAGTCTGAATAAAATCGAGAGCCTTTTTTGGATTCCTCTTTTATTCATCAATCATCAGTGAAAGATTTTGACATACTTCTTTGCAAAACTGGTTACTTGCTCTTCCACCGAATTAAAGCGAACAGTTCTCGCCGCATTTTGGGACCACCAAACACTACCAATGGCGCTCTCGAAGGCCCTCAAGTCCAAAGGCACTATTTGCCCTACAATTTCGCCTCTTGCGTAGTCAAAAACCCTTCCAACTAAGGCCTGCAAGTATACCCATGAAATGACAGATTCCTTGATATTTCCTTCAGTGTGGATCATTATTTCATCCGAAACGCGCCCAAGCAATCTCGCTCTAAAAATCTGGTACTCTTTGAGAACTACAGAAATGTGTCTGCAAACCATCTCGTCATCAGAGTGCTCCAGAACCGCTTTCAGAGTAGCCACCGTTTCATCGGAAAGCACAAGGTTTTGCTCTACATCTTTCAGAACTTCGCTACGCGACGAATCTGTTATCATGGCATCCAAGTTTAAACTGTAGTCTAGCCCTACCTGACAAACTTCCGTTAGACGGCTAAGCGCTAAAGGTAGAAATGCCCTCTCGGCCAAAAGCTTTTTAGCTCGATTTTCCGTGTTAATAACTTGCTGATTTTCTATCCCAGATAAAACGCCCAACACAGCCAAGCCCGAGGCAGCTAAAGTAATCGTAGCCGAGACACCGTACATCCAATACTTTAGGCCAACATCTCGTACAAAATCGTTGATACAAATCCAGTATATGTTCGCGGCGCACCATCCAAAAAACAAACCGGCCGGAAAATTGGCCAAAAACTTCCACTTCATATCCACCCCTTAAATTTATCGCCTCCTCAACCTTAAACGCTCGTGTCCCTCAAACAACCCAAGCCGCCGCCCGCTTCTCAAAAAACGCCGCAATCCCCTCGGCGCTCTCCGCCCCGTCCCAACAAGCAATCAGCGCATCAATACTCGCGTCAATCGCCGCCGCATCAATCACCGGCCCAAACTGGCGCGCCAAAGCCTTCGCCGCCGCCACCGATTTCGGCCCACAGGCCAAATAGGGCACGACCTCGGCCTCAACTGCCGCGTCCAATTCCTGCACCGCCACCGCCCGCGCCAAAATCCCCAGCGTCACCGCCTCGGCCCCCTGAAAAATCCGCGCATTCATAAACACCCGCCGCGCGCGCGCCTCGCCCATCCGCGCCAACACATAGGGCCCAATCGTCGCGGGGATCAGACCCAGCTTGGTCTCCGTCAGGCCAAACTTCGCGCCCTCCACCCCAATCGCAATATCGCAAACACAGACCATCCCAATGCCACCGCCGAGCGCCGCGCCCTGAATTTTCCCGATCAACGGTTTGGGCATCGTATTGAGCGCTTGCAACATATAGGCGAGCTTCGCGGCCTCACGTCGACGCGTCGGACCATCGGCGGCAATCTGTTGCTGCATCCAGCCCAAATCCCCCCCCGCACAAAAACTGCGCCCTGCCCCCGTGAGCACCACAACCCGCACTGCGTCATCCGCGCCGAGCATGCCTGCGGCCCGCGTGACCTCGTCAATCATCTGCGCCGAAAGCGCGTTGTGTTTATCAGGTCGGTTCAACGTCAGCGTCGCCACACCGCGCCCGTCCGTCTCAATCGCTATGGTCTCAAACATGGCTGTCTCCTCGCATCCTATGCGCCATTGCGGCGGCCTCGGCCAAAACGTCCATGTTCAAACCCGTTTCATATCCCAACGCCGCCAAATGCCGCGCCAAAGCCTCGCTCGCTACATTCCCCGCAGCTCCGGGCGCATAAGGACACCCGCCCAGTCCGCCAACCGCGCCGTCAAAGACCCGCAAACCACGCTCAAGCGCCACAGTCACATTCTCCAGCGCCCGCCCAGACGTATCATGGAAATGCCCCGCCAAATGCCGCGCATCGGCAACCTCAAGCACCGCCGACAACATCGCGTCCACAGCCTCGGGCGTGCCCCGCCCAATGGTATCGCCCAGCGACACCTCATAGCATCCCATCGCCAGCAATTGCGCCACAACCCGCGCCACAGACGCCGGCGCGGTCGCGCCATCATAGGGGCACTCCACCACACAAGACACATACCCCCGCACCGGAATGCCCGCGCCGCGTGCCGCCTCTGCAACCGTCGCAAACCGCGCAAGACTCTCCGCAATAGAACAGTTAATATTGGCCTGCGAAAACCCCTCAGACGCGCTGCCAAAAATCGCAATCTCATCCGCCTTGGCCGCCACAGCCCCCTCAAATCCGCGCATATTGGGCGTCAACGCCGCATAGGAAACACCCGCCCGACGCGCAATCCCTGCCAAAACCTGCGCTGAATCCGCCATTTGTGGCACCCATTTCGGACTGACAAAACTCGCGACCTCAATGCGCCGAAACCCCGCACCACTCAGGCAATCCACCAAAGCGATCTTGTCCCGTGTCGCGATCTGCACCTTCTCGTTTTGCAACCCATCTCGCGGTCCGACTTCAAAAACCTCTGCGCGGTCCATCATGTTACTTCCTGTACGGGATAAAATTCCTCTGGATACAAAAGCGTCGCGCCCTTTGGCGGTAAACTTGCCCGAAACGCCGCCCGCGCCGTGATCCGTTCATACCATGCCTTAACGTTCCCAAACCCCTCCAAGGATTTGAAATGCACCGCCATATAAAGCGCCTGCCCCAATGAAATATCCGCCGCAGAAAACCCGCCGTCGAGAATAAACTCGCGCCCCTCCAGACGCTCTTCCAACGCCTGATAACATTTGCCAATGCGTGCGGCCTCAAGCTTCATCACAATCGGGCTGCGCATCCAATCCTCGTACAACGCAATATGCTGCTGCGTAAGCGCCGCCGCATGCTGACTAATGGTTTCGCTAAAATGCACCCAAACCAGCCAATCGGCCCGCTCGCCGCTGCCCATCTCGCGGCCAAGCCCCGCCTCGGGAAACACCTCACACAAGTACTGCGTAATCGCCCCCGTCTCAAAAAGCACCCTGCCGTCGACTTCCAGCGCAGGCACCCGCCCCGCCGGATTGAGCGCCAAATACTTCTCTGAGCGCAGATTTTTGCCAAACGCGTGCTCCACAACCTCAAACTCAACGCCCAATTCGTGCAACAGCCAAAGGCTGCGCATAGAGCGGGTCTGCTGCGCGTGATGGAGCCGGATCATGCCTCGCCCGCCTCTTCCTCAACCGCAATCAACGGCGCACCCGCAACAACTTGATCCCCAGAAGCCACAAAAACCTCCGCAATCTCGCCGTCCCGCGTCGCCAATAAGGAGTGCTCCATTTTCATCGCTTCCAAAATCGCCAACCGCTCGCCCTGCACGACCACCGCTCCCGCCTTGACAAAAACAGCCTTCACCAATCCGGGCATCGGCGCGAAAACAATATCCCCCGCAGGCCCCTCCTGACCCCCGCGCGCCAAAGGATCAATCGCCTCAAACACATAGGTATTGCCAAAAAACACACTCAACTCATCCCCAAACCGCATGATCTGCGCTCCGGTTTTCTGACCATCTATCCACCACTGATCGCCCTTGTGCTCAACATTATGGGTTGTATCGGCAATAGAGACATCAAACCGTCCCGCACCCAAGGTCGTCACTCGCGCCGCCACAATCTCCTCGCGGTAGGCAAACGCAACCTCCTGCGGAACGCGCTCCCAAAGTGCAAATCCCGTCTCGGTGGATGTGCCCTCAGCAAGCCCCGCAAACCCAATGGCCGCCAGCGAACGCGTGCGCGAACAAGCAATCGGCTCAACCGTCAACGCCGCTAAATCCCGCCCGATCAGCCCCGTATCAACCTCACCGCGCTTAAACCCCGCATGCCGTGTGAGCGCCTTAAGAAACGCCAAATTCGTCACCAAACCCGCCACTTGCGTTGCCGACAACGCCCGCTCCAACTTTGCCAAGGCAATCTCGCGGGTCGCGCCATGCGTGGTCAGCTTGGCAATCATCGGATCATACCACGGCGAGATCTCGTCGCCCCCGCGCACCCCCGTGTCCGCCCGCGCAAAATCCGGAAAACTCAGGTGCGCAAGTCGTCCCGTCGCTGGCAAAAATCCAGCAGGCACATCCTCTGCATAGAGCCGCGCTTCGAACGAATGCCCTTGGATCGACAGGTGCTCCTGCACGGCCGGAAGCCCTTCGCCCGCGGCAACGCGCAGCTGCCATTCCACCAAGTCCACACCCGTGATCGCCTCGGTCACAGGATGCTCCACCTGAAGGCGCGTGTTCATCTCCATGAACCAAAACCCGTCCGTGCGCAGGCCCCCTGACCCATCCACGATAAATTCGATCGTCCCCGCCCCCGCATAGCCAATCGCCTTGGCCGCCTTCACTGCCGCCGCCCCCATCGCCGCGCGTACAGCCGCCGTCATTCCGGGCGCAGGCGCTTCCTCAATCACTTTCTGGTGCCGCCGCTGCAACGAGCAATCGCGCTCAAACAGATGCACCGCCTCTACCCCGTCGCCAAACACCTGCACCTCGATATGGCGCGGCGCCGTCACGTATTTCTCGATCAACACATCCGAATTGCCAAACGCTGCCAAAGCCTCGCTGCGCGCGCTCTCCAATGCGTCGAAAAAACCCTCGGACGCTTCAACCAGACGCATGCCTTTGCCCCCGCCGCCTGCGACCGCCTTGATCAGAACGGGCCAGCCGATGGCGGCGGCCTCCTTGGCCAAAAACGCCGCGTCCTGATTTTTACCGTGATACCCCGGCACCACGGGCACACCCGCCTCAATCATCAAAACCTTCGCCGCATCCTTCAGACCCATCGCGCGGATCGCCGCGGCCGAAGGCCCGATAAACACCAGCCCCGCCGCCTCTACAGCCTCCACAAACTCTGGATTTTCCGACAAAAACCCGTACCCCGGATGGATCGCCTCGGCCCCCGTCTCCAGCGCCGCCTGAATGATCACATCGCCGCGCAAATAACTCTGCGCTGGGGCGGACCCTCCAATGTGAACCGCCTGATCCGCCAAGGCCACATGCCGCGCGCCCGCATCAGCATCGGAATAAACCGCAACCGTCCGAACACCCATCTTTTGGGCCGTTTCCATGACCCGACAGGCGATTTCCCCACGGTTCGCAATCAAAATCTTGCCAAACATTCAGGCCTCCATAAATGCAGGCCCATGCCCCAAAAGGGTGGCCGCTTCATCTGTTATATTTTCAATTATCTGGGCCGCAGGGCGAATATCGTGAAGCAAACCAACCGCTTGCCCCACAAAAGTGTTCGCCCCCTCCACGTCCCCCGCCTCCCATGCACGCCGCCATTTTTCGGCCTCGACCTGCGCCACCGCAAGCAACCCGTCCAAATCGTCGTGCCACTGGCGGGTAAACGCATTTTTGAGCACCCGCGCGGTAAATCTGGGCGGCCATTTCAAATGCCGCGCCACATCCATTACCGAGGAACGGATCGTGTCATCGCCTGTCGCCGCCATCGCCGCCGCATGCATCTTTGGATGCACCATGGCCTCGTCGCTGGCCCAAAACCGCGAGCCAATCACCGCGCCCTGCGCCCCTAACATCAACGCTGCCGCAAGGCCGCGCCCGTCGGCAATGCCCCCCGCCGCAACGACAAAAACATGGGGCATATTGCGCGCCACCCAATCGGCAACTTCGGGCACAAGCGTCATCGTCGCGCGGGCCTCGCCGTGGCCTCCCGCCTCGGACCCCTGCGCCACGATCACATCCGCGCCCGCGCCACAGGCCGCCTGCGCATCGGCCAATGTTGTCACCTGCGCAATTAACGCAACGCCCGCACGATGCACGCGATCCACATACGGCGCGATATCGCCAAAGGATAAAAACACCGCCGCTGGGGCGCGCTCCAAGGCTTGCTCCAAAACCTGCGGATGCGCGGCAAGCTTCCACGTGATGAACCCAACTCCAACCTTGGCATCGCCCGCCTTGGCAAATTCCGCGTCCACCCAATCCGGATCGCCATAAGCTCCGCCGATCAATCCAAGCCCACCACCCAGACTCACCGCCCGCGCCAATTCGCCCCCCGCAGCAAAGGCCATGGGCGCCGAAATAATGGGCGTGTCCAACTCGAATTTTTCGGTCAATCGTGTTGTAATCCGTGCCATCTGATGTCGTCCCTTCTCTCCAACGCACCCCACAATATCTTGTGGTCGCCCCCTCCAGTCCCCCTAAAATAAAACTTTAAACTTTTTAAAAACCGACTGTGTCAGAGTTTAAAAAGTTTAAAATTACATGCGGAAAATGCCAAAACGGGTCTCTTCAATCGGCGCGTTCAACGCCGCCTTCAAACTCAAAAACAACACGTCGCGGGTTTTGCGCGGGTCGATAATTCCGTCATCCCAAAGCCGCGCAGAGGCATAAAGCGGATGGCTTTGCGCCTCAAACATATCAATCGTCGGCTGTTTGAAATCCGCCTCTTCCTGCGCACTCCATTCCCCGCCCGCCCGCTCAATCGCATCGCGTTTTACCGTGGCCAAAACCCCCGCAGCTTGTGGCCCGCCCATCACGGAAATCCGGCTATTGGGCCAACTCCACATAAAGCGCGGCTGATAGGCCCGCCCCGACATGCCGTAATTTCCCGCGCCAAAACTGCCGCCCACAACCATCGTGACTTTAGGTACGTTCGTGGTCGCCACAGCCGTCACAAGTTTCGCCCCGTGGCGGGCAATCCCCTCGTTCTCGTACTTCTGCCCAACCATAAACCCAGTGATATTCTGTAGGAAAATCAAGGGGATATTACGTTTTGAACACAGTTCGACAAAATGCGCACCCTTCTGTGCCGCTTCCGAAAACAACACACCATTGTTGGCAATAATCCCGACGGGACAGCCCTTGAGATGGGCAAAACCCGTCACCAAAGTCTCGCCAAAGCGCGCCTTGAATTCATCAAACCGACTGCCGTCCACAACCCGCGCGATCACTTCGCGAATGTCATAGGGCGTGCGCAAGTCAGCGGGCACAACCGACAGCAATTCCTCCGGATCATAGGCAGGCTCTTCTGGCGTTTGCCATTTCACGGTGTCGGGCAACCGCATATTCAAATTGCCAACCGCTTGCCGTGCCAGCGCCAGCGCATGGGCATCATCCTCGGCCAAATAGTCGGCCACCCCCGAAAGGCGCGTGTGCACATCGCCGCCGCCCAAATCTTCTGCCGACACAATCTCACCCGTTGCCGCCTTCACCAAAGGTGGCCCCGCAAGGAAGATAGTCCCTTGATCTTTAACGATAATACTAACATCCGCCATCGCAGGAACGTACGCCCCGCCCGCCGTACAAGACCCCATAACAACCGCGATTTGCGGAATACCCGCGGCACTCATCCGCGCCTGATTATAGAAAATCCGCCCAAAGTGATCCCGATCAGGAAACACCTCATCCTGATTGGGCAGGTTCGCCCCGCCGGAATCCACCAAGTAAACACAGGGCAAACGACACTCCGCCGCGATCTCCTGTGCCCGCAAATGCTTCTTCACCGTCATCGGATAATAGGTACCGCCTTTGACTGTCGCGTCATTGCACACAACCATCACGTCTTGGCCCATCACCTGCCCGACCCCCGCAATCACCCCAGCACAGGGCGCCGCGCCATCGTATAACCCATGGGCCGCCGTCGCGCCGACCTCAAGAAACGGACTCCCAGGATCAAGGAGATTGGCCACCCGCTCACGAGGTAGCATTTTACCACGCGAGAGATGGCGGGCGCGGGATTTCTCCCCGCCCCCGGCCTCAGCTTTTGCCGCCGCCAAACGGATAACCTCCAGCGCCTCAAGATGGGCCGCACGGTTGGCCAAGGAAGCCTCGGAGTTAGGAAGAACTAAACTGTTTAACTTCATCGGATCCTCGTTTTGGCCACTAAAGGCCTGTTATTGCGCCAAATTTTGCGAGAGCATGACATCGAGCGCCATGGCTTGCTGGCCGGTCATATTCATCACACAGGCCGCATATGCAGGGCCTGCGCCGCTGCCCCCTGCCCATTGAGCGTATTCATACTTGCAAGTATTGTCCCGAAAAACGATCCAAGCGCGCTGCATGTCGCGCAAAGCAGTGGCCCGCGTGCCGCCAGAAGCCCCATCGGCCTGTTGATCACTTTCCCGCAATGATTGGTAAGAAAGGTTCAACAATCCGTCCCATAATTCGATTTCAGCCCCGAAACACGCGTCCATTCCGCGAGTGGAATACCCACCAGACGAGACTTCCATACATTGGTTTGCCGAGAGGCCAATACAGCCGTGGGGTTGGCCCATAGCATCGCTTTCATAATAGCAACTGAGCGACAAATCAGGGCTGAATTTAATGTCTTGCGCCTGTGCGCCCCCAGCAATGAAGAGTGTCACAAGAGATGCAATAACGGAAAATAAACGGTTCATAAGATGCCTTTCAGGAAATTTGAACCTAAGTCATAGACGCCATCATTTCACGACCTATTAACATACGACGGATTTCGCTGGTGCCTGCACCGATTTCCATCAATTTTGCGTCGCGGAAAAGTCGGCTCACAGTGCTTTCATTCATAAAGCCAGTCCCGCCCATCGCCTGCACGGCTTGGTGGGCCACGACCATCGCTTCCTCCGAGGAATACAGCACACATCCGGCCGCGTCCTGACGGGTAACTTGCCCGCGATCACAGGCCTTCGCGACTTCGTAAACATAGGCACGCGACGAGTTCATTTTGGTGTACATATCAGCGATTTTCCCCTGCATAAGCTGGAAATCACCGACGGGCTTACCGAATTGTTTGCGCTGAGAAATATAGGGCATGACCTCGTCCAGACAGGCGGCCATGATGCCCGTGTTGATCCCCGAAAGCACCACACGTTCATAGTCCAGACCACTCATCAAAACGCGTACTCCGCGCCCCTCTTCGCCAAGAACGTTTTCGAACGGAACTTCGACGTTTTCGAAAATCAATTCCGCTGTATTACTGCCCCGCATGCCCAGCTTATCGAAATGCTCGGAGGTCGAGAAACCAACCATGGTTTTCTCGATAATAAGGGCCGTCACACCGCGACTTCCAGCCTCAGGATCGGTCTTGGCATAGACCACAAGCGTGTCCGCATCGGGGCCATTCGTGATCCAGAACTTCGTGCCATTCAATGAATAATAGCCGTTCTTTTTCTCGGCCCGCAGCGACATCGACACAACATCAGAGCCCGCCCCCGCTTCCGACATCGCCAAGGCGCCGACATGTTCGCCCGAGATCAACTTAGGGAGGTATTTTGCCCGCTGTTCCGGCGTACCGTTCAAATTGATTTGGTTCACACACAGGTTGGAATGCGCCCCATAAGACAGGCTAACGCTGGCGCTGGCGCGGGCGATTTCCTCAATCGCGATGACATGGGCCAAATATCCCATATCCGCGCCGCCAAACTCTTCGGGGACCGTGATGCCCAACAAGCCAAGCTCGCCCATTTCCGTCCACAATTCGGCGGGGAATTCATTTTTCGCGTCGACCTGCGCGGCCAATGGCTTGACCCGATCCTGCGCCCAACGGTGCACCATGTCGCGCAACGCATTTACATCTTCGCCTAAATCAAACTGCATCGTCGCGGTGAACATAGCTCTCTCCGAAATTTATTGAACACTTGTTCAGTTAATCAAAGAATACGAGTCGCGTCAAGCGCGCGCTAAGCAATCAAACGATCAACCAAATTGGGCAAATCAACGTAATGCTCCAAAATCGCATCTGGCTCCAACGACGACACCGCATCCCCCGATGGGCCAAAGCCAACAAGCACAATGGGCACCCCAGCGGCGCGCGCGGTATCACGATCTGTGATGGTGTCGCCGATCAAAATCGAGCGCTCAACAACCCCGCCCGCCCGCACAACGGCGGCGTGATATGGCGCGACATCGGGTTTGCGCGTTGGCAATGTGTCCGCTCCGATAAGGGCATCAAATGCGCCGCGAATGCCCATACGTTCCAGCAGGGATTGCGCCAAACCTTCGGGTTTATTTGTGCAAATCGACACTGCACAACCGCCTGATTTCAAAAGTTCTACGGCTTCCATTGCGCCCTCATAAAGGGTGGTATGCGTATCAATATCCTGCCTGTAAGCTTCCAGAAGAACTGGATATTGCACATCAATCGCCGCGTCGAACCCCTCATGTTGCAAGCGCTCAAAACCAAGGCGCAACATCGCGCGCCCACCGTGAAACGCTGTGAGGGAATCCGCAACGGGGTCCAAAACATCGCCAAACCCTAGGCCACGAAAGCAGGAATTTGCCGCTGCAATCAGATCGGCACTGGTGTCCGCCAACGTCCCATCAAGATCGAAAACCACGCATTTTTTATAATCATTTGGCAATTTGTCGCCCATCCTTGTAATAAGCTGCAAGATATATTGAAACCAATTCCCTTGCCCTACTCGACCATAGAGTTATGAACAGGCCAAGACTTGCACAAAGCACAACAGAAAAGAACCAAAATGCCAACAGCCCTCATTATTCTGGCCGCCGGACAAGGCAGCCGCATGAATTCGGACTTGCCTAAAGTTCTCCATAAGATTGCGGGAACAAGCTTGCTAGCGCATGCGATGGGCTCAGCAGACGCCTTGATGCCCCAACGCTGTGTTGTTGTTGCGGGCCATGAGGCAGAATTGGTGCGCGCAGAAGCATTATCGCTTGGCGTTGTGGATGTTGTTTTGCAGGAGGAGCAACTAGGGACCGGCCACGCCGTATTACAAGCGCGTGACGCGTTGTCGGACTTTGACGGCGACGCCCTCGTCCTCTATGGCGACACCCCGTTTATTTCGCCAAAAACACTGGAAAAACTCGCGGAGGCCCGCAAGGATCATGCGGTTGTCGTGCTTGGGTTTGAAGCTGCGGATGCTGGCCGCTATGGGCGCTTGATCACGGAAGGTTCTACGTTAGAGCGCATCGTCGAATTCAAGGACGCAACACCTGAAGAACGGGCGGTAACACTTTGTAATAGCGGCGTCATTGCCGCCGACTCTAAAGTACTTTTCGATCTTCTGGACGCCGTTAAAAATGACAATGCGGCAGGGGAATATTATCTCCCCGATGTGGTTGCCATTGGACGTGAACGCGGCCTCTCCGCAGGCTTCGTTACCTGCGATGAATCCGAAACCCTTGGCATCAATACCCGCGCCGAACTGGCCCGTGCGGAAGGCATTTTCCAATCGATGAAACGCGCAGAAGCGTTGGAAAACGGCGTCACCCTGCTCGCCCCTGAAACCGTCTTTTTCGCCAGCGATACCTTCATTGGCCGCGACGCGGTCATTGAGCAGAATGTGGTTTTCGGCCCCGAAGTGACGATTGAATCCGGCGCGCTAATCCGCGCTTTTAGTCATCTTGAAGGGTGTCACGTGAGCCGTGGTGCGATTATCGGTCCCTATGCGCGTCTGCGCCCCGGAGCAGAAATATCCGAAGATGTGCGCATTGGAAATTTCGTCGAAATCAAAAACGCAACCATCGCCGAAGGGGCCAAAGTCAATCACCTGTCCTATGTCGGCGATGCGTCCGTGGGCTTGCGCAGCAACCTTGGCGCGGGCACCGTCACTTGCAATTACGACGGCGTCATGAAACATCGGACTGAAATCGGCAACGATGTTTTCATCGGCTCGTCAACTATGCTCGTGGCCCCCGTGAGTGTTGGCAATCGGGCAATGACAGCCAGCGGGTCGGTCATCACGACAGACGTGCCCGCCGAAGCCCTCGCAATCGGACGCGCCAAACAAGTTAATAAACTCGGCCTCGCGGAGAAACTTTTCTCTCGCTTAGTGGCAATCAAAGCTAAAAAATCGGCAGGTAAAAAATAATGTGTGGAATAATTGGTGTTCTCGGGCATCACGAAGTTGCCCCTCTTTTGGTCGAAGCCCTCAAACGGCTTGAATATCGCGGCTATGACAGCGCGGGCATCGCAACCGTTGACAATGGGGTTCTGGATCGACGTCGCGCTGTTGGCAAACTTGTCAATCTTTCAGACCTCCTTGTGCACGAACCACTGGCCGGAAAAGCAGGCATTGGCCACACCCGCTGGGCCACCCACGGCGCGCCAACGGTGGGCAATGCCCACCCGCATAAAGCTGGCCCCGTTTGCGTTGTTCACAACGGAATTGTCGAGAACTTTCAAGAGCTTCGCCGCGAGTTATCCGACGCAGGTTATCGCTTTGACAGCGAGACAGACACCGAAACAATCGCCCTGCTTACCCAGTCTTATATGGACGGTGGCATGGACGCGATCACCGCGGCCAAATCCACAATTGGCCGCCTCGAAGGGGCCTTTGGTCTTTGCTTCCTCTTTGAGGGCCAAGGCGACCTGTTGATCGCTGCGCGCAAAGGCTCGCCATTGGCGATTGGTCATGGCGACGGTGAAATGTTCATCGGCTCGGACGCAATCGCGCTTGCCCCAATGACAGACCAAATCACCTACCTTGAAGACGGCGACCACGCGATCGTCACCCGCGCTGGTGCCAAAATATTTGGGGCCGATGGCGCTCCCGTTAGCCGCCCGATCAAGACCGTTCACCTCGACGCGACACGCATCGAAAAAGCCGGCCACAAACACTTCATGGCCAAAGAAATCGCCGAACAGCCCATCGTTCTAGCAGAAGCCATGACCCACTATGTGCAAAATGGCGAAATCACCCTGCCCGAGGCGCTTGATTTCACCAAGTTTGACCGCATCACCATGGTCGCCTGCGGTACGGCGTACCTCGCGTGCCTAACGGCGAAATACTGGTTTGAACAAATCGCCCGTATCCCTGTCGAAGTGGATGTCGCCAGCGAATTCCGCTACCGCGAGCCCCCCATCCCCGCCCGTACATTGGCCATTTTCGTGAGTCAATCAGGTGAGACGGCCGACACTTTGGCGGCCCTCCATTACGCCAAAGGCAAGGCCGACATGATCCTCTCGGTTGTGAACGTCACAGAGAGTTCGATGGCCCGTGACAGTGACCTCGCGCTGCCCATTCTGGCGGGCGTTGAAGTGTCGGTTGCATCGACTAAAGCGTTTACCTGCCAACTCTCCCTCCTTAGTTTACTGACCCTCAAAGCGGCCCAACAACGCGGCGGAATCGACGTAGGAACGGCGGCTAAACATCTTGAAAATCTCAAGAAAATCCCAAGCCTCATCAGCCATTCCTTGGCGATCAGCAGCGACGTCAAGAAGATCGCGCGCAAGATTGCAAAAGCAGAAGACGTGCTTTTCCTTGGGCGTGGCGCGATGTTCCCGCTTGCCCTTGAAGGGGCGCTCAAGCTCAAAGAATTGAGTTATATCCACGCCGAAGGCTATGCCAGTGGAGAGCTGAAACACGGCCCTATTGCCCTGATCGACAACAAGGTTCCGGTGGTGGTGATGGCCCCACGGGACGCCCTTTTTGAGAAAACCGTTTCCAATATGCAGGAGGTTATGGCGCGCGGCGGAAAAGTCCTGCTGATTTCGGATGCCAAGGGGATTGCCCAGGCGGGACAAGGGGTTTGGGAAACACTCACCATGCCCGAAGTCGACCCCGTTTTTGCGCCCATCCTGTACGCACTTCCCGCACAGCTTTTGGCCTATTACACCGCGATTGCCAAAGGCACTGACGTCGACCAACCCCGCAACCTTGCAAAATCGGTGACTGTAGAATGAATATTGAAACGGCGATGGCCGCGCTTGCGGCGACAGGAAGTGAAATACAGGCCCTCCAGTTGCGCGCCTATCACAAGGCAGACCGCAAGTATCTTGGGGTATCAAACCCAGAGGTTGACGCATGTGTCGCAACATGGCGCGCCGAACTTGACGTGCCGCAACGCGTTGAATTGGCACGCGCATTATGGGCCACAGATTGCCACGAGGCGCGGATCGCGGCGGCAAAACTCCTGACCCAAGCGCGTTTGCGCCCCGACGAGGAAGCATGGGATCTCATCACGAGTTGGGTGCCAGATTTTGACGCATGGGCCATTGCGGATCATGCCTGTATAGCGGGCCAAAAACGGGTGGTCGCCGACCCTTCGCGCCTTGATGAGGTCGAGACATGGATCGACTCAGATCATATGTGGACCCGACGTGCTGCGCTTGTGATCACACTACCTTGGACCAAACAAAACTTCCCGAAACCCGACGACATCGCCACACGCGAACGCGTTTTGGCATGGGCCGCGCGGATGGTCGACGACAAGGAATGGTTCATCCAAAAGGCGATTTCGTGGTGGATTCGCGATCTTTCCAAACACGACGCGCCGCGCGCACAGGCATTTTTGAACGAATTTGGTCCACGCCTCAAACCCTTCGCCCAAAAAGAAGCCACGCGGCACATGAAGGATTACACGGTTCCACACCCCACCCCAGAAGTCGAAGCCCCAACGTTTTCGGAGGGGTTTTCCGAAAACTAGCGGTTTCGCAGGGCGCGGCGCATGATTTTACCTGTGGCTGTCATCGGCATGGAGTCGATGGCGGTTACGGATTTTGGCGCGACGTGCGGGCTGATGCGTGCTTTCACAAGGGCGATCAACTCCTCCTCAAGCCCGTCCCAAATTGCCCCTTCCCTCAAGACGACATAAGCCGTCACGACTTCCGTGCGCAGCGCGTCAGGTAAACCGATCACGGCGGCCATGGCCACAAACGGATGCGACGTCAAACAATTCTCGATTTCACTGGGTCCGATACGATAGCCTGCGGATGTGATCACATCGTCGTCACGCGATGAAAAACGGAAAAATCCCTCCGCGTCGCAGGACCCCAGATCGCCCGTTCGCAGCCAATCACCCGTGAATTTCGCGGCCGTTTCCTCGGGTTTATTCCAATAGCGCAAAAACATTGCGGGATCGGGCGCGTGGATCGCGATTTCGCCAATTTCCCCCGCAGGGACAACATTTCCGTCAGCGTCGATCACCGCAACTATATGCCCCGGCACGGCGCGCCCCATCGATCCGGGGCGATGTGTGTCGAACGACTTGGCCGAACAGACCACCAAATTGCATTCCGTTTGCCCGTACAACTCGTTGACGGGAGCCCCCAGTGTTTTCTCAGCCCACATCAGCAAATCCGCCCCTAAACTTTCCCCGCCTGAGCTAATGGTGCGAATATTCACCCCTTCTGGAACGGGGGTTCCACGCATCAATTTAAGCGCTGTGGGCGGCATAAAGAGATTGCGAATTTGGTAGCGGGCGATCAGCGCGTAGGCCTCAACGGGGTCAAATTTGCGCATGCGACGACTGATCAGCGGCACACCGTAAAACAGACACGGCATCGCCATATCCATCAACCCGCCGATCCACGCCCAATCGGCGGGTGTCCAGCCACAATCGCCTTCGATCGGGAAGCCTTGGTGGTGTAATTCAATCGATGGGAGATGTCCGTAAAGGAACCCGTGTCCGTGCAAAACCCCTTTGGGATCGCCGGTTGTTCCCGAGGTATAGATCAAGACTGCGGGTGTTTCTGGATGGGTCATCTCGCAGTCGAACGCGTCGTCATTTGCGTTGATTTCCTCCCAAAGGGACCGCACATCCCCAATTGCCGCTTCGGTTGAGTAAACCGTTTTCAAGTCCGGCAAACCGTCCTTTATTTTCGCAATCTTCTCAATATTCTCCCCGTCGGTGACCACCACCCTCGCACCGCTATCCTGCAACCGGTATGTCAGGGCATCTTCGCCAAACAACGTAAAAAGTGGCAGGACAACCGCTCCCAATTTGTAAGCTGCAAAATGGGCGAGTAAAACGGCGGGGCCTTGGGGCAAAAGAACCGCAACCCGATCCCCCCGCGTAACACCCTGCACCGCAAACGCCCCTGCCAAACGGTTGGAGGCGCGCATCAAACCGTCATAAGTCCAGCGCTCTTCGCTGCCATCCTCGGCAACATGAATGACGGCCACTTTGTCAGGGTGCGAGCGCGCCCAACTGTCACAACAGGCCTCTGCAATATTGAGGTCCTGCGGGATATCCCAACGGAACGCTTCGCGCAGTTCGTTCCAACTTGGCACCGCATTGCCGGTCACATCAATCAATTGTCGAGACATGCACCCCTCCCAAGGCAGAGCTTATTCAAACTAAGTAATTGTAATAAAATAACTCTACCTGCCTTTGTCCATATTTTGTCACAACAATTTCTGGGGTGTCTCAAATAAAAGGAACTTATCCAAAAATAGGTAACGGTGAGGCTGCCCGTCCTGTCAGTCACCTATGCCATATTATGATTCGCATCCCTCAAATAGGAGAAATTGAATATGCGATTAACAGAAATTGAAATGCGCGGCGCTCTTGTCGCTGCCCCAGGTGCCCCTGAGCGTTTTTTTGTAATGCCGTTGACTTCACCGTTGAGATATTCCCCCCACTCAAGGGCAACATTGGCAACAAGGCAAAGACTGAAATCAGCATCGCCAGCGCGTGGGATAAATGGTCCGCACAGTGCGGAGTAAAACTGCTGAACGATCACTCTCTTCCGCTGTTTTCGGTCACGGGCACTAGCTGAATTTGGCGCGTAACGCCGATGGAAAGTACTGCGGCTTTAGCACTTGGTGTTCTGGCATCGGGGAACAGCTATGATCCGCATTCATGGAGGTTCGATCAAGTAAAAGCTTCAGATTAATTGAACTAATATTCAGATAATAGTTCAACGATCTGCGGATACCGAAAGAACAGAAACCGCAGTCGACAATCGTAGGGATAATCAACCATACAGGATCACTAGACCCGTCCTCCCCCTCGAGTATTAGCGCCAAAGTCGCAATTAGCATCGCAGAAACAAACCAAAAAAGTAAGGCTAGCCAAAGGGCGAAGCCGTGAATACGACGCCTAAATCATCCACCAACGCGGCGACGATTTCAGATGCCCAATCACCTAAGTTTCTCAGGTTGGTTTCCGAACCTTATCCAATGCGCTGACCTACAGCTTTCAGGGCCGTTTTTAACGTTCCCATATCGTCTTCTGCTTTTCCTTAGGCATAATTTCATAATGCTACTCGAAAGTTTTGACATGATAAAACACCTGCTTGCGGCACTAATCCAAATCCATGGATTTTGACTAAAACGGCGGGGCGTAGATTTCGACATTAGGAGCAGATTGCAGGTATTCGCCGCAAGGTGGGCCAGTTTCCGGATCGGGGCAGTTTTATTCTTTTCTGAAAATGCCCCTATGTTTTGCCAGAATTCCTATTTCTTCAATGAGTGCACATTGGCAGGGTATGTAGTTCTAGTCCGTCGTTTTTAATGGGATAGTTGACGAATGCCTCGGCACCCAGATTTTCTTGCAGCCTGCTTTGTACTTTTAGCCACGACGGGTCTCTTTTTCGTGCTCACAGGTGGCGGGTATTCATCAACCCACCGAAAACTCTCTCCCCCTATTCCCAACACGGCCGCGAAAGACTCCTTGCACGTTGATTCAGGGGAATCCGGGTAGTGCCAATTTTTGGTGCAGCCCACCTTGGAGGCCCTAACAGGCCTCTTTTGGTTCGGGCTTGGTTGAGAGGATTGAAGAAGATGGTGCAATGTTCGAATTCTATCCATTTCTCGATGCGAAGCCGTTTCTTTGTAACATCTCCCTCTTTTTCGATTCAAAAAACAGCATTTCAACGCGTTTTTAGAGCACCACAGGAACTTAGAGTCGCTCAAAGGCGTAACTCAAATTGTTCTCAGATCACCACCGCCTTATTGGAAAAAAATAGCTGCAAAAAATAAATCTTTTCGGCAAAACGCCCCAGACAATTATAACGAAGGTCAAGCGAGTGACGCTTACAAAGCAAGAGAAAACGGTAGGCTAAATGATGTGAACATTCGACTGTCCTCTATCGGCGGTACGGAATTCGGACAATCAATTGAAGCAAACTGTGTTGCCTTGAGTTCAATAATTCTTGACGGTTTTTGGTGTAAGATAAATGGAAGAATACCCAGAGGGAAATCTGTTCGTATAAACGTGAGGGTGAACCATTCTTCAACTAGCCCCTGTGTTATATCAGCAAGACATGTATCGACCCCAAAGCCCCAGAGATCACAGTGGCATCACTTCTGAATTGCGAGATTTTCTTAGGCGTCAAGATTTCGGGACGCTCAATCTTCATTTCAACCCAACCCTGACAAGCATTGCCAACCGTCAAGTAGGTTATAATTCCTTACAAAGAAGCTGCTACCGATTGAGCTTTAGAAGGAGCGCCAACCCACGTCATGGTTCCGACGTTTGGCAAATCATCTGCCGTGCCAATGCCTTGCGTGGAGACTTTTCCCGTCGCAGAATCGCGCTGTTTTACGAGGAAGACCCCAGCAATTCGAACCCGCACCAGCGCCAGCCAACAGCCCCCCCCTTTGGCAACAGTTGGTTAATGCGGCGTAGCTCTTCGCGCCAAACGCGATCGATTTGATTTGCTATGCAGGTTTGCCATTGCGCACCCCTTCAAGCACTTTATACGATTTTCATCACATTTACAGCTAGTCCTATCCAAACGGTATTGCCGACATTATCAGACCTTTAGCACTTTACCTGAGGATCAAATGGAACGGAAACTTGTTGGAGCGCCAATCGCAATCCATGTTAGACGCGATTTGGAAGCTTGGGACTGCTTCAAATTGAAATTACTCGATTGTGACTTGCTCCCTGTTCGGCACGGGCATAGGCTCGCCACATGACTGATCCCCTTATTGACCCCTTCTTGCGCCCGATCACATATTTGCGTCTGTCCGTAACAGACCGCTGTGATTTTAGGTGTGTCTACTGCATGTCCGAAGTGATGAATTTCCTCCCTAAAAAAGAGCTTCTAACTCTTGAGGAATTGGATCGCTTGTCCTCGGCCTTCATCGGCCTTGGGGTGCGTAAATTGCGCATCACTGGCGGTGAACCTTTGGTGCGGCGTGGTATCATGAGCTACTTTGAGTCCATGTCACGCCACCTGAAAAGTGGTGCGTTGGACGAGCTTACCCTCACCACAAACGGCTCACAATTGTCCAAATACGCGCAGGAATTGGCCGGATATGGGGTTAAGCGGATCAATGTCTCACTCGACACATTGAATGAAGAAAAATTTGCTGAGGTCACCCGCTGGGGGCGCTTAAACCAAGTGCTTGAGGGGATTGAGGCCGCGCTTAACGCGGGGCTAAAGGTCAAACTCAACACCGTGGCCCTCAAGGGGTTCAACGAGAATGAATTGTTTACCCTCACCGAGTTTTGCGCCGCGCGCGACATGGATTTGACCTTTATTGAGGTCATGCCGATGGGCGACATCGGCGAACTGGAACGGATCGGCCAATTCTGGTCGCTGGAGGAGCTGCGCTCCACGCTGGCAACGAAATATACATTGGCCGATTTGCCCGATCGCACAGGCGGCCCCGCGCGGTATGTGCGGATTGGCGAAACGCGGCAACGGGTTGGTTTCATCACGCCCCTAAGCCATAATTTCTGTGAAAGCTGCAACCGCGTGCGCGTCACTTGTACGGGCGAAATTTACACCTGCCTTGGCCAAGAGGGCAAATCCGACTTGCGTGCGCCCCTGCGTGCCAGTGAAAGCGACGATGGCCTTTTGCAAGCCATTCGCGAGGCAATTGCGCTTAAACCCAAAGGCCATGACTTTGACTATTCGCGCCAAAAGCTCGGCGGCCAAATGACCCGCCACATGAGCCACACAGGCGGATAACCCCCCGTTTTCTGCGCCACTTAGATTGAAAAAGGCCGGCCCAACGTTTTTGTCGTGGCCGGCCTTTATTGTATTTTTGCGATAGATTTAAACGGGCATACGGCTTTCTGCCATTTCAACCCACCAGCTACATCCCGCAGGAATCGCGTTGTCGTCGAAATTGTATTTCGGGTGGTGCACGGCTGCCGTGTCGCCATTGCCCATCAAAATATACGCGCCGGGGCGTTCTTCGAGCATGAAGGCGAAATCTTCGCCGCCCATGACCAACGGCGCATCAGCACAAGCCCCAGAGACTTTCTCGGCGGCTTTGACCGCGTATTCTGTTTCGACCTCGTGGTTCACCATCACAGGATAACCGCGCATGTAGTTCACTTCGGCTGTCCCGCCCAAAGCTTGAGCCGTCAGAGGCGCAATCGCTTTGATGCGTTCTTCTGCCAAATCGCGCACGTCTTTGGAAAGCGTACGAACTGTGCCTTTAAGGTGCACCTTCTGTGGGATTACATTGAAGGCCTTACTCTCCGTTTCAAAGCTGGTCACCGAAACCACAACCTGCTCCACAGGATCCACATTGCGGCTGGCGATGGTTTGCAGCGAGAGCACGATTTGGCTGGCGAGTACGGTGGTGTCCACAACTTCCTGCGGCTTGGCCGCGTGGCCGCCCTTGCCCTCTACGAAAATTTCGAACTGGTCGGTGGCCGCAAAAAACGCGCCTGGACGGATGGCAAAACTTCCAAGCGCATGGCCGGGCCAATTGTGCATGCCATAGACCTCTTGGATGTTCCAGCGGTCCATCATGCCGTCTTCACACATCTCGCGCCCACCACCGCCGCCTTCTTCTGCGGGTTGGAAAATAACGATTGTTGTGCCGTTAAAATTGCGGGTTTCGCACAGGTATTTCGCCGCGCCAAGCAACATCGCCGTATGCCCATCATGGCCACAAGCGTGCATCGCACCGGGAGTTTGGCTGGCGTATTCCACCCCAGTATCCTCAAGGATCGGTAAGGCATCCATATCAGCACGCAGGCCAATGACCTTATTTTTGGTGTCGGACTTGCCCCTGATTACCCCAACAACACCGGTGCGGCCAATGCCTTCGACAACTTCATCACAACCAAATTCCCGCAGAAGTTCGGCAACGCGCGCCGAGGTTCTGTGCGTTTCAAACAGGATTTCAGGGTGCGTGTGAAAGTCACGACGCCATTCTGTAATTTCGGATAAAAGTTCGGAAAAACGGTTCTTTACGGGCATATCTTAATCCTGTGCGAGATGTGTAATAAGTCGTCTCATAAAGGCTTCTCCGGCCTCTAGTTGACGGATTTCTAAAAATTCGTTTGGTTGATGCGCCTGTGCAATATCGCCGGGCCCACAGACAACCGCCGAATGGCCACCCTCCTGAAATTGCCCAGCTTCTGTGGCATAAGAAACCGCATGCGTGGCGTTGTCCCCCGTTAAAGTACGGACGAGAGTTTCGGCGGCACCATTCACCTCAGGCGCCAAAGGAGGAACGCCAAAATCGGGAGAAATATCAATGCCGGTTTCGGAGTGGATGGCCTGCATTTCAGCCTCAATCTCTGAAACCTTCGCCCGCAAACGCTCTTCCCACATTCCTGTCGCCTCGCCCGGGACAACCCGAAAGGAGATGTCGAAATAGCAATCTTTGGCGGTGATATTATGGGCCGTGCCGCCAGAAATTTTTCCAACGTGCGCCGTCGTATAGGGCGGATCAAATTCTGCGGCCAAGGGGCTGGGCTCTGTCTCGGCGTGCTTTGCATTCACAGCACTGGCCCATTGGATCAAGTCAGCACCAAACATGATTGCGGACACACCTGTGTGGATAAGGGAGCTGTGCACTTCAAACCCGCGCACATGGATTTTAAACCCGATACCGCCCTTATGACTGGTGACCGTTTTCATACTCGACGGCTCGCCAATAATCGCTGCCTGCGCCTTGGGAAGGGACGCCATCGCCGCAATCATCGGCGGGGCCCCAATACAGCCGATTTCCTCGTCATAGGACAAGGCAATTTGCAACGGGCGCTTGATACCCGCCGCCAGCGCATGCGGAACCGCCCAAAGCGCGAGGGCGTCAAACCCCTTCATATCCGCAGTGCCACGCCCGTAAAGTTTGCCGTCTTTTTCGACCACTTCAAACGGGTCAGTATGCCATGCTTGGCCCGCTACGGGCACAACGTCGGTATGCCCCGAAAGGATCACTCCGCCCGCCACCATTGGGCCGACATTCGCAAAGAGCGAGGCCTTCTCGCCGGTCTCATTATAGACGCGAAAAGACTCAACGCCGTGACTGTTCAAATAGGTTTCAACCCATTCAACCAGCGGCAAGTTCGACCGATCGCTGACGGTGTTAAAACTCACCAGTTTTTCAAGGATCTCTCTGGTAGTGAGGGATATACCCATGTTAACTCCTTACCTTAAGGTCTTAAGGTAAATTATTATGAATTAAGGACAAAATGTCCTTTTGATACTTCAGTATAGGTCGAAGGCTCTGGCTGATAATCCTTCGGGAAAATGGGCGAAGGAATGGGCTTAAAGGAGACATCCGAACTGATTTTTCTACGCCGTGGATCCGCCACAGGCACCGCAGACATAAGGGACTGGGTGTAGCTGTGTTGTGGATTTTGAAACACTTCTTGGCGCGATCCAATCTCGACGATACGCCCCAAATACATGACGGCCGTGTTATGGCTAACACGCTCGACAACGGCCATATCGTGGCTGATGAATAGCATCGCGATGCCGAGGTCGGCTTGCAATTCCATCAACAGATTGAGGACTTGCGCCTGCACTGACACGTCCAACGCGGACACCGCCTCGTCTGCGATCACAAGTTTGGGATTCAACGCAAGGGCACGCGCGATGGCGATGCGTTGGCGTTGGCCGCCCGAAAGCTCATGCGGGAAACGTTTTAGGAAGCTGCGCGGCAATTCCACACGATCAAAAAGGCTTGCGACACGGTCGGTCAACTCACTCCCTGATGCGAGATTGAAATTGCGCATCGGCTCGGCGACCTGATCAATCAAGCGCACCTGTGGATTGAGGGAGGCAAACGGGTCTTGGAACACCATCTGCATATCCCGACGGGCCTTACGCAAATCCTTGGTGTTGAGGCCAAGAATATCGACGCCGTCCAAATCCACTTCGCCACTCAGGGGTTCCACCAGTCGTAAAATCGAGCGGCCACAGGAAGATTTTCCACACCCACTCTCACCAACAAGCGAAAGCGTTTCACCCGGATTGAGGGTGAACGAAACGTCTTCTACTGCGTGCACATTGGCCACGGTGCGGCGCATCAAACCCTTCTTGACGGGGAAACGCGTGGTGAGGTTTTTGACGGTCAGAAGCGGTTTGACGTCCTTTGGGGCCGCAGCATGTTTGGCTTTTGCCTTGGCAACAACGGCGGCGTATTTTTCTTCGTCGCCCATAATGCGCATTGGCTCAGGGGCGGGTTTCCCATCCATTTCACCCAGCCTTGGCACGGCGGCCAAGAGGGCTTTGGTGTAATCATGCTTTGGGGCTTCGAAGATTTGCTCGACGGTGCCCTCTTCCATCATGTTTCCACGATACATCACGATCACACGGTCCGCCATTTGCGCGACGACGGCCATGTCATGGGTGATGAACAAAACCGCGGTTCCGTGCTCACGCTTTAGCCGATCGATAAGCGCCAAAATCTCAGCTTGAATAGTCACATCGAGCGCGGTCGTGGGCTCGTCACAGATAAGCAAGCGCGGCTCGCAGGCCATCGCCATCGCAATGACAACCCGTTGCCGCATGCCGCCAGAAAGCTCATGCGGGTATTGATCCAAGCGGTTTTCAGGCTCCGGAATGCGCACATCTCGCAGTAATTCGATGGCGCGCGTTCGGGCTTGGGATTTGGACATCTTTTTGTGGAGAACCAAACCTTCGGTCAACTGCCGCCCGACCGTAAAGACCGGGTTTAGGGAGGTCATTGGCTCTTGGAAAATCATCCCAATTTCGTTGCCGCGAATGCTGCGCATATCGTTGGCATCAATAGACGCGAGATCGATTTTACCCTTGGCACCCCGATCAAAAACCATCGAGCCGCCGGCGATATCGCCACCGCCAAATTCAACCAATCGCATAATCGAAAGCGATGAAACCGATTTTCCCGATCCCGATTCGCCTACTACACAGAGGGTCTCTCCGGGGTTAATTGTGAAAGAAATATCCTCAACCCCAATAACGATTCCGCTATTAGTTTCAAACTCTACGCGGAGGTTCTTAATGTCGATTAATGGCTGATCCAGCATGGCTTTGCTTTTCTTTGTTTTTGATGCCCCCAACGCTAATCTTCGCGTGGGAGCAAAGTCAAACCCCTTTCCGTTTAGAAAGTTTTCGGCAAATAATCCTGCAACAATGCCCGAAAGTTGACCATATAAACCAAACTTTGTGCATATCGACGACTGATTTCGGCAAATAGAGCGTAACTCCACGTACATTCGAAGGTTTTATGATATCGAATACTTGCAATTTTTAGCAAACTAACCTGAACTGCACCGGTAGCGGACCAATAATTGGAGTGAGTCGTTAGTATCGTATGAAACGAAATGATCTTGCCGATTGAAAAAACGTAAACAGGAAAACGCTGAGATAAACTTGGCAAACTGTGGTCCGAACATCCAACAAGGAGAGAAGTATGAAATTTAAAACAGCCCTAATGGGCGCTGCTGCTGCTTTTGCATTGGCCCCAATGGCCCATGCCGAACGTGGCGCAGACGGCCATGTGAACATCATTTATTGGCAAGCGCCGTCGCTGATGAACCCCTATCTTTCCGGCGGGACAAAAGACCTTGAAGCTGGCAGCTTGGTTATTGAACCCCTCGCCCGCTACAACCAAGACGGCACCATTGTTCCTTTTCTCGTCGAAAGCGTTCCAACGGTTGAAAACGGTGGCGTTTCCGAAGATTTGACAACCATCACTTGGAAATTGAAGTCCGGCCTTTTGTGGTCCGACGGCACCCCTCTCACCTCAGAGGACGTTAGATTTACCTGGGAATATTGCACAACGGAAGGTGGCGGTTGCTCCCAGTCCGAGAAGTACAATGACGTCGTTTCGGTCGATACACCCGACGATCTGACCGTTGTGGTGACGTTTGGCATTTCCAAGCCGTTCCCCTACGGACCCTTTGTAGGTGCGCAAGCACCGATCATTCAAAAAGCACAATTCGCAGATTGCTTGGGCGCAAAAGCTCCTGAATGCACAGACGCGAACTTTAGCCCTATCGGCACTGGCCCCTTCATGGTCACCGAATTCCGCCCAAATGACGTTGTGTCCTTAGTCGCGAACCCGAATTACCGTGACCCAGCCAAACCAGCGTTTGCAACGGCAACGTTGAAAGGTGGCGGCGACGCGACTGCTGCGGGTCGTGCGGTATTGGAAACAGGCGAATTTGACTACGCTTGGAACCTTCAGTTGGCTCCAGAAGTTCTCGAAGCGATGGAAGCCAAGGGCAAAGGCGAAATCATTTCCGGCTTCGGAACATTGGTTGAACGCATCATGGTCAACCAAACCGACGTTAACCCTGACCTCGGCGATGAGCGCGGCACGATTGCGCATCCACACCCTTTCCTAACAGACATCAACGTACGTAAAGCGCTTTCCATGGCGATCGACCGTGCGTTGCTGACTGAAATCGGTTACGGCGCTGCTGGACGTCCAACATGTAACGTTTTGCCTGCTCCTGCGATCTATGCTTCGACTGCAAACGATGCTTGCCTCGTGCAAGATATCGCTGGCGCGAATGAGCTTCTAGAAAGCAACGGTTGGGTTAAAGGCGCGGATGGTGTGCGTGCGAAAGACGGCGTTCGTCTCTCCATGTTGTTCCAATCCTCCACAAATGCTGTACGTCAAGACTTCCAAGCGCTGATCAAACAGTGGTGGGAAGGAATCGGCGTTGAAACTGAACTGCGCAACATCGACGCCTCCGTGTTCTTTGGTGGTGACCCCGGTTCGCCCGACACCTTCCAGAAGTTCTTTGCGGATGTTGAAATGTACGCCAACAACTTTGACGGCACAGATCCAGAAAGCTACATGGCGAACTGGGAATGTAAGCAAGCTCCTCAACCAGAAAACCAGTGGCAGGGCAACAACATGCAACGCTTCTGTTCTGAAGAGTACGACGCACTCGTGGCCAAAATGGCAACAACAGGCGACATCGAAGATCGTGCGGTAATGGCGAAAGCTATGAACGACATGCTCATGCAAGAATACGTCATCATCCCGCTTGTGGATCGTGGCCGTGTTTCTGCGCACTCCAATACACTTGGCGGTGTGATCCTGAACACATGGGACAGCGAGCTGTGGAATGCAGCCGACTGGTATCGCATGTAATCTATAAAATTGGGCGCTCCCTGCGATGGGGGCGCCCTCTCTTCATAGGCCCCTACCTTGGGTAAATTCATAAAAATAGAGCCGACTAACTCGGCCTAGGACTTTCCGTATGCTGACATTCACTATTCGCAGGCTCTTGATTGCGATCCCAACGACGATCCTCATTTCGTTGGTGATCTTCCTCCTGCTTGAACTCGCGCCAGGCGATCCAATGGCCTCCGTGCCACTGACGGTCCCACCAGAAGTCAAAGCGCAAATGCGCGAAGCCCTTGGACTGGGTCAACCGATCCCCGTCCGTTTCGTGAAATGGCTTTACCAATTCTATATCGTAGAGCCGATCTATATTTTTGACGCCATGTTTGGCACCCATTTTTCCCAAGACATGCCGCGTATCATTAGCTGGCAGTGGCGCTCCTCGGTCATGGATGTTGTTGCTCAACGTATTCCGCAAACTCTTTGGGTTGTTGGGCTTTCCTATGTGGTAGGTACGCTGATCGCGCTGCCGATCGGGGTGATTTCAGCCTATAAGCAATACTCCATCTTTGATCAAATCGGGACGTTCATCTCGATGATCGGCTTTTCGGTTCCGACCTTCTTTACCGGCGTGCTGCTCATCGTGGTGTTTTCGGTGAAGCTGCAATGGTTCCCGTCGATTTATGACACGACCCATGTGGTCAACAGTTGGTCCTCGTTCGTGTTCCAAGTGAAGCAAATGATCATGCCGGTCTTTGTGCTCGCGCTCTATAACGCCGCACAGATCAGCCGGTTTATGCGGGCGTCGATGCTCGACAATCTCAACCAAGACTATGTACGCACAGCGCGTGCCAAGGGATTGAGCGAGAAAACTGTGGTTTTGGTGCACGTGTTGCGCAACTCGATGATCCCCGTGGTGACCGTGATTGCGCTTGGAGTGCCAACGGTCTTTTCCGGCGCGATTATCACCGAGCAGGTGTTTAAGGTAAACGGTCTTGGCCAACTCCTGATTACAGCGATCCAAGCCAATGACCTCCCGACAGTTCAGACCCTCACCGTGATCTTTGCGATCCTTATCATTCTCTTTAACCTGATCGCGGATGTGCTCTATGGCATCCTCGACCCAAGGATCCGCTATGACTAAACCTGCAGTTCATTCCCTCGATATCGTCGATTTGGAAGCTCCCCGCAGTCAGTGGTGGGACGTTTGGGATCAATTCAAAACACATAAAGGCGCGATGGCGGGGTTGGTTTTCTTTACCTTCATTGTGCTCTTTGTGCTCATCGGTCCGTGGCTCTGGACGATCGACCCGACCTACATCGATATCCGCGCCCGCAATCAAAGCCCGAGTTTCGGACATCCCTTTGGCACCGACCAACTCGGGCGCGACATGCTTGCGCGTATGATGGCAGGTGGCCAGGTGTCGATGGCTGTCGGCCTAACCGCGATGGGGCTGTCGCTTGTTGTGGGAACGTTTGTCGGCGTTGTTTCGGGGTATTTTAAAAGCCTCGATGGCCTCCTGATGCGCTTCACGGACTTATTCCTTGCCCTGCCCTTGTTGCCGCTTCTCTTGGTCACCATCATGCTGTTCAGAGACCCGCTAAGCCGCGTATTTGGACCTGCGGGTGGTATCTTTGTGCTGATGGTGTTTGCCATTGGGATGACCAGTTGGATGCAAGCCGCGCGGATCGTGCGCGGCGATGTTTTGGCGCTCAAGGAGCGCGAGTTTGTACTGGCGGCTCATTCCATCGGCACGCCTCCGACAAAGATGATCGTACGTCACATCCTGCCCAACGTTATGTCACCTATTATGGTGTCGGCCACGCTTGGAATTGCCAATGCGATCATCACGGAAAGCGCGCTTTCCTTCCTTGGCCTTGGCTTCCCACCCGACTTCCCGACATGGGGGCGTTTGTTGTTTGACGGCGTTGATTACCTGCAACAATACCCCGAGCGGGTCATGTGGCCCGGCGTTGCGATCTCGTTCACCGTTCTGGCCGTCAACTACATTGGTGACGGTCTACGCGATGCACTCGACCCACGCATTCGCGGACGTTAGAATACAAAAACAGCGCGCGGATCACTCCACGCGCTGTTTTCATTTCAGAACGTCCTTCTTTAAAAATCGCTCGTGTGTCGTTTGGATATCCGCCCTTTTACTCGCCGAACACCCGCCCAAACACAAAGCATAACAATCGGAACAAGCCCTGTCACAAGCCATGCCTTGTTCACCCCATAAGCTGCGGCAAACGGGGCAAGGACATACATCAACAGATTGACCGTGTAATAGCTGACAGCAACGACCGAGAGGCCCTCGACGGTTTCTTGCAGGCGCAATTGAAGGTCGGCGCGTTTGTCCATGCTTTGCAGGATGGCTTGGTTCTGGGCGCTGCGCTCAACATCTACGCGCGTGCGGAGCAGATCGCCCGCACGCAGGGCCCGATCCGACATGCTTTGCAACAATCTCGAGGCCGCTTGGGTGGTACGCATCGCGGGATCAAATCGGCGCATCATGAACTCCGCAAGGGTTTGATGTCCCTTCAAACGCTCTTCGCGCAGGACCGAGATCCGCTGGGTGACAATCGCCTCATAGGCGCGCGTCGCCCCAAACCGATAGCTCACATCTGCGGTTTCCTGCTCAAGGCGCGCCGCAAGGGGAAGCAGCGCAGCCAAAGTTGCTTCGGGCGCGACCTCTAAGTCCGACATTTCCAGCACAAGTTGGGTCAGCTGGGCGTCCATACCGCCCAAATCCCGCATCAACCGCTGGGCGCGCAAATACCCCAGCAGCGCTGCCGTCTTATAGGTTTCAACTTCGCAAATGCGCTGCATGATACGGCCAACCCGTTGCACCCCGACATTCGGGGCCACAAACAACGCAAATCGTACATGCCCCGCGCTATCAATTCGAAAATCCGAAGCAATAACGGCCGACTGATCCACGACATAACTCACCGCGAGGCTCTCTGGCACAAACCAGTCTTTGAGGTCGCGGGTCAGGCTCTCAATCTCGGGAGTTTTTGCAACATGGATGAGCATCGATGTGATCCGCTCTCCGGGGGCCGCGTCGAGCCAATCGGGTGGGAAAACATCAAATTCAACGGGATCAAAGGGACGGAGCGCCTCGCCTTCGGTGATGATTGTGTAGGTGACAAATTCGCTATGGCTCTCCCACTTCAAGAAATGTCGCCCGATAGCACCAAAATAATGCGTGGCGTCCGGTGCAGGATGCGCTGCACCGTGACGGTCCAACAGCATCAAAAGATGGGCGCGTTCTGCCGACAAGTCGCGGTGCGGTGCGGGACCCGTCAGAAGCGCCAAAAAGGCCACTTGTGAGGGCGCTTGTATCGCTGGAAACGGGCGATCATGGAGCGCATTGGCGAGTTGATAGCGCTGTGAGTGGTCTTTCACCATGGAATGGGCCTTTTCCTGAGTTTTCGATTGAATAATGTACGACGGGCTTCACCGCAAGAAATAGCTGTATGTTTTTCAACATGTTAGAAGTGTGCATTGGTATACAAGCCGCCCCAACGCAAAGCGCCCCGCAATTTCTTGCGGGGCGCTCTGTGGTTTTCAAAATGGATGACTAGCTGATTTTGGTCAGCAGCAGATCAAGAGAAGTCTTCGCATCCCCATAGAACATCCGTGTATTCTCTTTATAAAACAGCGGGTTCTCGATACCGGAATAGCCCGTACCTTGACCACGCTTAGACACAAACACTTGCTTGGCTTTCCAACATTCCAACACCGGCATACCGGCGATCGGGCTGTTTGGATCATCCTGTGCGGCGGGGTTTACGATGTCGTTAGACCCGATCACGATGGCAACATCCGTCTTCGGAAAATCGCCGTTGATCTCGTCCATTTCCATCACGATGTCATATGGCACGCGCGCTTCGGCCAGCAAAACGTTCATGTGCCCCGGAAGGCGACCCGCAACAGGGTGGATCGCAAAACGCACAGTCTTGCCCTTGGCCCGCAGACGCTTGGTCAGTTCAGACACCGACTGTTGAGCCTGTGCGACGGCCATGCCGTACCCCGGGATGATGACAATGCTGTCTGCTTCATCAAGCGCTGCTGCAACCCCGTCGGCGTCAATGGCGATTTGCTCGCCTTCGACCTCCATTTGAGGTCCACTTGTGCCGCCAAAGCCGCCCAAGATCACGCTGACAAAGCTGCGGTTCATCGCCTTACACATAATGTAGGAGAGGATCGCACCCGATGAGCCAACCAAGGCCCCCACAACGATCAACAGATCATTGCTGAGGGAGAAACCAATCGCCGCAGCCGCCCAACCAGAGTAGCTGTTGAGCATGGATACAACGACCGGCATATCCGCGCCACCGATGCCCATGATCAAGTGATAGCCGATGAAAAGCGCGGCGAGAGTCATCAAGAACAGCGGGAAGAACCCGCCAGTATTGAAGTACCAAACCAAACAAATCAGCGAAATACCAGCAGCCGTTGCATTAAGCGTATGGCCGCCCGGAAGTTTCGTTGCGACGGTGCTTACCTTGCCCGCGAGCTTGCCATAGGCAACGACGGAACCTGTAAAGGTGATCGCACCAATAAAGATACCAAGGAACAACTCGACCCGCAGGATTGCGACTTCAACGCCTGTTTTATGCGCCAAAAGGCCCGCAAAACCATCCAAACCCTGCCGAGTTGCAGCATCCATACCCATAACGCGGCCCAACTCGATATGCGCCGCATAGCCGACAAACACAGCAGCCAAACCAACGAGCGAGTGCATCGCCGCCACGAGTTGTGGCATCTCGGTCATCTGAACGCGTGTCGCGACCTGATAGCCGATAGCACCCCCACCCGCGATGAGCAGAATAGAGAGCCACCAGAGGCCAGCCCCCGGTCCAATCAACGTCGCAAATACGGCCAAGGCCATCCCCACGATACCGTACCAAACAGCGCGTTTTGCACTTTCTTGCCCTGACAATCCGCCAAGCGACAAGATGAAAAGAACAGCCGACACAACATAGGCTGCGGTTGTAAATCCGTAATCCATTAATCAGCCCCCCTTAAGATTTCTGGAACATGGCAAGCATGCGCCGAGTTACGAGGAAGCCACCAAATATGTTGATCCCAGCCATAAAGACCGAAACTGCAGCAAGGAGGATCACAATGAAGCTGCCCGATCCGATTTGCATCAGCGCCCCCAGAATGATGATCGATGAAATCGCATTCGTCACCGCCATCAACGGCGTATGCAACGAGTGCGCCACGCCCCAAATAACCTGAAAACCAACAAAAACCGCGAGCACAAACACGATGAAGTGCTGCATGAAGCTTGCAGGAGCCACAAGGCCAACGCCGAGCAGAACCGCAGCGCCAACAGCGAGCAAAGTCACCTGCTGTTTGGTTTGCGCCTTGAACGCCGCAACTTCCGCCGCACGTTTTTCCTCAGGGGTAAGCTGTGGGGCCACCTCTTTGGGTTTCTGCGCCGCGATCGCCGCAATTTTGGGCGGCGGTGGCGGGAAGGTGATCTCTTTTTCAAAGGTCACAGTCGCGCCACGGATCACGTCATCTTCCATGTTGTGGTTGATCTTGCCGTCTTTTTCCGGTGTCAGATCAGTCAACATGTGACGAATATTTGTAGAGTAGAGCGTGGAAGCTTGCGCGGCCATCCGGCTTGGGAAATCAGTATAACCGACGATGGTCACGCCGTTTTTGGTTACGATTTTCTCGTCCGGCACGGTGAGCTTACAGTTGCCCCCCTTTTCGGCGGCAAGATCGATGATCACAGAACCGGGCTTCATTGCGGCAACCATGTCTTCGGTCCACAATTCAGGTGCTTCGCGGTTCGGGATCAACGCCGTGGTGATAACAATGTCCATCTCTGGAGCAAGCTCACGGAACTTAGCCAATTGTGCTTCGCGGAATTCAGGGGAGGAAACAGCGGCATAACCACCTGTCGCCGCGCCATCGGCTTGGGCTTCCTCAAAGTCAAGAAACACAAACTGCGCGCCCATGGATTCGACTTGCTCGGCCACTTCGGGCCGCACGTCAAACGCATAGGTGATCGCGCCAAGGCTTGTCGCTGTGCCAATAGCGGCCAATCCGGCCACACCCGCACCCACAACCAAAACCTTCGCTGGGGGAACTTTGCCCGCGGCGGTGATCTGGCCGGTAAAGAAGCGTCCAAAGTTGTTGCCAGCTTCGATAACAGCGCGGTAGCCCGCGATATTTGCCATAGACGACAAGGCGTCCATTTTCTGGGCGCGACTAATGCGCGGCACCATTTCCATGGCAATCACATTTGCGCCTTGCGCCCGTGCCGCTTCCATTCCGTCCGCATTCGCGGCAGGATTAAAGAAGGAAATCAACGTTTGCCCTTGGGTCAATCGTTTGGTTTCCGCCGCACTGGGCTGACGTACTTTGACTACAATGTCAGAAGCTTTCCAAAGCGCGGCTGCGCTCTTGAGAACTTCGACACCCGCGTCTTTGTACAAGGCGTCGGCAAAGCCCGCTGCTTTACCAGCACCTGCTTCAATTGCGCACTCATACCCCAGTTTTTGCAACTGGAGAGCGCTATCGGGTGTCATCGCAACGCGATTTTCGCCCTCAAAAGTCTCCTTCGGTGCTCCGATTTTCACAGCACATTTCCCCTTTTTCACATTCTTTGCCTGAAATTGAAACTTCTGGCGTTGTATCTCATATCTTGCGCAAGATTGTTTCTCAACACTTGTTCATAGGTTTAGCGCTAACATGAAACATTTAGGAACCGCGTTCCCCTTGCAATCCCCATTCGCGAACGTCAGCATCGCAAAAAACAAGGAGCGCACCATGACTGACTTTGCCCATACCAAATCCCTTTTTGTCCTTCCGGAGGGCGTAATCTATTTGGATGGGAATTCCTTGGGGCCGCTCCCAAAGGCCGCAGCAGCGCGGGTTCAGAAAACCGTGGAGAGCGAATGGGGTAACATGCTTATCTCGGGATGGAACAAAGCAGGCTGGATGGCGCAACCAAGCCACCTTGGGGACCGCATCGCGCGCCTGATCGGAGCCCCAGATGGGACTGTCACCTTGGGCGACACCCTTTCTGTAAAAGTCTATCAAGCCCTCGCCGCAGCCCTTGCCCTGCGTCCGGATCGCAAAAAAATTGTCTCCGATAATGGCAACTTCCCGACTGACCTTTATATGGCACGCGGCTTGATCGAAAGCCTGAACGCGGGTCACGTTCTTTGTACGCCCGCCCCCGAGGATGTTGCGGATGAAATTGATACCGACCTCGCGGTCTTGATGCTCACCGAAGTTGATTATCGCACAGGCCGTCGCCACGATATGAAAGCCCTCACTCAAGCGGCACACGCGGTGGGCGCGATCGTGATCTGGGATTTGGCGCATTCGGCGGGCGCGTTTCCCGTCGATGTCGCGGGTTGCAACGCGGATTTCGCCGTAGGTTGCACCTATAAATACCTCAATGGCGGCCCCGGAGCGCCGGCCTTCATCTATGTCGCGCCAGAACATATCGAAAATGTGCAACCCGCGCTGGCGGGTTGGCTTGGCCATGACGCGCCGTTTGAGTTTGATCTAAAATATCGCGCTGGAACGGGGATTGAGCGTATGCGGGTTGGCACACCCCCCGTTTTGCAAATGGCCGCGCTTGAGACCGCGCTGGATATTTGGGATTTAGCCGATTTGAAGGACGTTCAAGCTAAATCAATTGATCTAACCCAAGCCTTTATTGCGGAAATTGAGGCGACCTGTCCTAGCCTCACCCTCGCCTCGCCGCGCGATCCCAACACGCGTGGCAGCCAAGTTTCTTTCGCACATCCGGAGGGTTACGCGATTATGCAGGCGCTGATTGCGCGTGGTGTTATCGGCGACTTTCGGGCGCCCAATATTCTTCGGTTTGGCTTTACACCGCTCTATATCGATATGGCGGATGTTCAAGGGGCCGTCGCGATTATCGCAGATATCATGACGAACGACCTCTGGGATCGACCAGAATACAAAACCCGCGCGCGTGTCACATGACACCATTTCTTCGGCGTTATCGTGATTTCGACTCCCCAGCCTGTTACGAAATTTTTTGTCGAGCGGTTCACGTTGGGGCCGCTCAATACTATTCCGAACCGCAGCGAAACGCTTGGGCACCGCATACAAAAATGCCCGAAAGCTGGCCATTGGAACTAGCGGAGCAAGCCTGCTGGGTGGCCTCGGTGGAGCAAAAACTCGTCGGCTTCTTTTCGCTCGAGTCTGACGGCCATTTAAGTTTGGCATATGTCGCCCCCGAGTTTCGACGTACGGCGGTGGCTGCCGAACTCTATAAAAAAATAACAGAAGATGCGCAACGTTTGGTGTTAGCGCGTCTTTTTACCGAAGCGAGTCACCTTGCGCGGCCTTTCTTTGAGAAACGCGGATGGCACATAACAGCTCCAGAAGTCGTCATGCGAAACGGCGTAGAGATTGAACGCTTTCAGATGGCAAAAGACTTGAAGTAGCGATCAGACAGCCTTGCGAAATGTCAAGTTTAGACGGCGCGGACCTAGATCGGGATGCACACCTGATTGAATGGCATTGACAGCGTGAAAACACAGGCGCGAGGGACCACCCCAAACCACGACATCCCCATGTTCCAAAAGGATTTTCCGCGTCGGATCTGTCCGCTCCAACCCGCCAAAAAGGAAGGTCGCAGGAAGGCCCAAAGACACTGAAACAATCGGCTGCTCCAGTCCCCCTTCGTCGCGATCCTGATGCATCGAAAGCTTGGCGCCAACACGGTATTGATTGATCAAACAAGCGTCTGTTTCAAATTGCGCATATCCAGCCGCTGCGGCAGCGGATTGCGCCAATTCCAAAAAACAATCCGGCAGATTTGGCCACTGATTTCCCGTCATCGGATCCTGCTTCGAATACCGATAGCCCGAAGCGTCGCTCACCCACCCAGCAGACCCACAATTTGTCATTCCGACCGACATTTTATGGCCACCGGGGGTGACTAAATGGCGAAAGGGCGCAGCGGTGACCACCTCTTTGAGCGCGCGATAGAGGCTCGGCATCGCGTCGCCCACAAAACGTGGCAAAACAACCGCCCCTTGGGCGAGTTCTATCGGCGATTGTGGAATGTCATCAAAGAAACTGGATTGCATTCCACAAATCTATGCGCAGATTTGTGGAATTACACCCCGTTTGTTGCGAAAAGCTTTACGCGAGCCATTTTTCGTAGTCTGACACCAAAAGATGCGTTGGAGCCACGTCTTCTTCGATCTGCGCAAACCGCCCAATCGGCGCGCGGAAAATATTGTCTGTAAGGTCGTCATTAACGGTAGAAACCTCGCCGATCAAAACCGCGCCGCCCTCGCCCCAAAACGCATGCCAATCACCAGGCATTAAGGTCACGCTCTCGCCGGGGGAAAATTTCAGAATTTCACCCGGTGTGAATTGGCGCTCAATCCCGTCGCAATAAACGGTTCCACCCGCAGTTTCGTCAAAGTTGCCATCGGCATCCGACCCAAACAATTCAATCGCCAAAGTGGCGCCACCGCGGTTGATAATATCCTCGGCCTTTAGAACATGGGTGTGCATGGGACTGATTTGGTTTTCTTCGGAAATCAACAGCTTCTCAGCATAACACATACCGCCTCCGCGCTGCAGATCACTCAAACGGCCATTGCGCAATGTGAACAGAAACAAGCCAAGCGCATCAAAATCACCCTCGCCATAGTCGGTGATGTCCCACCCTGCGCGCGCAGAAATAACTGCTTTTGCACGGTCTTTATTACTGACGAATTCCTCGGGCGACCAATAGGCGAATGGCGGCAAAGTAAACCCGTGCGAACGGATCATTTCATCCGCTTGAGACATAATTTCATTGATGCGCGAACGTTTCATATTGACCTCCAAACCAGACTTTATTCGGGTTTTACAGACCGCCACGCCTCAGGCAAGACATTTATGCAGTTTTGGAAAACATCACGTTTTTGTTCTGCGCCCATTTATGCACCGCAGTACCAAAAGCTTCAAACAATGGGCGGGACACAAGATCGGCATCCGCGTTCCATTCTGGGTGCCACTGAACCGACATCGTAAATCCGGGAGCATCCTTAATGTAAATCGCTTCGGGGGTCCCATCGGGCGCATATCCATCAATAACGACCCGTTTTCCAGCGGTCTTGATCCCCTGCCCGTGCAGCGTATTCGTCAATACTTTATGTGTGCCAAAAACGGCGGCGAAGGGTCCGTCGGGTGTGAGGGTCACGTCGTGGCGTAACTCGAACTTTTCTTCCAAGGTTCCGTCGGGCGGCATGCGGTGATTGTCACGCCCCTCAAGGTCACGGATTTCGGGAAACAAGCTTCCGCCCATAGCAACGTTGACCTCCTGAAACCCACGGCAAATGCCGAAAATGGGCTGGCCACGTTCAACACAGGCCCGCACGAGGGGTAAAGTAACGGCATCCCGCGCCCGATCAAAATCGCCATGCGCTAGGGTTTCAATTTCGCCGTATTCCTCAGGATGCACATTCGCCCGAGCGCCCGTAAATAGAAACCCGTCACAACTTTCTAGCAAATCTTCAACCGAAACATAGCGAGGGTCAGCAGGGACAATCAAAGGCGTACATCCGGACACGTTTGAAATTGCACAGCAATTCATTGTTCCTGCCGACTGCGCCGGATATTGATCATTAATTAGAAAGTGATTGCCAATGATGCCTACAATAGGGCGCGCCATAACGTCTCCGAAACATGAGTAACAGATATACTATAGCGCGTTTATTTGCTGAAAGGTGAGCCAAATCAACATAAAAATGTGCCCCAACGCACAAGCGCCTGTGCAAAATTGTACGTAAATACAGGCTTTTCCAACCAAACCAGTGCCGTCACTTAAAATGCTGGCAGTTAGGGGCTTGAACGCCTTTTCTTTACGCGTTTTTGGACTTTACGAACTCTTTTCTTTCAGCTCCAAACGGCGAGCATGAAGAACGGGTTCCGTATAGCCAGAAGGCTGAACGCGCCCTTTGAACACCAAATCACACGCTGCTTGAAAAGCGATACCAGCAAAGCTAGGAGCCATGGGAATGTAAGTTGGGTCAGAGGCATTTTGCCCATCAACGACTGCCGCCATTTTCTGCATGGCACGCATGACTTGTGCTTCGGACACAACGCCATGATGTAACCAATTCGCCAAAGCTTGGCTTGAAATACGGCAGGTCGCACGGTCTTCCATCAGGCCAACGTCATTGATATCAGGTACCTTGGAACATCCGATCCCCGCATCAATCCAGCGCACGACATATCCGAGGATTCCCTGCGCGTTGTTCTCAATTTCGGCCGCAATTTCTTCATCACTCCAGTTGACCCCATTTGCGACAGGAATGGTCAACAAGTCGGCCAAAGAGCCGCGAGGTCCGCCCGCCGCGATCGCGCGTTGACGCTCAAACACGTCGATGGTGTGGTAATGCGTGGCATGGAGCGTGGCAGCCGTGGGGCTTGGAACCCACGCGCAATTGGCCCCCGCCATCGGATGGCTAGATTTCGCGACCAACATATCCGCCATCAAATCGGGCATCGCCCACATGCCCTTGCCGATTTGTGCCTTGCCAGACAACCCACAAGCCAAGCCAATATCGACGTTACGATCCTCATAGGAAAGAATCCAAGGCATTGATTTCATGTCGCCTTTTTTCTGGAACGGTCCTGCTTCCATAGAAGTATGGATCTCGTCGCCCGTGCGATCGAGGAAGCCTGTATTGATAAAGGCCACCCGCTTTTTGGCGGCACGAATACACTCTTTCAAGTTCGCAGACGTGCGCCGTTCCTCGTCCATAATCCCCAGTTTGACGGTGTTCGCAGGCAAGCCGAGGGCGTCCTCAACCCGTGTGAAAATCTCATCCGCAAAAGCCACTTCTTGGGGGCCGTGCATCTTGGGTTTCACAACGTAAACACTGCCCTCAATGGAATTTCCGCTCTCGCGCTTAAGGTCATGCATTGCGATAAGCGTGGTCACCATGGCATCCATTAAGCCTTCGCCGATTTCCAGTCCATCTCGGTCCAAAATAGCGGGGTTGGACATCAAATGCCCCACATTGCGCACGAGCATGAGCGAGCGCCCCTTCAAGCTTTGCGTCGACCCATCCGCTGCAGTGAAAACCACGTCCTGCGCGAGCACACGATCAAAGGTCTTACCGCCTTTTGAGACCGTTTCCGAAAGGTTGCCTTGCATCAATCCAAGCCAATTGGAATAAGCCAAAACTTTATCCTCGGCATCGACAGCGGCCACGGAATCTTCGCAATCCATGATCGTTGAAACGGCACTTTCAAGGATAACATCCGCAAGGCCAGCGGGATCAGTGGCACCAATTTGATGTGCCTTATCAATTATCAAACGAATATGAAGACCGTTTTTCGCCAGCAAAACTTCGGAGTCTGCATAGCCCACGTATTGCGCAGGGTCAGCCAATTCAAAATCACCCAGATCAAGCCCCTTTGGCCCTGCAGCAATAGAACTAACTTCCGCCCACGTTCCACTTTTCAATGGAATGGCTTTGTCCAAATGCGCCTTTGCGGCCGCAACAACGCGGGCGCCACGCGCAGCATCATACGCGCGTCCGGTAGGCAAATCACCAAGGGCATCCGTGCCATAATACGCATCATAAAGGCTGCCCCAACGGGCATTCGCCGCATTGAGCGCAAACCGAGCATTGGTAATCGGAACAACCAATTGAGGGCCCGGTATTGTCGCAATCTCTGGATCAACATTGGCGGTTTCAATAACAAAATCGGCGCCTTCGGGAACCAAATACCCGATATCCTTTAGAAACTGAGTATACTCAGCCGCGTCATGGAGTTTGCCACGACGTTTTACGTGCCATGCGTCAATTTCGGACTGGAGCCGCTCACGTGTCTCTAGCAGCACCCGATTCTTGGGGCCCAAATCATGCACAATTCCAGACAGGCCCGCCCAAAAAGCATCAGCAGAAACGCCTGTCCCTTCAAGGGCGCGCTCCTCAATAAATTGCACCATTTCTGGGGTAACCTGCAGGCCATTTCGTTCCAGATATTGCGTCATGGTCGTCTCTCCGATTGTCATTTGGCCGCAAATTACGGGCAACACGGGAGAAACGCAAGCTGCTGGTAAGGTATTGTTACCAATTGAACTCGAAGACCTCACAAAAGAATACTCTGGGCCTTTCACGCGATATTTTCCGTCAAATTTCGTGTGTCTTCCCCACGACGAAATGCCCTTGCAGCCCTCAAGCGAAACTGTTCAACTTTGAGCAACCAAAAGGATTGACGACATGCCAAGCACCACCGAGCAAACGATTTACCTGTCCGATTACAAAGAGTTTTCGCATTTCATTGACGGGGTAGAACTGACGTTTCAGCTGTCTCCGACAAAAACGCGTGTTAAAAGCAAAATTCACTTCCGTCCCAATCCAAAAGCACCAGAGCAAGCGTTTTTCCTCCACGGCGAGCACTTAAAGCTCATTTCGGCGCATATTGACGGCGTCAAAATTTCCCCTACCCTGACCGAGACTGGCCTCACGGCCGAGGTTCCAAATGGCCCTTTCATATTCGAAGCAGAAGTCGAAATTTCGCCCGAAACCAACACGGCCCTTGAAGGGCTTTATATGTCGAACGGCATGTATTGTACGCAGTGCGAGGCCGAAGGGTTTCGCAAAATCACCTATTATCCCGACCGCCCTGATGTGATGGCGACCTTTAAAGTGCGGGTCGAAAGCGCGCTACCTGTTTTACTCTCGAACGGCAATTCGGGTACGTCAGACGAAGGCTTTGCCGAGTGGCACGACCCTTGGCCGAAACCCGCGTATTTATTCGCGTTGGTGGCGGGCGACCTCATCGCGCACACCGATAGTTTCACAACAAAATCGGGCAAAGATGTCGCGCTGAATATCTACGTCCGTCCGGGCGATGAAGATAAATGCGCTTTTGGTATGGGCGCGCTAAAACGCTCCATGAGGTGGGACGAGGACGTTTATGGCCGTGAATACGACTTGGACATATTCAACATTGTTGCCGTGGACGACTTCAATATGGGCGCAATGGAGAACAAGGGCTTGAACATTTTCAACTCTTCCTGCGTTCTCGCCTCGCCCGAGACATCAACCGACGCAAACTTCGAGCGCATCGAAGGTATCATCGCCCATGAGTATTTTCACAACTGGACGGGCAACCGAATTACCTGTCGCGACTGGTTCCAATTGTGCCTCAAAGAAGGCCTCACGGTTTTCCGCGATCAACAGTTCACTGGCGACATGCGCAGCCACGCCGTGAAGCGGATTGACGACGTTATTACCCTGCGTGCTCGTCAATTCCGCGAAGACAACGGCCCCCTCGCCCACCCCGTGCGCCCAGAAAGTTTTGTTGAGATTAACAATTTTTATACGGCAACCGTGTATGACAAAGGCGCCGAAGTTATCGGCATGTTGAAGCGCCTTGTCGGAGATGAGAATTATAAACGGGCGCTGGACCTTTATTTCGGGCGCCATGACGGTGACGCGGCAACCATTGACGATTGGCTCAAGGTTTTTGAGGATACAACAGGCCGCGACCTAACACAGTTCTCGAAATGGTATTCCCAAGCGGGGACACCGCGCCTTTCGGTGACGGATGAATTTTCGGATGGCACCTATATCTTGCACTTCAAGCAAGCGACGCCGCCAACGCCGGGGCAACCCGTCAAAGATCCACGCGTCATTCCTATTGCAGTCGGGCTTTTGAACCCCAATGGTGATGAGGTGCGCGAGACCTGCATTCTTGAGATGACAGAGGCGGAGCAGAGCTTTCGCTTCACTGGTCTCAGTACAAAGCCCATCCCCTCAATTTTGCGCGCTTTTTCAGCGCCTGTGATCCTTGAGCGCCAAAGCAGCACAAAAGAACGCGCGTTTCTTTTGGCCCATGACACCGATCCGTTCAACAAATGGGAAGCGGGTCGCGCGTTGGCCAAAGAAACCCTTGTGGCGATGCTGACTGCGGATGCGCCCGTGAATTCTGACTTTCTTGATGCACTCGCGGCGGTCTTGCGGGACGAAAACCTTGATCCTGCATTTCAAGCTTTGGCGCTCGCGTTGCCAAGCCAAGATGACATCGCGCAAACCTTGTTTGATGTCGGAGTTACACCTGATCCGATGGCAATCTATACCGCCCTTGAAACGCTGTCTCAGTCGATAGCACAACATCTTCAAGACCTCTTGCCACGCATTTATGCGGCCAATCATGTCGAAGGGCCGTTTAGCTCAGAGGCCGCCCCCGCTGGCAAGCGTGCGTTACAAGGCGCAGTTCTTGGCCTAATCTCGCGCCTTGACGGTGGCGACCAAGCCCGTGCGCAATATACGGCCGCAGATAATATGACTCAACAATTACAGGCGCTTGCGTGCCTTTTGCGCATTGATCGCGGCCAAACAGAACTTGCATCATTTGAGACCCAATGGGCGCAGGATCGCCTTGTTATGGACAAATGGTTCGGCCTTCAAAGCGGCCTCGCAGCACCTCAGAAAGCAGCGGCGATCACCGAGACGCTCACCAAACACGCGGCCTTCGATTGGAAAAACCCAAACAGATTTCGCGCGGCCCTCGGCGGCCTTACAGCCAATACCGCTGGCTTCCACGCTGCCGACGGAGCTGGGTATAAGCTGGTGGCCGACTGGTTGATCAAACTAGACGCGGCGAACCCCCAAACAACGGCTCGTATGAGCACCGCTTTCGACAGCTGGCGTCGGTATGATGCGGGGCGCCAAGGGCAGATGATAGAGCAACTCAAACGCATCCAAGCCACGCCAAACCTATCGCGCGACACCCATGAAATGGTGACCCGTATCTTGGGAAGCGATGCATGACCGCACGCAAATCAGTTTTGATCACGGGGGCAAGTGCGGGCATTGGTGCGGCCACCGCCGTACTTGCGGCGGCGCAGGGCTATAATGTCGGCATCGGATACCGCAGCGACGAAAAAGGCGCACGGGAGGTGGCCAAACGGGCGCACGCCTTGGGTGCGAAAACCGTTCTTCTTCAAGGTGATATGGCGATTGAGGCAGATATTCTTCGGATTTTCACTCAATGCGACACAGCCCTCGGCCCCCTCTATGGGCTTGTAAACAACGCAGGAATTGTCGACACGACACAGCGTGTGGAGGACATGTCGCGCGTCCGTTTAGAGCAAATGTTCATGGTCAACACTGTTGGCGTGATACAATGCGCACAACAAGCCGTGAAGCGCATGGCCAAAAGATACGGTGGGGATGGCGGCTGCATTGTGAATATCTCGTCCGTCGCTGCGCGCACCGGAAGTGCGGGGCAATATGTGGACTATGCGGCATCAAAAGCTGCGGTCGATATTTTCACCACGGGATTGGCACAAGAGAACGCACGCGATGACATTCGCGTCAATGCCGTTCGTCCGGGAATAACGCGCACGCAAATCCACGCGAAAGGCGGCGAACCTGGCCGCGAAGATGCACTGGCTCATTTGATCCCAATGGGACGCGCAGGCGAGGCCACCGAAATCGCCGAAGCGATCCTGTTTTTGCTCTCGGAGAAGGCGTCCTATATGACGGGCGCCATTCTAGATGTAGGAGGCGGACGCTAATTTAAGTCGTGCAATAGCTCTGGGCGTTGGTCCATGCGCGCATGTCCTCGCGTTTCTTGCGATTGTGAAACGGGCCCCAATCGGCGGCAACTCCGCGGAAATTATCTGCAACAACTCCATCGCGCGTCACTGTCGTAGACCAAATTTTCATCGCACAGGAGAGGTTACTTTTGCCAACTTTGAGGTCGGCAACACTGGTCGCATTACAGCCGTAATTTCGCGCCGTTGCGGGGGCGATTTGCACCAAACCGATCCATCGGCCACCGCCACCCACAGCTTTTGGATTCCACGTGCTTTCGTGCTTTGCCAAAGCTGAGGCCAAACCTGACCAAAACAACGCACGTTGCTCTTGATCGTTTTCAATGTAAGCAGGACACCATTTTTCAATATCTCGGGGTGTTAGCTCTGTGAGAACCGATCCGTTGTCCGAAATCGCCTTCAGCGTTGCCTTGGTCCAAATATCAGATTCGGGGCGATGATCCCACCGCATCACAACATCAGAAGACGGATCAATGTCCGCATTTGCGTTGTTTCCATTGCCACAGGCGCTAACTGCTAGGACCGCCACGACGGCAACCGCAAACTTACTAAATACGATCATTAGGATTTCTTTCTGAGGAATCTCGCGCCATTTAGGCCGTTTTCAACTCGCTTGGCAAACTCGGCTTAAATCTTGGGCCAATTCGCGCGGTTTTTTGCCACCGTGTTCCTTTCCCGCCCCCTTGCCTCGGTCCATGGTCTGATTTACAGATGCGGGCACAACTTGATCCAAAGACCCAAGGGAATAGACCATGCTGGACCTTACCTACGAAGCGCCAAAAGTAAAAACCATCGCTGGCGCAAAGCACGACTGGGAACTTGTGATCGGGATGGAAATCCACGCACAGGTCGCAAGCAACGCGAAACTCTTTTCGGGCGCCAGCACCAAATTCGGCAATGCACCCAACAGCAATGTCGCCATGGTTGACGCGGCCATGCCCGGAATGTTGCCTGTGATTAACGAATTTTGTGTCGAGCAAGCGGTGCGTACGGGTCTTGGCTTGAAGGCAGCGATCAACCTCTATTCCGCCTTTGACCGCAAGAACTATTTCTACCCCGATTTGCCGCAAGGATATCAAATCAGCCAGCTGTACCACCCCATCGTGGGCGAAGGCGAAGTGCTGGTGGAAATGTCAGAAGGAATTGCACGCGAAGTGCGGGTTGAGCGCATTCACCTTGAACAAGACGCCGGCAAATCCATCCACGATATGGATCCGACGATGAGTTTTGTCGACCTGAACCGCACGGGCGTGGCTTTGATGGAAATCGTCAGCCGCCCCGATATTCGTGGCCCTGAAGAGGCCGCCGCCTATGTGACCAAGATGCGCCAGATTCTGCGCTATCTCGGCACATGTGACGGCAATATGCAAAACGGCAGCATGCGCGCAGACGTGAACGTTTCGGTATGTTTGCCCGGCCAGTACGAAAAATACCGCGCCACGGAAGATTTCGGCCATCTGGGAACGCGCTGCGAAATCAAGAACATGAACTCGATGCGGTTCATCCAAATGGCGATTGATTATGAAGCCAAACGCCAAATCGCGATTCTCGAAGCGGGCGGCTCTATCGATCAAGAAACCCGTCTGTATGACGCGGACAAAAACGAAACCCGCTCCATGCGTTCCAAAGAAGAAGCGCATGATTATCGGTATTTCCCCTGCCCTGATTTGCTCCCGCTTGAGATTGAGCAAGACTGGGTTGATGACATTGCGAAAACGCTTCCCGAGCTTCCAGATGCGAAAAAAGCGCGGTTCATCAAGGACTTTGGGCTATCCGATTATGACGCGACTGTTCTGACGGCTGAAGCCGAGAACGCGACATATTTCGAACAGGTCGCCGAAGGGCGCGATGGGAAACTGGCCGCGAACTGGGTCATCAACGAACTCTTTGGTCGCCTCAAAAAAGACGACAAAGACATCGGTGCCTGCCCTGTTACACCCGCCCAATTGAGCGGCGTTATCGCCTTAATTGCCAACGGCGATATCTCGGGCAAGATCGCCAAAGACCTCTTCGAGATCGTCTATACCGAAGGCGGCGACCCCGCCGAGATCGTCGAAGCGCGCGGCATGAAGCAAGTCACCGATACTGGTGCCATTGAGGCCGCTGTGGCCAAAGTCATTGCCGACAACCCAGACCAAGTCGCAAAAGCGCGCGCCAATCCGAAATTGGCCGGTTGGTTCGTGGGCCAAGTGATGAAAGCGACGGGTGGCAAAGCCAACCCGCAAGCGGTCAACGAAATCGTTGCACGCCTGTTGGCGGAATAGCGCGCAGACCAGTGAAGATTGAGGACGGAACGCGCAACTTTAAGAGCGTTCCGTTTGGTTTAACTTGAGTTTCCCTGAGTTTTCTTTAGTGAACATCCGTGGATAAATTTCAGGGGGCAGTATGCCAACGTACCAATACAAAGTCGTACCCGCGCCAATTAAGGGCCTCAAAGCCAAGGGCGCACGCACGACGGATGAGCGGTTTGCAAACGCTTTCGCCTCTTTGATGAATGAGTTGGGCCGCGAAGGTTGGGAATATTTGCGGGCCGAAACGCTCCCTTGTGAGGAGCGCTCGACCTTCGGGTCCAAAACCACGACCTATCAGAATTTGCTCGTGTTTCGCCGCCTGCTCCAAGACGACACGATAAGTGCACGGTTGCTGGATGTAGAAAAAACAGCGCGGGTGCGCGCGCCGATCATTGCAAACGAAAAACTGTCAGCGCCTCCCCCCTTGAAGCTGTTTGGGGCAAAGGGAGATATCTCTCCCAAGGCACCCGAACTTGAGCCAATCGTCGTCGCGAAAGCCAACGACGATTAAGGCTTATGCCACGGGGGTTATATCCAGTGACAAAGCGTGAATGCGTGCGACCAAATCTTTTCCAAGGGCAGTATGCAACGCGCGATGACGCGCAACGCGCGACATTGGCGTGAAAGCCGCAGACTGAATAACCACCCTGAAATGGCTCTCGCCTGAGCCATCATCGCCCGAATGACCCGCGTGTAGATGGCTCTCGTTTATCACTTCAAGCGCCACTGGCGCAAATTCCGCTGCTAGTTTTGCGGTTATTTCGTTCTCAATAGACATTTTTGGTATGTTTCCTCTTCACCTTACTGCTCAATTCTCTATGCTGGTTTGCTCCGACTCAGAGACGAAGAAGTTTTGAGCCTAACGTCAAATTTACGACATGCACATACAGGACGCCACCATGAAAAAAGACGATCCCTTCGGGTTTGACATGAGCGTGTCTACGGACAAAAAGAAACGCACAAAAGGACGGCGCGGCATGTCTGGCGCGTTTGAAACCTCGACTCGCAAATGTGAGCATGCTGGTTGTGAGGAAGGCGGTAAATATCGCGCGCCCCGCTCCCCTGATCACTTGGACGAATACCTATGGTTTTGCAAAGACCACGTGCGCGAGTTCAATTTGAAATGGAATTTCTTCAACGGGGCGACCGAAGAAGAAATCGACGAACAGCTAGAAAGTGACCGCGTCTGGAATCGCGACACCAAGCCATTGGGCAAGAAAACCCCAGAACAGCGCGCGTGGGAACGCCTTGGCGTGGATGATCCGCATCAAGTTTTGGGCGAGAATGCGACCCGTAATCCCGGAAAATCGATCACCGGTACACGGCGCCTCCCCCCCACGGAGCGCAAAGCGGTGGAAATTCTGGAAGCCAAGGATCACTGGACCAAAGCGGAAATCCGCAAGACGTATAAAAAGCTGATCAAAATCCTGCACCCCGATATGAATGGCGGGGATCGTTCCGACGAGGAACGGCTGCAAGAAGTTGTTTGGGCTTGGGACCAGATCAAGGAAAGCCGCGCGTTTAAAGACGGATAGGCCTTTGCGCGGTAAAGGCTCTGCAAACCTAAGATTAACACAGAACACAACGGCACTGCAGTAATGCACGTGCCGTTTTTGCGTTTGCCCACTGGAACAGCCCTCAGGAGAGAGGAAATTACCCCGCCCCCCTTGCGTATCGGGCCGCGATAAGGCACCAACAACATCAAAGGGCGTTGCGATGTTTTCTCATGGCTGCACGAACGAAAACCGACAGATAGAAGGCACTTGGCACGATGAATGACATTGTCAAACCAACCGAAGAAATTTCAGTACGCGACGTTTTTGGCATCGACAGCGATATGGTCGTAAAGGGGTTCGCCGAGCGCTCAGATCGCGTTCCCGATATCGACAACACCTATAAATTCGACCCCGATACGACCCTCGCGATCCTTGCTGGCTTTGTTTACAATCGCCGTGTCATGATCCAAGGCTACCACGGAACGGGAAAATCGACGCACATCGAACAAGTCGCCGCACGCCTGAACTGGCCCGCCGTGCGGGTCAACCTCGACAGCCACATCTCGCGGATTGACCTGATAGGTAAAGACGCAATCAAGCTCAAAGACGGCAAGCAAATCACCGAATTCCAAGAAGGCATTTTGCCTTGGGCCTTGCGCACCAATACGGCCATCGTTTTCGACGAATATGATGCAGGCCGTGCTGACGTTATGTTCGTGATCCAACGCGTTTTGGAAACAGACGGCAAACTTACCCTACTTGACCAAAACAAAGTGATCACCCCGCACCCATATTTCCGGATTTTCGCCACCGCGAACACCGTCGGCCTTGGCGATACAACGGGCCTGTATCACGGCACACAGCAAATCAACCAAGGTCAAATGGACCGTTGGAGCCTTGTCGCGACGCTCAACTATTTGAGCCACGATGCGGAAACCGCCATCGTGATCGGCAAAAACCCATCTTATAATAACAAAACTGGGCGCCAAACTATTGGCCAAATGGTGACTGTTGCCGACCTTACCCGTACAGCCTTTATGAACGGTGAACTTTCAACGGTTATGTCGCCTCGTACGGTCCTCGCATGGGCGCAAAATGCACAGATTTTCCGCAACGTCGGATATGCCTTCCGTCTGTCCTTCCTCAACAAATGCGACGAACTTGAGCGCCAAACGGTTGCTGAATTCTATCAACGTTGCTTTGATGAAGAACTGCCAGAAAGTGCTGCAAGCATGAGCTTGGGATAAAAATGAGGTCGTTGTTAGGACAAAACCTATGAATTCTAAGTCCGACAATCCCGCTGACCCGTTCAAAAAGGCCCTCGCAGACGCGACTCGTGTTTTGGCGAATGATCCTGAGCTTTCGGTCACCTTCACTGTCGATCCGGCCGGTAAAACCGCCGATTCCGTGCGCTTGCCACAAGTAAGCCGCCGCATGACCCGCGAAGAAGTGATGCTTGCGCGGGGCACCGCCGATGCTCTAGCGCTGCGGCATAGGTTTCACAATCCAGAGACCCACAACCGTTACCTGCCCGAAGGGCAAATGGCGCGTGATCTCTATGTTGCTATGGAAAATGCCCGCTGCGAGGCCGTCGGTGGCCGCGAAATGCCTGGCGCTCTGAGCAACATTGACGCGAAAATAGGCGCGGAATCCGTGCGTCGCGGGTTCGACAGTATCACGGCTCAAGCCGACGCGCCCCTTGCCGATGCGGCTGGTTTTTTGATCCGCCATTTGGCTACCAAGCGCCCTCTCCCTGCTGGGGCGCAAAACGTGATGGAACTTTGGCGTCCCTTTATTGAGGACCAAGCTGGCGGCACCCTTGACGACCTTGAGGCACAACTCGCTGATCAGGCAGGATTTGCAAAATTCGCGCGCAAAATTATCCAAGACCTCGGATATGGCGACCAGCTTGGCGAAGACCCAGATGCTCAAGATGACGACTCCAGCGACGAGGCAGAACCCGAAGCCGAGGACGCCGAAGACCCCGATTCCACAGGTGATGATCAGGAAGACGACGAATCCGACGCTTCCCCCGAACAAAGCCAGGACGACAGCCAAGACCAGAGCCAAGCACAGGTTTCCTCTGATGATATGGCTGACCAAGAAGAGGGCGACGAGGCCGAAATGCCAGAGGGCGACGCCCCGATGGACCCGCCTCCCCCCGCTGGACATTCCGACGCCGATCCCGAATACCTTGTTTTTTCAACCGAAAATGATGAGGAAATCCGCGCCGAAGACCTTGCAGAACCTGCCGAGCTTGAGCGCCTGCGCGCCTATCTCGACCAGCAACTCGACCCCCTCAAAGGGGCGGTTTCGCGCCTTGCCAATAAGTTGCAGCGCCGCCTTCAGGCGCAGCAAAACCGCAGTTGGGATTTCGACCAAGAAGAGGGTATGCTGGACGCGGGCCGCCTTGCGCGCGTGATCGCAAACCCCACCACGCCGCTCTCCTTCAAGGTCGAGCAAGACACCGAATTCCGTGATACCTGTGTGACGCTTTTGATCGACAACTCTGGCTCCATGCGCGGGCGGCCAATCTCGATTGCGGCGATCTGTGCAGACGTTCTTGCGCGGACTTTGGAGCGCTGCTCAGTCAAAGTGGAAATCCTCGGCTTTACTACACGCGCGTGGAAAGGCGGCCAAGCCCGTGAAAGCTGGCTCGCCCAAGGACGCCCACAACAACCCGGTCGCCTCAATGACTTGCGCCACATCATCTATAAATCCGCCGACGCCCCGTGGCGCCGTACCCGTCCCAATTTGGGGTTGATGATGAAAGAAGGATTACTGAAGGAAAACATCGATGGCGAGGCACTCGAATGGGCCCACCGCCGTATGATTTCCCGCCCCGAAGCCCGCAAAATCCTGATGGTTATCAGCGACGGAGCCCCCGTGGACGACAGCACCCTTTCGGTAAATCCGCCAAATTACCTTGAAAAACACCTTCGGGACGTGATCGCGATGGTTGAAAAGCGTAAAATGGTCGAGCTTTTGGCCATCGGAATCGGCCATGACGTGACGCGTTATTATGACCGCGCGGTGACGATCACGGATGTAGAGCAACTTGCAGGCGCGATGACGGAACAACTCGCCGCGCTCTTTGACAACGATCCTCGTGCACGCGCTCGGATAATGGGAATTAGCAAAGTCCGCAAATAGGCGAACGTCGACCAAATTAACAAAAAGGACGCCCCATGTTTCAATCCTTCGAGAACACCTCGCACCCCGAACATGGCCCCGCGCGTTTGGCCGCCCTACGGGAGCGTATGGCCACCGAGGGGGTAAGCGGCTACCTTGTGCCACGCGCTGACCGGTTTCAGGGCGAATACGTTGCCGATTGCGATGCGCGCCTTTCTTGGCTGACTGGGTTTACAGGCTCCGCTGGCTTTTGCGCTGCCCTCAAGGATCGCGCGGGCGTATTCATTGACGGGCGCTATCGCACGCAAGTTAAATCCCAAGTCGACTTGGCCCATTTTTCCCCCGTTTCGTGGCCCGAAATTTCCCTCGGCGCATGGCTTGCAGAACATGCACCAACGGGTAGCCGGATTGGGTTTGATACTTGGCTACACACGGTAAAACAAATTACCAATTTGAAACGCACTCTCGATGGCTCAAACGTGCAAATGTGGCCTCTGGAAAACAATTTAGTCGACGATATTTGGAGCGACCGCCCCGCCCCGCCGAGCGCTGCCGCCATCGCCCACCCCCTTAAATTTTCTGGCGAAAAAAGCGAAAGTAAACGTTTGCGTCTGGTCGAGATCATGGCCGAGAACGGGATTGAACACCTCGTCATCACGCAACCAGACAGTTTGTGCTGGCTGCTCAATATTCGTGGTTCCGACATTGCGCGCAATCCCGTTGTCCAAGGCATGTGTATATTACACGCCGACGCCAGCGTAGACGTCTTTGCCGCCCCTGAGAAGTTTGATGAATTGGAGGTCCATCTGGGAACGGGTGTCCGGATTCATCCCGAGGCCAGCCTCGGCACTGTTCTGGGGACCCTCACGGGAGCCACCCAAATCGACCCGGCAACAGCGCCCTATGCTATTGAAAAACTGTTGAAAACCGCAAAGATTGTACGTGACGATGATCCTTGTGCGCTTGCCAAAGCTTGTAAGAACCCCGTCGAAATTTCTGGCGCGGATTCTGCACAGGTGCGGGATGGCATCGCGATGGCGGAATTCCTCGCGTGGCTCGACGCCGAAGCACCCAACGGTGAGTTGACGGAAATCGATGTAACCAAAAAGCTTGAGGGCTTTCGTACATCCAGCAATGAGTTGCGTGAGATCAGCTTCGAGACAATTACCGGCGCCGGCCCACATGGGGCGATCATGCATTATCGAGTCTCAAATGAGACAAATCGCGCGGTAAATCTGGGCGAACTCCTTTTGGTGGACAGTGGCGGCCAGTACCAAGACGGGACCACCGATATCACCCGCACCATCGCGATTGGCGACGTCGGAAAAAAAGAAAAAACTTGCTATACCCGCGTCTTGCAAGGCCTTATCGCCATCAGCCAAGTGCAATTTCCACGCGGAACCTCCGGCAGCGACCTCGACCCGCTTGCACGGGTTGCTCTTTGGGCCGCAGGGCAGGATTTCAACCACGGAACCGGACATGGCGTAGGCAGTTATCTTTCGGTTCACGAAGGCCCACAACGCTTGTCAAAAACAGGAAAAGTGCCGCTTGAAGAGGGCATGATCCTTTCAAATGAACCGGGATACTATCGCGAAGGTGCTTTTGGCATTCGGTTGGAAAACTTGGTCGTTGTTGAGGCTGCGCCCACGCGCCCTTCTGGAGATCCTGAGCGTGAGTTTTTGAAATTCCGCACCCAAACTTTTACCCCCTTTGATCGCCGTTTAATTTTGGTCGATATGCTGACAAAATCTGAACGCGCGTGGGTGGACTATTATCATTATGACGTTCTTCAACGCCTCCAAGACAAGGTTTCGCCGACTACACTTACGTGGCTTCAATCTGCTTGCGCGCCCCTTCCCAACACGGGCAAGGCGCCAAATATTTCTGTTAAACCCGCCAAATCACTTTGTGTGGTCCGTGCCGGGGGAGCCGTTTTGGGCGAGAGCCATAACGCTCTTTTCTTGACCGAGGGCGACTATCCACCTGTCATCTATTTCCCGAAACAAGACGTGGCAATGGCGATGCTTGAAGCGAGTGAACGCACCACGATTTGCCCACATAAAGGCGTGGCGACCTATTACTCAATCCACACGAAAAGCACGGTGATCCAAGATGCTGTTTGGTGTTATGAAACGCCCAACTTGGGTGTAAGAGACATCGCTGGATATCTGGCCTTTTCGGGGGAAAATGTGGCGGTTGAACAGCTTTAGGAATGCTCCTCAATGGCGGTGCTGAGCAAAATTTCATTGTAGGCCGTGATGGCATCGATATGGAAAACGGCTCCTATCGCCGTGCCTTCCGCGTTTCGAACAGGTAAAAATTCATAGTTTTTCATTTTGAACATCGGTAAAATGTCTTCCAATGTTGCGTCGAAACGCACCGACTGCCCCTCCTCCACCATGGCGGCGCAGACGTCAATATCAGCTGCACGCGGGTGGTCATTCGTGCGAATAATTGAAGAAACGCCGATTTTTGACAGTAAATATTCACCTGAACCCGACGCAATATGAACCTCACGACGTTCCAGCAAGGTAAGGAAAAAGCTCTTGTCTACGAAGCGACTCGACAGAGCCGTCGACATGGAAACGGCAACCATCACGGCAAGTCCCGTTTGCCAGTCACCCGTCAGTTCAAACACAATCAACGTTGTGGAAATTGGCGCGCCGAGAACTGCGGCCGCAACCGCCCCCATGCCAGCCAAAGCGTAAATAGTTTCCGAACCGCTCACGTTTGGAAAAATGCTTGTCGCTAAGATCCCAAAGGCAAGTCCAGTCAACGCGCCAACCATCAATGCAGGCGAAAAAACACCACCGCCCATGCGCCCTGCCATAGTGATTGATACGGCAATAGTTTTGATAACGGCGAACATAATCGCCGTTTGAAAAACGAGGTTTCCTGTCAGCGCCGCCGAGGTCGTTTGATATCCAACGCCGATAATATGCGGAAACCAAATTGCGATAACACCCAGCATTGCCCCTGCAATTGCGGGGCGAAACCAACGCGGTATCCGGAGGTTCTCCTGAACAACGGTACCAATATCATCGGCCCAGAAGATTGATTTCATTAGCACAACAGAGACGATGCCACAAATCAAACCAAGGATTAGGAACGCGGGTAATTCAACGTAGAATGCCAATTCTCCCTGGCGCAGCAAGGTGAATTCTGTGACATTTCCAAACTCAAGCCTGCTCACCACGGTTCCAGCGACCGATGCAATAACGATCGGGGCGAAGGCGTGGACTGCAAAATGCCTTAAAATCACTTCGAGGGCAAAGAGGGCACCCGCGATGGGCGCGTTAAAGCTCGCGGAAACGGCCCCAGCGACGGCACATCCCAGCAAATCGCGTGCTGTAATTCCGTCAGCGCTAATCCGATTGGACACCCATGTCGAAACCACTCCGGCGAGGTGAACCACAGGCCCTTCGCGTCCGGACGATCCACCGGAAGATAGCGTGATCAAAGAAGCGAGCCCGCTCGCAAGGCCCTCTTTGATCTCAACACGCCCATTGTGCAGAGCCGCTCCCTCGATGACATCCGCCACAGAACGTACGCGCCCGTCCGCGGTAAAGTGATTTAGAATTAGCCCAACAAGGAGGCCGCCGATGGTCGGAATAAGGAGAATCCAGTACCACGGTAAATCGGTGACAAACGCATATTGGCTGCCAAGATCATCGCTAGCATAAAAGTAATTCTGGAGTTTTGTAATTGATTTTCGAAAATAAAGCGCCGTCGTCCCAGCAACCACGCCTATCACCAAAGCAATAAACCAAAACTGAATTTGCGAAGGACCCTGATGACGCACATGGCGCGCCGCATCAATAAGGCTCTGCAGAATCTGTGAAGTATAGGATTTGATCATTGACGACATAGACGGTTTTCTTTGCTCTTTCTGCGCGTTTTCCCTCGAGAGGGTTTCCCCAGCGTATAACATCGCCTAGGCTCATGCGTGGTGTAAATAGAGGGGCCGCGATGACCATTCACTCCGCTTTAACCAAGCTATCTTTACTGTTAGGCGATCGCCTCTCTCGTTCCAAGTCCGATCTGAACAACCACGGGCAGAGCGAAACATATTTCCCACTCACCCCGCCTGATGCTGTAGCCTATCCTGATACCACCCTAGAGGTTTCAGAGATCCTAAAAATTTGTCATGCTGAGGATTGCCCAGTCGTGGCGTGGGGCGCAGGCACTTCTCTTGAGGGGCACGCGCTGGCGACACAGGGCGGTATTTGCCTTGATATGATCCGGATGAGCCAAATAGGCGACCTTCGGATCGAAGATTTTGCAGCGACCGTTGGACCGGGGATAACACGCGAGTCTCTTAACCAAGAGCTTCGCACAACGGGTTTGTTTTTTCCCGTCGATCCAGGGGCAAATGCGTCGCTTGGTGGCATGGCCGCCACCCGCGCCAGCGGCACGACCAGCGTGCGTTATGGAACCATGCGCGACAATGTCCTTGGCTTAACCGTGGTTCTGGCTGACGGACGGATTGTCAAAACGGGTGGCCCAGTGCGTAAATCATCCTCGGGCTACGACCTCACGGCGCTGTTTTTGGGCAGCGAAGGGACACTTGGAATCATCACCTCGCTGACCCTGCGCTTGCAAAGCCAACCCGAGGCCATTTCCGCCGCTTCATGCGCATTTGAGAATATGGATGCCGCTATTGAAACGGTGATTACGACCATCCAGTATGGCATTCCAATGGCTCGTATAGAATTCGTCGATGCGGCCACCGCAGGGGCATTCAACGCCTACGCAGGCACAAAATTGCCCGAGACTCCACATTTACTGGTGGAGTTTCACGGCTCCGAGCGCGCCGTCGCCGAGGATGCCAAAAGGTTTGGAGAGATCGTTGAGGAAATGGGGGGCACTGGTTTTGACTGGTCCGACAAACCCGAAGACCGCACTGCTCTTTGGCGCATTCGCCACAATGCCTACTATGCGTGTTTGGCATTGCGACCGGGCGCTTTCGCCCTCGTCACCGATGTTTGCGTTCCGATCTCTGAACTTGCAAAAGCCGTACGCGAAACCCGCGCGGATATTGATGCCTCACCGCTCATTGGTCCAATCTTGGGGCACGTGGGCGACGGCAACTTCCACGCCATCCTGTTAATCGACCGCGAAAATGAAGGCGAAGTGGCCGAGGCAAAACGCCTCGCTCAGGCCATGGCCGAACGCGCTATATCCTTGGGTGGCACCATCACGGGCGAGCACGGAATTGGCCTTGGGAAGCGGCACCTCATGGCGCAGGAACACGGTCAGGAGGCGTGGGATTTGATGGGCCAAATCAAAAATGCACTTGATCCAACGGGCATCCTCAATCCGGGAAAAATCGTGCCCTAATGCTAGAATAGGTCAAAGAACACGCGTTCAAAGCCAAAAATTAAGCAAAAAATGTGTGAAATATGCTATCCGGCAAGCAGAGTTTTTGCGGCCGCGCGGGCCTGATCTGTGATCCTATCGCCTGACAGCATCCGTGCCACTTCATCCACACGTTCATCTGTCCCCAAAGCAACAACCGTGGAAAGAGTCATGCCATCCTCGACCGATTTCTGAACCCGCCAGTGATGCGCGCCAAGGGCCGCGACTTGCGGCGAGTGAGTCACAACAAGGATTTGCCCCAGCGTCGCCAACTCAGCCAAACGGCGCCCAACGGCATCTGCCGTCGCCCCTCCGACCCCGCGGTCGATTTCGTCAAAAATCATTGTGGTTCCGCGCGTTTCGGAAGTGAGACAAACCTTCAACGCCAGAAGAAACCGAGAAAGTTCCCCGCCAGATGCAATTTTATTGAGTGGCCCCGACGGCGCACCGGGATTGGTGGCAACGGTAAAAATCGCTTCATCTTGCCCTTCTGGACCCGGCTCAGTGGCGGAAATTTCGGTGGCAAAAACAGCCCGCTCCATTTTGAGCGGCGCAAGTTCCTTGGCCATAGCCGCATCCAGTTTACGGGCAGCGTCAACGCGCTTTTCTGACAGGTCTTGGGCCGCGAGATCATATGCAGATTGAGCGGTGACCACGGCCCGCTTCAAACCTGCCATATTGCCCACACTTTGGTCTAACGTCTCAAGCCGAAGGCGCAGGGAATCCGCATGGGCGCCCAACTCATCAGGCAATACTTCGTACTTGCGCGCCAACCCGCGAATGGCGAAAAGACGCTCTTCGGTTTCCTCCAAATCAATGGGGTTAAACCGCAGATGCTCAACCGTGCTATCGACAGCCTGAATGGCATCCGAAAGTTCAGCCATTGCGCGCCCCAACGCGGCAATTGCTTCGTCAAGTTGGCCGTCAATTTGTAGGGCGGAATCCTCCAACCAGTTCATAGCATTGGAAATTTGCGCCTCCGCTCCGTGGCCGCCCAAGGCCATATTCGCCTTATTGATGTCGTCCAAAACCCGTTCTGCGGCCTGTAATTGACGGCGCAAAGTATCGAGTTCTGGTTCTTCTCCGGCCATGGGAGCGAGCAAATCCAGCTCCTCTACAGCATGACGTAGGAAGTCTTCTTCTTTGCGAATTTCGGCCAAATGTGCCTCAGCCTTCTCCAATTCTTTTGTGGCGTCGTTTAACCCACGCCACTTCAAACGCACGTCGGAAAGTTCGCCATCCAAGGTGGCGTAGGTGTCCAAAATCTGACGATGACCGCGCGGGTTGAGCAAGCCACGATCATCGTGCTGGCCGTGCAATTCGACGAGGGTTTCCGACAAGGCCCGTAGCACTTCTCCCGAACAGCGCCGATCATTGATCCACGCCGTTTTACGCCCTTCAATGGTATTTATCCGCCGTAGGATGAGTTCTCCGTCAGCGGTTGGAAACCCAGCGTCGCGCAGGACACCCCATGCAGCATGATCGTCCTGCAATTCAAAGCTCGCGGTCACTTCCCCTTGCTCGGCCCCGGCGCGAACAAGCTCCGCACGCCCGCGCCAACCAAGGACAAAACCGAGTGAATCCAATAGGATAGATTTTCCCGCACCCGTTTCTCCCGTCAATACATTTAACCCCGGCTGGAACTCAAGTTCCAACCGGTCAATGATTAACATGTCTCGAATTTCTAAGCCGCGCAGCACAGCAAATCTCGCAGAATTACAGCCATTCGCCACGAATAGCTTGGCGATAGAATTTACCCATCCAATTCGCGCCAAACAACCCAGGTTCAAGGCCTTGCCCTTTTAGCAATTCATAGCTGTCTTGGTACCAAACCGTGGATCGGAAGTTATATCCAAGAATGGCGGCAGCCGTTTGAGCTTCTTCGACAAACCCCAAGGCCAAGTAGCTCTCAACGAGGCGCATCAAGGCCTCTGGAGTGTGACTTGTGGTTTGGAAGTCCTCGATCACAACACGGAATCGATTGATCGCCGCAGCGTAGTGTCCTTTTTTGAGGTAGTAGCGCCCAATTTCCATTTCTTTGGCCGCAAGATGATCAAACGCGAGATCAAACATCAGAATCGCTGACCGCGCATATTCGCTGTCTGGATGACGTTCGATTACCAGTCGCAATTGCTGCAACGCTTGATACGTGAGGCCCTGATCGCGGCCAACCTCATCAATTTGGTCGTAGTAGGACAGCGCCAAAAGGAATTGCGCGTAAGCAACATCCTCCTCAGCGGGGTAGAAATCAATGAAACGTTGTGCCGCGATACGGCTATTTTCATAGTCCTGATCGCGATGATAGGAGAACGCTTGCATGATCAATGCGCGTTTTGCCCATTCGGAATAGGGGTAAAGGCGTTCAACTTCGCCAAACAGCCGCGCGGCTTCTTCGGGGTCACCCGCCTCAAGATCAAATTCCGCACGAGTATAAATCTCCTCGGGAGTAAACGTCTCGAGGGGGATATCTTTGCTGGAATTGCCGCCGCAGGCCATCAACAACGTGAGACCGCAAAGCAAAGTAATTCGAGTTGGCCAAGCCGCTGCGCGTCTCATTCAGCGCCACCTTTAAAATCTGTTCGAAGGGGAAAACCCCAAACCTCACGCCGTTCTAGCACAGAAAAATCCTAGGCAAAACGTCTTTACGTTACATTAGGAAGGGATTTATTCGGCCGCAATCGGGATATCGGTGGCGTGCAGGCCAGCGCCGGGCAAACGCGCAGAGACGCGGGCGTCGCATTTCACCCATTCCCAAGCATTGGCGTCTGCAAAAATTGCTCTGAGGAGTTTGTTGGTGAGGGCATGCCCCGCGCGAATCCCTGTGTAGCGCCCCAAAATGGGTCCGCCAGCGAGGGCAAGATCGCCTAACGCGTCGAGCATTTTGTGGCGCACAGCCTCGTCGCGGTGACGTAGGCCACCAGGCGTCAAGACGTCATCACCATCAATCACAACGGCATTCTTCACAGAACCGCCCAAAGCAAGCCCTGCGGCACGCATCGCATCGACATCAGATTGTCGACAAAAAGTCCGGCTATCGCAAAGTTCGCGCACAAAAGCGCCATTTGCCATGCTAAGTTTCTTATCTTGTTTGCCAATGGCAGCGTCATTGAAACGAATGTGGAAATCGATATGCAAAGTTTCTGCGGGCTCGATACGGGCGATTGCGTCGCCGTCACGTACTTCCACAGTTTTCAAAATCTTCAACGCTCGGATTGGTGCTTTAAGATCCTTGCGCCCGACCATTAAAATAGCGGTCACAAATTCGGCGGAACTTCCGTCGAGAACGGGGATTTCTGGGCCGTCTACGTCGATCACAGCGTTTTGTACGCCACACCCTGCGAGCGCGGCCATGATATGTTCGATCGTTGAAACGGAAGCGCCAGAGGCATTTGCGACACGGGTGCAAAGCTGCGCAGGCGTCGTCGCATCATATAACGCGGGGATACGGTTATCCCCTTCAAGGTCGCTCCTGACAAACCAAATTCCGCTATCCACTGCCGCCGGTTTTACAACCATGCGAACAGGGGCCCCAGAGTGGAGACCTATTCCGCGAAATGTAATTGGCTTGTTCAAAGTAGTTTGCAATGGATGCTCCATAACGGCCTCGGAACGTTCTTTGCTCCGACACAGGAGAGATAAGCTCCCACTGTGTTATGTACAATTCAATCTTTGCAACTGAATGAAACATGCGCTTTTCACCTAGGCGGTTGTTTGCGCAAAAATATGCAACGCATTGTAATTAAACAAAAAAGGGCCACCCCGAAGGGCAGCCCAATTGTTACAACTGTTGAAATATTTAGTTAGCTTGGCGGCGCAAAAACGCTGGAATGTCGATACGCTCTTGCTCAGGATCCGGCTCATGTTCGGTTTCAGCAACGGGGGCCTGCACCTGTGGTTGCTGGCGTGCAGTAGCTGTACGCGCGCCCTCCTCGGCTGCGTGGCCTGTCATTCGGTTGATCAAAGAGTTGATCCCAAAGCGTGGTTTTTCAGGTTCAGCTTGTGGCTGAGGAGCAGGCTTTGCTGCAGTTTGACCATAACCAGCCGGAGCATGCGGAACTTTCGAAGCCGCGGCGCGAAGACGATCCAACGCTTCAGGAGAAGGCGTTCCCGGTGTCCGAGGTTTAGGAGCGACAAAACCTTCGGCTTCGCTCTCAAACCGTACTGGCTCTTCAGCAAACTGAGGCGAAGGAGCCGCTTGTTGTTGCGGTTGGTATGCGGGAGCAGGAACTTCTTCCTTGGCCCGTGGAGTTGGCGCAAAGAAAGAAGGCGTTTCTTTTTCAGCTTCCGGCTCAGCAAACAAGGAAGGTTCTTTGCCTTGTGCTTCTGCGGCTTGGCTCAATTCTTGAGCAACTTCATCGGCAAGTGAGGAATGCTTCAACGGTTCTGCGAGGGAACGACGCGCTACGGGAACTTCTCCGGCGCCGACACGGGCGTCAATTCCAGTGGCCACTACGGAAACGCGCATGACGCCTTCCATTTCAGTGTCCAAAGTCGAGCCAACGATGATGTTCGCCTCTGGATCGACTTCCTCGCGAATGCGGTTGGCCGCTTCGTCGAGTTCGAACAATGTGAGGTCGTAGCCACCTGTAATATTGATAAGAACGCCGCGTGCGCCGCGCAGGCTAATTTCGTCAAGCAAGGGGTTCGCGATGGCTTTTTCGGCGGCTTGAACGGCGCGATCTTCGCCTGTGGCTTCGCCCGTTCCCATCATCGCTTTGCCCATTTCGTCCATCACGGAACGCACATCTGCAAAGTCGAGGTTGATGATGCCGGGGCGAACCATAAGGTCGGTTACACCTTTGACACCTTGATACAGAACGTCGTCCGCAAGACTAAAGGCTTCGGTAAATGTTGTTTTTTCATTCGCCAAACGGAATAGGTTTTGGTTCGGAATGATGATCAGGGTATCGACAACTTTTTGCAGCGCTTCAACGCCCTCTTCGGCTTGACGCATCCGTTTCGCGCCCTCGAATTGGAACGGTTTGGTCACAACGCCTACGGTCAAAACACCCAACTCGCGCGCGGCCTGCGCGATGATTGGCGCCGCGCCGGTTCCGGTACCGCCCCCCATACCTGCGGTAATGAAGCACATGTGCGCGCCCGCGAGGTGGTCAACGATCTGTTCGATGCTTTCTTCAGCAGCGGCGGAACCTACGGAAGGCCGTGCCCCCGCGCCCAGACCTTCAGTGACCTTGATGCCCATTTGAATGCGTGCTGTGGATTTGCTCTGCTGCAACGCTTGGGCGTCGGTATTCGCGACCACAAACTCAACACCATCGAGTTGTTTGTCGATCATGTTGTTTACGGCGTTACCGCCGGCTCCACCAACACCGAAAACGGTGATCCGTGGTTTGAGATCGTCTTGCTCGTGAATACTAAGATTTAAAGTCATCGACTGGTCCGCCTGTGATACAGTGCCACCCGTCCCGGGGCGACAAATTTGCCTGATTTGCACCGATTTTATCGAGAAATTTGTCAAACGTCACGAAAAAAACGCGTTAATGACACAAAATATAGTCCGTCAGGCCGAAAAGTTTGGCGATATCTTGCCGAAACTACCATATTTTGCGTTTACCAATTATCTTTGAACCATTTCACGGCGCGTTTTACCGACCGTGCTGGATACCGTTCTGTGGGAATATCGAAGTCCCACCACTCATCTTGCGGGTTTGCAGCAAACAAACATAGCCCAACCGAGGAGGCAAAAGCCGCCCCCGTAGCCGATTGAGGCAAGCCCTGAACCCGTAGCGGACGCCCCATCCGCACGCGCTGTCCTAGGATGCGCGTGGCCAAACCATCAAGGCCGGGAATTTGGCTTCCACCGCCGGTCAGAACAATTTGCTGGCTTGGCAGGTGATCAAATCCGGCGGCCTCAAGACGCGCCCGCGTCTCCTCGAGAATTTCCTCGACCCGTGGTCGCATAATCCCGATCAATTCAGCGCGACTAACGGTACGACGGTCTTTTTCCCAATCGCCGCAGTCCCCACCAACTTCAATTTTTTCGCGGTCGTCCATTCCCGTGGCGACAACGCCACCAAACAGGGTTTTGATCCGTTCCGCAGTTGCCATCGGCACTTGAAGGCCTTTGGAAATATCGTTGGTGATGTGATCGCCCCCCAGTCGAACCGAGTCAGAATAGATCATGTGTTTTTTCATGAAAATCGACAGTCCCGTAGAACCGCCACCCAAATCGATACAGGCCGCGCCAAGCTCTTGCTCGTCCTCAACCAAGGCCGAAATCGCCGAAGCATATGAACTCGAGGCCATACCCGCGAGTTCGAGATCGCACCGTTTGATACAATAAATCAGATTTTGAATGGCATTCGCGTCGACGGTCAAAACATGCATGTCCGCAGCCAAACGATTGCCGATTTGCCCGCGTGGATCGCCAAGGCCCGTGCGGTGGTCCAGCGCAAAATTTACCGGTTGGGCATGTAAAACTTCACGCCCTGCCCCGAACTCTGGCACTTCACAGGCCGACAAAACACGTGCGACATCCTGTTCGCTGACGGTCCGTTCCTGAACATCAATGCTACCCGCCAATCCATAGGACCGTGGCCGTGCACCCGAAAAACACGCGATTACGTGATCGACCCGCAGATTGGCCATTTTTTGTGCGGCTTGAACAGCGGTGCGAATGGCACGCTCTGTTTCGGCCATTGCGTCAATTTCCCCGAAACTCACTCCACGCGACCGCGTGGTTGCCGCTCCAATAACCCGAAAACTGCTCTGCCCTGCCATCGAGCCAACACCATCAAAATCGTGGGGTTTTTCCGGTCCGTCAAAGCGCAATATCAAACATGCGATTTTCGACGTTCCCACATCCAAAATTGCCACAACACCGCGCTGCATGGCGGCTTCTCTCATGTTGCGCATCGCTCGTTGGCTTTGGTAAAGATCGGTCATGGATACTGGGCTCCGCTATTAATAATGGGGGCATCTTCGGGCGAGACTTCTGGAACAGGCTCTTTAAGGCGAAGGGTTGGGCGCTTTTCAAGCCGCATATCAATGACGGCCACGTTGCGCGCCAACAAATCCCTGACTGTATTCAGCGCAATCACGCGGTGCAGCGCTTGGCGGGGATTTGTTTCGGGCAAAAGAACCCGTTGGCCATTGTCCAATACAAGGTCCCACCGACGCTCGCCCACCCGCACAAGACCGCGCACGTGGTCGTAAATCGGAGCCGCGGAGGCCAACAGTTCAAGGGCTTCTGGAATGGCTTTATCGGCACCAAATCCCGTCACCAATGGCAAATCAGGGCGCGAGGCCCGCGCAGGCACCTGTACAACGCGATGCCCTTCGGCATCTAACAATTCAACCGCGTCAGTGCCGCGCCAAACAATTACCGGCACGCGCTCATCGACGCTCACCTGCAATACGCCGCCAACGCGCACCTGCACATTCACCGAGGCCACCGCATCAAGTTCGGAAATAGCCGCATGCATTTGCTGCAAATCCAGATCAAACGAACTCATCGGAAAATCCAGAGGGAAAACTTCTCGAATATCTTCGGCAAGCTCAATCGAGGCCCCGTCCACGGCCATCATATGCACCATAAATGCGGGGCGATGCTCAATATCCTCGCGCAATTGCAGCGACCAATCCACAATCGCCTGCCGACGATCGGCACTCGCCAATAGGCCCCCAGTAATCATACTGACAACCAAAACGGGCAAGCCAACACGCACAATTTTACGAAACGTCGGTGTGAGCCAAAGCCGCTGGGCGCGATAGGCGACACGGCTTGGGGCGGGATCACGTTTAGGGGACTGGGTACGACGCGAAGAGAGACCTGCGACCTGACGCGCGCCAGAATTAAAGCCTACCTCTGACATGATGCATCCTCCACCAGCCAACGGCACAAGCCGCCAAACCCGATGCCAAATACATCTGCCTGTTCAGGCGTCAGCGACGTTGGGGTCATTCCGGGTTGAGTGTTGGTTTCCAACAGGATCAACCCATCAAGGCCACGCGCTTCATCCCAGCGGAAATCCGTGCGCGAAACACCGCGACATCCCAAGGCCACATGGGCCCGGCGGGCATAGTCCAGGCACGCTGCGGTGATCTCGGGCGGAAGATCGGCAGGCACCACATGACGAGAGCCGCCGGGCACATATTTTGCATCGTAATCGTACCAACCATCGGTCAGGATATCCGTCACCCCAAGGGCACGGTCGCCAAAGACAGTTGTGGTTAATTCACGGCCCGGCGCGAAGGCCTCGACCATGACGATTTCGGGCATATCATCGGAAAGGTTTGGCGGGGTATTTGCACCCTCGGCCACCAGATAAACGCCAACAGAGGAACCTTCGTTATTAGGCTTCACAACGTAAGGCGGCGCCATCACATGGCGCGCGGCGACCTCCGATTTCGCAAAAAGACCGCTCTCGCAAACGGGCAAACCCGCCGCGCGAAACATTTCCTTGGAGCGTTCCTTGTCCATCGCGAGAGCCGAAGCCAAAACGCCGGAATGTGTATAGGGAATTTTGAGCCATTCGAGCAAGCCTTGGACGCATCCATCCTCACCCCAACGCCCATGCAACGCGTTAAAAACAACGTCTGGGGCAATCTCAAGAAGACGTGCAGCTAGGTCTGGACCCGCGTCCAGTTCAACAACCTCAAATCCTTCGTCCCGAAGTACAGCCGCGCAACCGCGCCCACTTGAGAGAGAAACTTCGCGTTCCGCAGAAGGTCCTCCCAGCAATACTGCCACTTTTTGGGATGCCCTGCTCGACATGCCCGCCTCTTATCATTTGCGACCCTTCTATGAGGATCTTGGTGCGCCCGATTTTGGGCATCTGATTCTACTCAAGGTTTCAAACGCAGAACGCCCGAATCCAGATAGTTCGCTTTTTATTTTTGTTGCGTAGCTTGGCTTTTCCTGTGCCAGAATCTACGCGGATCTGCCGCTAGTTCTTGATTTGCGCGTCTGTTTTCACCGGTTTTCCAGAAAATATTCGAAATTTACGGGGTCGTCGGTTCGCCGATGCGCTTAATTTCCCATACTAACTCTATTGAACTGTTTTTGAAAACCTTTTTTCGTACTTCTTCGCCCAATTCTTCCAAATCAGCAGCCGTCGCGCCCCCCGCATTGGTCAAGAAGTTGCTGTGCATCTCGTTCATAACCGCCCCGCCCCGTCGCGCACCGCGCATTCCGGCGTCATCAATAACCTTCCAAGCCTTCAAATCATGCACATCATCGGCCTGTCCCGTAGAGCTAAACCCCGCAGGATTTCGGAAAGTACTTCCGGCCGTGCGGTCCTTGGTGGGCTGGGTTTCGTCGCGTTTTTTGAGCTGCGCGGCCATAAGCGCCTCAAGCTCGACCGAATCCCCCCGCGCGCCACGAAAAACCGCATCAACCAAAACCGCACCTTCCGGCAAATCCGAATTGCGATACGCGAACGCCAATTCAGCACTTAAGAGCGTTTTCACCTCGCCCTCCCGCGTCACAATCCGGGCGGACTGAAATACATCCGCGATGTAGCGTCCATAGCATCCCGCATTCATCGCAACAGCACCGCCAATTGCACCTGGGATTGTGCGCAAAAATGTCAAATCAACGCCCGCAGCCGCCGCTTTTCTGGCCACATGCGCATCCAATGCCGCCGCCCCTGCGGTCACGTCTTGGCCGTCAAATTCAATTCCATTGAAGCCACGCCCAAGACGGATCACCACACCGCGAATACCCCCATCGCGCACAATCAGATTGCTACCGACTCCCATCGGAAATACGGGAATATCGCGCGGCAATTCGCGCAGAAAATATTGCAAATCTTCAATGTCCACAGGCTGAAATAAGACATCCGCAGGCCCGCCTACACGCAACCACGTCAACCCCGAGAGGTCCTTGTCAAAAGTCAGAACACCGCGCACCTGCGGCAAGGAATTGGGATCAAGAGTCATGTTATGCGCCCGTTTTAATTTCGGTGGTTATAGCGCGAAACAGAGGCGTTTCCAGCCCTAAGACGGGGTTTTCAGAAGACCAAGGCGACGGAGGAGAAAGATCAATGGCCATCTAAAAATCGAGCCCGCAGCAATTAGGAAAAGCACCCCTATCCAGAATCCGCTTTCATAAAACAGATAAACTGTTATCGGCAGACCGATGCTCATAAGGACATAGGCTGCGGGCCAATGTTTCTTTTTGCTCGGAAAAAAGCCAACGACGTTGGCAATCAGCAGCCATAGCAGCGCTAGAAATCCTGAGACCGGTATTCCTAAATCCATATTCTTGCCCTTGTGTTACCTAGTCTTTCATGAGGTTTGGAAGATTATTTGCCCAAGCCGAAATCGTCCCCGCGCCCAAACACACCACCATATCGCCGGGTTTGGTTTGCTCACGCACAAGACGCACCAAATCCTCTTCGCTGGTGACGGCGCGCGCGTGGCGGTGGCCGTGACGAATAAGACCCGCAATCAAATCATCGCGGGTCGCGCCCTCAATCACGTCTTCACCCGCCGAGAAAACATCGGAAATGCCGACGACATCCGCGTCGTTGAAGCAGGTACAGAAATCCTCAAACAAGGTATGCAAGCGGCTGTAACGGTGCGGTTGATGTACCGCAATAACGCGCGCGCCTTCGGTGTGCGATGTGGCCTGCCGCGCCGCTTTAAGCACCGCCGCAATCTCCACGGGGTGGTGCCCATAATCGTCGATGATTGTGACCCCATTCACTTCACCAACCTTGGTGAAACGACGGTTCACCCCGGCAAAGTTTTTCAACGCTGATTTGATGTCTGCGGGCGAAACACCCAAATGATGCGCGACCGCAACTGCCGAAAGCGCGTTGGACACATTGTGGTCCCCCGGCATCGGCAAGGAACAATCCTCAATCACCAGATTTTCGGCCTTCAGCGCGATGTCGAAATGCGCCACGCCCTCTTTATATTTCAGGTTGGTCGCCCGTACATCCGCTTGGGCGTTGAACCCAAATGTAATCACGCGGCGGTCAGTTATTTTGCCCACAAGGGACTGAACTTCGGGGTGATCGGTACAACATACCGCAACGCCGTAGAAGGGTATATTTGACACGAAATCAAGGAACCCTTGGCGCAACGTATCGAAATCGCCCCAGTGTTCCATATGCTCGGGATCGATATTTGTGACGATCGCAATCGTGGCCGGAAGACGGTTAAAAGTTCCGTCACTCTCGTCGGCCTCGACCACCATCCATTCGCCCGTACCCATGCGCGCGTTGGACCCGTAGGCGTGAATAATGCCGCCATTGATCACCGTCGGGTCAAGCCCGCCCGCATCTAGCAACGTGGCCACCATAGTCGTCGTTGTTGTTTTGCCATGCGTTCCCGCAACGGCGATATTGGATTTCAGCCGCATCAATTCGGCCAACATTTCTGCACGGCGCACAACGGGAAGCCCCGTGGCGCGAGCGGCATCCAACTCCGGATTACCCGCCTTGATCGCGCTTGAAATAACCACCACTTCGGCGTTTTCCAGATTTTCGGCCTTTTGCCCAAAAAATACTGTCGCCCCAAGCCCGACCAAACGCTCAGTGATCTTGCTGGCTTTTAAGTCACTGCCCTGAACCTGATAGCCTTGATCCAAAAGCATTTCTGCAATGCCCGACATCCCAATGCCACCAATCCCGACAAAATGAATGGCACCCATTTCGATGGGAAGTTTGGTCGCTTGACGGTTCATGTGTGAGCCTCGGTGCTTAGGGGATGTTCGCGGAGCGAGTCGACGAGCGCAACAAGGCGCTGAGTCGCGTCGGGCTTGCCACAGCCAAGGGCTGCGCGCGCCATTGAATTTGCTTTATCGGGATGAGTGATCACCCCTAAGATCAATGCGGTTAAATTCTCGACTGTGAAATCGGCTTCCTGCAAGAGTTTTGCAGCCTGCGCATCCACCAAACCTTGGGCATTCACCGTCTGGTGATCCCCCGTCGCGGCAGCATAAGGCACCAAAATGGAGGGGCGACCAATGATCGAAATATCAGCAACCGTACTGGCGCCCGAACGCGCAATGACTAATTGGCATTCCGACATTCTGCGCGGCACGTCTTTGAAAAACGGCTTTACGTCCGCCTTGATTTCGGCCTCACGATAAAACGCGGTGACCCGCTCTAAATCTTCTTCGCGCGCCTGTTGATCTACACGGATGTTGCGGCGCAAGCTATCTGGCAAGGCGGCAATGGCTGCGGGGACAATATCCGAAAGAATGCGCGCGCCTTGGCTTCCGCCCATCACAAGGATCGACATCGGATAATCACCCGGTTCTATGTACCCAGCCCCCGCGCGATCCAAAATCTCGCTGCGCACCGGATTGCCAACTTCGTGCCCCTCAACCCCCTCAGGAAGATCCGTCGGCCACGTACCACAGGCCACGGCATCCACGTGTTTGGCAAAAAGTTTATTCACACGTCCAAGGATGCCATTCTGTTCGTGCAACGCCCGAGGGCGACGCAAAATCCATGCTGCAGCAACAGCCGGAATCGACGGATATCCGCCAAAGCCCACGACAACAGCAGGCTTATCACGATACATCTTCCAAACCGCCGCGAGGACTCCGCCGAACACACGAAATGGCACAATCGCCTTTGCCAACAATCCGCCCCGCGCGAACGTCGCGCTCGAGAGCGTTTCGATCTCGACGTCTGGTGGAAATCCGCCCGCATATCGCGCGCCGCGCGCATCGGTCGAAAGTTTTACAGACCAACCTTTGGCCAACATCGCTTCGGCTAAAGCCTGTGCGGGGAACATGTGCCCGCCCGTTCCGCCCGCAGCGATGATTAAAAGAGGTCCTGACATTAACCTTGATCCGTCCCTAAAGTTCCGCGTCCACGCCCAACGAAATGGTCGCCAATAACGCCCTGTGGTCGACTGCGTGTTAGCGCAAGCAACATGCCAAGTGCAATCCCACCTGCGACCAAAGAACTGCCGCCATAACTCACAAACGGAAGCGTCATCCCCTTAGCGGGCAAAAGCCGCACCGCAACCCCCATATTCACAAAGGCTTGGATGCCAAACATACAGGCCAAACCTGTGCCAGCCAGTCGCGTAAACTGATCGCGTTCGCGCATTAACCGCAGGAGAGAGCGCACTGTAATTACAAGAAAAAGCATAATGATCGCCAGAACAAGCAACAGACCATACTCTTCCGCCGCAACGGCGATAATAAAATCGGTGTGCGCATCAGGCAGTGACCATTTCACTTGCCCCTCGCCAACACCAACTCCAAAGAATCCGCCCTCTTGAATGGCGTTGGTGGCGTAACCGATCTGTGTTGTCGGATCAATTTCTGGATTTAAAAATCCATCGATACGGCGGGCAAAGTGTTCGGAATTATTATAGGCAAACGAGCCGCCCAAAACCACCAAAGCCGCCATGCCGATAAGCAATAAAAACGGCGCGCCAGCCACAAAATACATCACACCCCAGCCAAACAAAACCAGCGCCGCTTGCCCAAAATCAGGCTGCAATGCAAGCAAACCAACGATAAAAACCAGAAAAGCGAACGAAAGGGTTTTACCAGGAGGGCCGTTAATTTCCTGACTTGCCGCCATCAACCACGCAGTCACAATCACAAAACCAGGTTTGAGAAACTCGCTCGGCTGAACCGAGGCAAAACCGAGGGAATACCAACGCACCGCCCCCTTGCCAAAATCCGTCCCCAAAAAGGGCAAAAACAACAGGGCAACAAAGGCACAAACGAAGCCCAAAACGCCAAGGCGGCGCACCATAACGGGCGACATCATCGAAATGAAAATCATCACCACAAGGGCGACCATCCCGAAAAACGCTTGGCGTTGAACATAGTGAAACGGGGCAAACCCGTTCTTTTCGGCCAAAGGCGGAGAAGCAGCCAACCCAAGAAGGATGCCAATTGCAAAGAGCAAAAGAATAAAGACTGCTGTCCATTTATCAATTGTGCGCCACCAACGTGGGAGCACGGGTTCACCGCCCGAATGGGGGAGAGAACCATATACCATCTCGGTCATGGGGTACCGCCTATACTGCCTCTGATCGCCCGTTTGCCGGGTCTGGGGAAAAGTCTACGCAAAAACCGCAGATTAATCCAGCAAAAAGACCCACCCAAAGGATGGATTTAGTGGGTCTTTTCTGTGTCGCGACAGTGCTTAAAGCGCCGCAACGCAATCGGCAAAATCATCGCCGCGTTTCTCAAAACTGTCGTATTGATCAAAACTTGCAGCGGCGGGTGCCAAAAGGACCGTATCCCCTTCTTGGGCTTCGGCGGTAGAACGCGCCACGGCGACGGCCATGGTTTCGCAAATTTCGACCTCAAGCCCTTCAAGCCCAAGCGCAAAATTGGCGGCGTCGCGTCCAATCACATAGGCCTTTTTCACGTTGGCAAAATGCGATGTCAGCGCGCCAAGGCCACCTTCCTTCTCGAGGCCGCCACAAATCCAGCGGATATTCTCAAACGCGTCCAGCGCACAGGCGGCACTGTCGACGTTGGTTGCTTTACTGTCATTCACAAAACGCACGCCGTTTTTGGTGGCAATCGTTTGGGAGCGATGCGGCAGACCTTCAAAGCTGTGGAACGCCGCCTCAATAACGCGGGGCGCCAGTCCGAGCGAGCGCGCGACGGCATAGGCGGCACAGGCGTTTTGATGATTATGAACGCCGGGAAGCCCCTGAATCGCCCGCAAATCAATGGAGCCCGTTTGACGCCCTTTGCGGTACTCCGAAAGGAACCCCTTGCGCACAAAAACATTCCAACCCGGCCCCGTTAATTTAGCTTTCGTCGACACACGGATCACGCGATCATCCGCCTTCCCCGTCGCCAGCTGATTGGCAAGATACCGCCCCTCGTCCTCATCTACACCGATCACTGCGCGATCAGGACCGCCTTCGGCAAAGAGCCGTCGTTTCGCGGCAAAGTATCCGCCAAGCCCGCCGTGGCGATCTAAGTGATCCGGTGAAAGATTGGTGAAGACGGCGATATCGGGCGTCAGGTTACGCGCAAGGTCGGTTTGATAGGAAGAAAGCTCCAATACCACGACCTCGCCATCAATGGCGGGATCGACATCCAAGGCACCGCGCCCGATATTCCCCGCAAGTTGGGTTGGGCGATTGACGTGTTGCAACACGTGATGAAGAAGCGCGCTGGTGGTGGATTTTCCGTTACTGCCCGTCACGGTGACGACGCGCGGCATGGTCACGAATTCGTCCCATTCCGTCGTGGCAAACCCCGCGAAAAACAGCGAAATATCGTTATCGACAGGAATGCCCGCGTCCCACGCCATGGACACATATTTGTTAGGCGTTGGGTAGAGATGCGGAATACCTGGCGAAAGGATCAACGCGGCGACGCCTTCCCAAGCGCTCGTTTTACCCAAATCAACGGGGTCAAACCCTTCGGTTTGAGCACGCTCCCGCGCTTCGACGTTATCGTCCCAAACGACAGGGATCGCGCCGCCTTCGCGCAAGGCGCGCGCAGTTGCAATTCCTGAGCGTCCAAGCCCTAGAACGGCTACTTTTTGGTCGGTATATCCTTGGACTGGGATCATGGGAGGCTCCTTGCGCGACGTTGCTTTTCCCGTTCATGCCTTGTCAAAGCGACTTTAGCAATCCACCGGAAACAAAAATGGGCGCGCCCATGATTGGACACGCCCGCATTGAAATAGTCTTCCGAATTAACGCAGTTTAAGCGTCGCCAGTCCGATAAGCGCCAAAACAAGCGAAATAATCCAAAACCGGATCACGATTTGCGGCTCGGCCCAGCCCTTTTTCTCAAAGTGGTGATGGATCGGCGCCATCAGGAAAACCCGCTTCCCTGTGCGCTTGAAATACAAAACTTGGATGATCACTGACAGCGCTTCGGCCACAAACAGACCACCAACAATGGCCAAAACGATCTCGTGTTTGGTCGCCACGGCAATCGCGCCTAGAGCGCCGCCAAGCGCGAGCGACCCTGTGTCGCCCATAAACACGGCCGCTGGCGGAGCGTTATACCAAAGAAAGCCCAGACCACCGCCAATAAGTGCCGACGAAAATATCAGTATCTCACCGGTTCCTGGCACGTAATGCACATCAAGGTAGTCAGTAAAATCGACCCGTCCGACGGTATAGGCGATCACCCCAAGGGCTGCCGCTGCGATCATAACGGGCATAATTGCCAGCCCATCGAGACCATCCGTCAAATTGACCGCGTTGGCCGCCCCAACGATCACGATCATCGAGAACGGCACAAAGAAAATTCCCAGATTCAGGAGTGTATCTTTGAATACGGGAACCGCGAGTTGGTAGGCCAAACCGTCAGGGTGATAGCAAGACGCCCAATAGGACGCGATCGCAGCAACCAATAATCCAAGCCCCATGCGGATCTTTCCAGACACGCCTTTGGTGTTATTCTTGCTCACTTTTGCGTAGTCATCCGCGAACCCAATGGCCCCAAAGCTAAGTGTCACGAACAAGATCATCAGCACATAGGGGTTATCAATGCGCGCCCAGAGGAGCGTTGAAAAGACCAAGGCAGAAAGGATCAAAAGCCCGCCCATTGTTGGCGTGCCTGCCTTTGCGAAATGCGATTCTGGTCCGTCATCGCGAATAGGTTGGCCGCGTCCTTGTTTGGCACGCAGCAGGTTAATCAGCGGCTGACCAAAGATAAAACCAAAGATGAGCGCCGTGAAGAATGCGCCGCCTGCGCGAAACGAAATATAGCGAAAGAGGTTAAAGAAATCCCCCCCGTCCGATAAATCAGTGAGCCAATACAGCAATAAACTGCCCCTTATTCAAGTGTTGGGGCTGGATGGCCCAGTTTTCGGATAGCGTCAACAACGAGTGCCGTTTTGCTTCCCTTTGAGCCTTTTACCAAGATCACATCGCCCGCGTCGATGAGATCTTTGGCTTTGGCCACGAGTTCCTGCGAAGTTGCGACCCATAGGCCGCGCTTTTGGTCTGGGATTTCGTCAAACAGCGCCCGCATCATCGGGCCAACACAGTGGATTTTATCGATCTGCGCGACACTTTCCAGCGTTGCAATTTTGCGGTGCTGCTCGATTGCGTCGTCCCCCAACTCCAACATATCGCCAAGGATCGCCATACGTCGCCCAATTCGGACGCGCCCGACATCATTGCGTGGCTTGGCCGCCGCGAGCACTTCAAGCGCGGCCGCAAGAGACGTGGGGTTGGCATTAAAGGCATCGTCAATCAGCTCCAGACTCACTTCATCTGCATAGCGATCAAGGTAAATCGTCTCGCGGGTACCCCGCCCCAAAGGGGGGCGCCACTGTGCCAAATCACAAGCCGCAAGGCCAATATCCGCGCCGACTGCCTGCACACAGGCCAAAACGCCAACCGCATTCATCGCAAAATGCCGCCCTGCCGTGGACAGTTTAAATAGGGCGGGTTCGCCGTTCAACGTCGCGGAAATCACCGTCACATTATCGGAAAGCTTGACCTCCTCAAGAAAGAAGTCAGCGCTGGTGTCTGTTCCGAAACCTACCTTCTTTTCTGGCGTCGCGTCCCACAAGATTTTAGAGGTCTCAAGGTCAACATTGATGATCGCAGTCCCGCCGTGAACCAACCCCGAAAAGATCGCCGCTTTTTCATGCGCGATTCCGGATATATCATCGAAGGCCTCCAAATGCGCAGCGGCGACATTGGTAATCATCGCCACATTAGGCGCCGCGATTTTAGCAAGCGGCGCGATTTCACCTGGATGGCTCATCCCGATCTCGATGATCGCAAAATCCGTATCAACCGGCATCCGCGCCAGTGTCAGCGGCACGCCCCAATGATTATTGTAACTCGCTTCGGCCGCATGAACGCGCCCCTGATGTGCCAAAACAACGCGCAACATTTCTTTGGTTGAGGTCTTGCCAACCGATCCGGTAACGGCGATCACTTTCGCCTCGGTCCGTGCCCGTGCGGCACGCGCCAAATCCTCAAGCGCGCCTAAAACGTCTGGCACTATTAACAGGGGCGCATCCGGTGAAACGCCCTCCGGTAAATGCGTGACCAATGCGGCAGCAGCCCCCTTTTCAAGGGCTTGTGCGACGAAATCATGGCCGTCGCGCACGTCTTTAAGGGCAACAAAAAGATCGCCTTTTTGCAAGGTCCGCGTGTCGATGGATAGCCCCGAGGCCTGCCACTCCTGCGTGGATTCGCCTCCCGTTGCAGCTTGCGCATCCTGTGAAGTCCAAAGCGCGGTCATGCCAAACGCCCCTCAAGGGCGGCCACGACAACGCTGGCTTGTTCGGCGTCATTAAACGGCAATGTCACATCCCCAATCGTTTGGCCCGTTTCATGCCCTTTTCCAGCAATCAACAGCGCATCCCCCGCCCCCAATGCATCCACCGCGCGTAAAATCGCTTCGGCCCGATCGCCAACATTATAGGCTTGCGGACACCCCTCCATCACCATGTCGCGGATCGCGGCGGGATCTTCGCTGCGTGGGTTGTCATCCGTCACGAAAACAACATCCGCGTGCTGTGCTGCGGCCCGCCCCATCAGGGCGCGCTTGCTGGCATCGCGATCGCCGCCCGCGCCCAAAACCACAACAATTCGCCCCATCACGTGGGGTCGCAAAGCCGTAAGTGCGGTCGACAATGCGTCTGGAGTATGGGCGAAATCAACAAAAACCGTCGCGCCATTCTCGCGCGTCGCCGCGTGCTGCATGCGCCCGGGAACGGTGACCATTTCTGGCAAAACCTCAAACACGCGTTCGGGTTTCTCGCCGCAGGCAATCACAAGTCCGGCGGCAAGCAACACATTCTCGGCCTGAAATCCACCAATCAATGGAAGGCGCAGGCCATTTTGGCCCCCTTCGAATGTGAACAAAACCTCTTGACCTTGCGCATCAAAACGTTGCCCTACAAGACACATATCCGCGCCCGCAGTGCGCCCAACCGACAACACGCGCTGACCGCGACTGCGGGCTATCTCTGCCATCTGAAGGCCACGCGGGCTGTCGATATTGATAACAGCGCGCCCTTCAGCTAAGAGCACCCGCTCAAAAAGACCCGCCTTCGCATTGAAATAATCGTCAAAATCCTTGTGATAATCCAAATGGTCCTGCGAGAAATTGGTAAAACCCGCAGCCATCAAACGGACCGCATCCAATCGCCGCTGGGCCAGCCCGTGGCTCGAGGCCTCCATTGCGGCATGCGTTACACCAGCTTTGGCCATTTTCGCGAGTAATCGATGTAGGGTAATCGGCTCAGGCGTGGTGTGAGAAAGCGGAACTTGAAACGCCCCTTCTACTCCCGTCGTGCCGATATTCGCCGCAGGAAACCCCAAGGCAATCCATATTTGGCGGGTGAAGGTCGCAACCGACGTCTTTCCGTTTGTTCCTGTAATCGCAACCATATGGGCGGGCTGGCCTTTAAAAAACAACGCCGCGGCAAACGACAACGCCATGCGCGGATCTTCCGCCACAACAAGCGCCACTCCATATTTCTCTAGGACCGTGCGCGCGATCTGCGCCCCCACAGCATCCGTCAAAATCGAGGTGGCCCCCATGCGCAGAGCATATTCAATGAAGGTTGCACCGTGGATTTTCGCCCCCGGAAGGGCGGCAAAAAGATGGCCCTCCTCCACAGTTCGGCTATCCACACTTAATCCCGTAACCGGCACATTCGCGAGGCCGCGCGCGGTCAAACCAAGGTCGGCCAATCGTTTTTCTTTAACTTTTCGTGTCATGGCATTACCCCGTTATTCCAAATCATCGCATCCTTGCCCCTAAGGGTTTTAGTTGCTTGTCAGAGTAATCGCCACAGGTGTTTCGGTGTCAAGCTCTGGTCGCAGGCCCAACAAGGGCGCGATGCGCGTGATCAACTCTGCCGCCACAGGAACAGCAGTCCAACCCGCCGTGCGGCGATCCTCGCCCATTGTAAAAATGGAAGGCTCGTCCAGCGTCACGATCAACACATATTTTGGGTCATGCGCAGGGAAGACACTCGCAAAAGTCGCGATAACTTTGTCTTTATAATAGCCGCCACGTGGTTTTGGCTTGTCCGCCGAACCTGTTTTCCCGCCGACCGCATAGCCTTCAACTTCACCAAAACTCGCAGTTCCGCGCGACACAACTTGGCGCAACATACTGCGCGATTCCTTAGAGGTCGCCACTGAAACAACTCGGGGCCCCGTAACTGCAGCCGTTTTTTGCTTCAACAAAGTAGGCTTAACGCGCGTTCCCCCATTGAGGAGACTCGCATAGGCCGTCGCAAGGTGCAGCGGGCTGGCCGACAAACCATGCCCATAGGAAATGGTCATCGCCGACAATTCGCTCCAGTTGTGAGGCAACAATGGCTTTGCGCCAGCCGCTTCGGTCAATTCAACGGGGGTTGCATCAAAGAACCCAAGCGAGCGCAAAAACTCTTGTTGGCGCGCGGCACCGATTTGCATTGCAATCCGAGCGGTCCCGATGTTTGAGCTTTCAACAATCACGTCCGTAACAGAAAGCGTCGGGCCGTAATTGTGGAAATCCCGAATTGAAAACTTCCCCCATCTTAGGGGACCACTTGTGTTGATGGGTGTGCTGGGGTTCACCAGCTGCGTCTCGAGCGCTTGTGCCACAGTGAAAATCTTGAAGGTCGATCCCAATTCATAAACGCCCTGAACCGCACGGTTAAACAAGGGGCTATCGGAAGCATCGCCCTCCGTGAGAACTTGTGGGCGTGTATTGGGGTCAAAATCTGGCAGGGAAACCATCGAAACGATGGCACCAGTCGAAGCCTCCATCAAGACCGCCGTCGCGCCTTTTGCATTCATCAAACGCATGCCGCCATAAAGGACTTCACGTGTGGCGGCCTGAACCGAAAGATCAATCGACAGCTCAAGTGGCGCGCCACGGTTGGCAGGATCGCGCAAATAATCGTCGAAGTATTTCTCGACACCGGCCGTTCCGATGACTTCCGCAGACCGCACCCCTTCGCGACCAAAACTGGCACCGCCAAGGATATGCGCCGCCAATTGACCGTTAGGATATAAGCGCATTTCGCGCGGACCAAACTCAAGGCCAGGGTCGCCAATTTCATGGACCGCTTGCATTTGCTCAGGTGATAACCGTTTACGAATCCACAAGAACTTCCGCTTTCCTGTGAAATCCTTGATCAACCGCTCTTCTTTAAGTTCTGGAAAAATGCCGACCAATTCCTTGGCCACCCGTTCTTTGTCTACAATGATTTGCGGATTGGCATAGAGCGAATAGGTAGAGATATTCGTGGCAAGGATGCGCCCTTCGCGATCCACGATATTCGCGCGTTGGGCCGTAATGCCAACGCCCGTAGTCGAACCGCGAGGTTCAACAGGATCTGTAGCACTTAAGTGCCCCATCCGCACGCCAACGGTCGCAAACGCGATGACAAAGAACGCGCCTAAAACAAGCAAGCGCCCCTCGGCACGGTTGCGCGCCTTGTCTCGCATATCTTCATGACGGCGGCGAATATTTTCACGCTCGATTTGGTCAGGATTTTCCCCTTTGGCACGCGCCTCCAAGATGCGAGCAAGGGGACGAAGTGGTGTGCGGATCATTGATCTTCCCCGTCGATTGGGGAGGAAACTTCGATGCCGCCCTCAAAAACAGGGAACCCTTTTACAAACATCTCGACGTCGTAATCAATTTGATCGACGTGGCCAAATTGCTCGGGGAGCAGCGGCAAAAGGCCAAGACTGTCGAAATTAATCTCGGCAAGTTGGCGCAAGCGCATCGGGCGGTTCTGATAGGCCCATTCGGCTTGCAAAATTGCCAGATGCTCGCGTTTTAACCCGATCTCAGTTTGAACGTTTGCCATTTCTTTGAGGGTCGTTTGAGTTTTATAATTTTCATTATATGCCCAAAACGCAAGTCCCAAAACAAATAAGGCTGTTATGGCAATAAACATAGAACGCATTAATTTCGCCCCTGTGTGACGAGTTTCGGCAAGCCCAATCCGGCGCGCCCTGCCCCTTCCGCGGGGGCATCTGTTCGTGTTGCAACGCGCAAAATCGCACTCCGTGACCGTGGATTTTCCAACAATTCTTCGGTGTCGGGCCCGATAGCTTTGCGGGGAGTCAATTTAAACGCTGGCTGCATCTCAACGTCGGCAGGTGCATAGCGATTGGCGTTCCCGCCGCCGCCTGAGCGTGCTTGCAAGAACTTCTTGGCGATACGATCTTCAAGCGAGTGAAACGTTACTACTGCAAGTTTCCCACCCGATTTAAGCGCCCGTTCGGCAGCCTCAAGCCCTTCAATCAATTGCCCAAATTCGTCATTAACCGCGATGCGGATCGCTTGGAAACTGCGTGTCGCGGGATGGCTTTGCCCCGGTTTCCCGCGACCCAGTACCTTCTCAATCAAACTGGCCAACGCAAGTGTCGTGGTAAAAGGCTCAACCTCGCGCGCAGCAACGATTGCCTTCGCGATACGCCAGCTTGCCCGCTCTTCGCCGTATTGAAACAAAATATCCGCAAGCTCTGCTTCACTGCAGCCATTGACCAAATCGGCAGCAGAAACGCCCGATTGACTCATGCGCATGTCAAGCGGCCCGTCGCGCATGAACGAAAATCCGCGCTCAGCCTGATCGAGTTGCATTGAGCTGACACCAAGATCCAAAACCACGCCATCGAGACCCGAGGCATAGTCATCCATTTGGCCAAATGTCCCTTCGACCAGCTTCAGCCGATCACCGTAGGGCTCAGCCCAATCCTTGGCCATTTCAAACACGGCCGGATCGCGATCTACGCCGTAAACAACATCCGCACCCGCCTCAAGCAATCCGCGCGTATAACCACCCGCGCCGAACGTTCCATCAAGCCAAGCACCAGAAACAGGCGCAACAGCCTTTAATAAGGGACGCAGCAAAACAGGAGTGTGAGGTTTTTTTTGGTCCGTGGCAGCGGTCATTGGTTAGCCCTCTCCCAGCGCGTCTAAATAGACGCTCGGATCAACATCCGGATCAAAATCATCATCTCCATCCAGCCCTTCGGACATGGAAGCGTCGTAGGCATCGGGCGTCCAAATTTCGAACGTATCGCCATTACCGATAAAGTAAGCCTCTCCGTCGAGGCCGATCTTGTTGCGCAATTTAGCGGGCAAAACGAGGCGCCCCGTTTCATCCACGGTTGTTGGATGCGCCTGCGCACTATAAAGACGCTGCAAGGCTTTGCGCTTACTGGAACCACGGGGGAGCTTTGCTATCAAAGCGTCGACCTCATCAATGGCTTCTTGGGGAAAACATTCGAGCTGCTTGCGTTTCTCATCACCGTAAACAATGACGACACGCGGCTGAAGACCTTCGCGCCACTCTGGATCAGCGCCCTCAAGAACACGGCGAAAAAGAGCGGGAATAGACACCCGACCCTTCGCATCAACCTTATGGTTGCTTTCGCCTCTAAATGTTCTCGCCACTGTCCCCGCGGCTCCTTGTGATCTTGGGGGGGTCATCGACCCCTTGAATGGAAAACGGCGGATTGAACGAGCTGCCACTGTTCAATCCGCCGTCCGTGTCCCGTTGCCGGGATGTCCAGCTGCGCGCGCCACCTGGGGGGATGTCTGCTCGCTCGCGCGCCGGATCTCAATTATGATGAATGGCGGGCGCCTGTATGAAACCTATTTGGTTCTTTTTGTTTGGGGTTCTTAATCTGCCCCTGATCCCGTCCTCATCTTGATACTAGGAATGACATGGGAAATCATGGGAATCAAGTGTTTTTTATGGCACTTCCGCAACACGCGCCTCCGAAGGAGAGAACAAAAAGTGTACAAATTAGACTGGGAGTTTCGATTCTTGGCACCCATGGTGCAATATGGGAGATAAAAACACCACATATAGTGCAAATAAGAAAAATGCAAAAAAGACCATGAATTCCCATAAATTTACCAAATATGGGCCCTAAAGCCCTCAACCTCGCGCAAATCTACGGTAAACACTTCATAAAATTCGGCGATTCGCCCTTTATCCATCCCGTGAATAAGAAAAACGCCCATGGTTTCCCATGGACGCTCCGCAGTCATCACTCTTTGGGGCTTAGGTGCTACGCCATTCCGCCATCAACAAGACGCTTGGCAATATTTGCATAGGCCTGCGCCATAGGTCCGTCCCCAAGTGCAATCGGCGTCCCGTTATCTCCTGCGAGACGCACATCAATATCCAGCGGCAAGGCTCCAAGGAACGGCAGGTCCAACTTTTTAGCCTCGGCCTCAACGCCACCATGCCCGAATAACTGGGTCTCATGATCGCAGTTTGGGCAAATGAAGGTGCTCATGTTTTCAATCAACCCCAGAACCGGTGTGCCGAGCTGTTCAAACATATTGAGCGCTTTTTTCGCATCCAACATCGCCACGTCTTGTGGGGTCGAGACAACAATCGCGCCCGTGAGGTCCGATTTCTGGCACAGGGTCAGTTGCACATCCCCCGTTCCCGGCGGCAAATCGACGATCAAAACATCGAGTTCACCCCATTCAACCTGTCCCAGCATTTGCTGCAACGCGCCCATTAACATAGGACCGCGCCAAATGACTGCCTTTTCGGGGTCTACCATCAAGCCAATCGACATCATCGTGACGCCATGCGCCTGTAGAGGAATGATCGTTTTGCCATCTGGCGACGCGGGGCGTTTACTCACGCCCATCATTCGTGGCTGGCTCGGACCATATATATCCGCATCCAACAGGCCAACCCGACGTCCCTGTTTCGCAAGCGCTACCGCAAGGTTTGACGATACCGTCGACTTCCCCACACCGCCCTTCCCTGACCCCACGGCCAAAATACGCGCAACACCCGAAGGTTTCGTTGGACCAGCCTGCGGCGTTGGATGACGTCCAATTTTTAAATCTGGTGGCGCGGCCTTTTTGGCGGCTGGGCCATGGGCTGTTAAAACAACAGAAACAGATTGAACCCCCGGCATCGCCTTCACCGCAGCTTCGGCTTCATCGCGCGATTGGGTCAGCATACGTGCCTCATCTGCAGAAGCCGCCTCGATCACGAATTTCACCGCCCCGCCGTCGACATCCAAGGCCCGCACCAAATCCCGCGCAATTAGATTCGCACCATCGCTTGTTTTGATTCGCGCTAAAACCTCAAGAATCTCTTGTTTTGTAACAGCCATGTAACGACTCCTTATGAACTTCGACGCGGGAGCATTGTTCCGCTTTCCCCCTAAACACAAGAGTTCGCGTTAATTTAGACCTTAAATTAAAGGCGAATGACGGAAAATCGGCCTAAATTTAGGGCAGCCTTACTTATGCATTTTCTGCATAGCAGCATTGACGACAAGCCGGATTGTGCATCTGCAGCACAGCCCCTAAATTGATCTCATGTTAGCGCAATCCGGCGCAGCAGAAAATTAAAGTGAGATATGCAAATGGCATTCGCTACAGACATCCGCGCCGCAGAAGCTGGCATTCAAGACCGTATCATCGCAGCCTATAAAGGGTTGGTCGAAAAGTTCGAACGTTACAACGTGTACCGCACAACTTTCAACGAGCTGAACGCTCTTTCGAACCGTGACCTTGCCGACTTGGGCATGCACCGTTCCATGATCAAACGTATCGCAATCGAAGCGGCGTATAACTAAGAATTCTTAATCAGACCTTCTCCTCCTCCCTAGGTCTGAGCAAAGAGCGGTGACATCTACCTCCTCCCAGATGTCGCCGCACCTACACGGAGCGAAGCTCCAAAACGAACGGCTGATGACCCTCTCCTCCTCCCTGGGTCGGACGCAATAGACCTTAGGCACTTATCCTCCTCCCAAGTGCTAGAGGTCGCATACACGGGGCTTCGGCCTCTACTATTGCGAAGGATCTCTCTCCTCCTCCCTGAGATCCGACGTAACCTGCGCCGACCCACTCTCCTCCTCCCAGAGGCTTGGCGAGGCGCACACATAAGACGGCGATGTTCACCTCCTCCCGAACATCGCCGTTTTTTTATGTCCAGAATTCCCCTTCCAGACACAAAAAAATCTGGCGCCCCATCACAGGGCCCAGCTTCACAAAACAACCAAAACTTACAACTTAAAAGGGCACGTCTCCGGCCTTATCCGCGGGCACGACAAAGCTGGCCAAGACCTTCTTGTCTCCCGCCTTGTCAAAGGAAATCCCTAGCTTGTCGTTGTCGACTTCGACAATCACCCCGTATCCGTATTTCTGATTGAAAACGCGCTCCCCTTCGGTGAAGGAGCTGATCGCCGACGCGTCAATCGTCAGATGCCGGCTTGAGCGGGGATTACCAGTGGGACGTTCGTTCGCGCGCGCCTGCATCCGCTTCCATCCGGGAGAATTATAGGCATCTGCCTTGGTTGCACGAGCCTCCATTTGCGGCGCCCCGCCTGCCGCCGCTCCGTAGCCGCCGCCATAAAGACCCGGTGGTGTGAGGACATCAACGTGCTCCTCAGGCAATTCATCAATAAACCGACTCGGCAAGGCATTCTGCCACTGGCCATAGACCCGCCGATTGGCCGCGAATGAAATCGTGCATAGTCGCTCGGCGCGGGTGATGCCCACATAGGCTAGACGTCGTTCTTCCTCTTCACCCTTTACACCGCTTTCATCCATCGATCTTTGGCTCGGGAATAACCCATCTTCCCAACCCGGTAAAAATACGTTCGGAAACTCAAGCCCCTTGGCCCCGTGCAGGGTCATAATCGTGACTTTTTCCTCGGACTCTTCATTTTCGTTGTCCATAATAAGGGACACATGCTCCAGAAAACCTTGAAGATTTTCGAACTGTTCCAAGGCCTTGACCAGTTCTTTCAGGTTCTCAAGCCGACCGGGGCCTTCGGGTGTTTTATCATTCTGCCAATGGCCTGTGTAGCCGCTTTCATCCAAAATGATCTCGGCCAATTCCATGTGCGATAGGCGTTCCGACCTTGCCTCAGCGATCCAGCGATCAAAACCTTCGACAAGCTTGCGCAGCTCTGTGCCGCCCTTGCCGCCGATGCCGTTTTCCGCCAACAAATGCTTTGCCCCTTCGAGCAAAGATACCACGTGTTTGCGCGCGCAAAGCTGGATTTTCTGCTGCGCCACATTTCCCAACCCGCGTTTGGGTGTGTTGACGATGCGTTCAAACGCGAGATCGTCGTCTGGACTGGTAACAACACGGAAATATGCCATCGCATCGCGAATTTCGAGCCGTTCATAAAACCGCGGTCCGCCGATAACGCGGTATGGCAATCCAATGGTCAGAAAGCGATCCTCAAAGGCGCGCATCTGGTGGCTGGCGCGCACCAAAATCGCCATAGTCTCAAGGCTTTGCCCCTTTTCCGTCCGACGCCCACGCTGAAGGGATTCAAGCTCCTCACCTATCCAACGTGCCTCTTCTTCGCCATCCCAATGACCGATCAGTCGCACTTTTTCGCCATCTGGCAAATCCGTCCACAGCTCTTTTCCAAGCCGTCCAGCATTGCCGGAAATAACTCTAGAAGCCGCCGCCAGAATATGGGGCGTACTGCGATAATTTTGCTCAAGGCGCACCACATGCGCGCCGGGGAAGTCTTGCTCAAACCGCAGGATATTGCCGACTTCAGCGCCACGCCAACCGTAAATCGATTGGTCGTCATCCCCAACGCAACATATGTTTTTATGTCCACTGGCCAACAGCCGCAGCCACAAATACTGAGCGACGTTCGTGTCTTGGTATTCGTCCACAAGGATGTATTTGAACCACCGCTGGTACTGTTCCAAAATATCCGAATGCTTTTGAAAAATCGTCACCACATGCATCAAAAGATCGCCAAAATCGCAAGCATTCAACTCGCGCAGGCGCGTTTGATACTGGGCGTAAAGCTCAATTCCCTTACCGTCAAACGCCCCCGCTTCAGCACTTGATACCTGCTTTGGGGTCCACGCGCGATTTTTCCAGCCGTCAATGATGCCCGCGAGTTGCCGCGCAGGCCAACGCTTATCGTCAATCTTTTCGGCGGTAAGTAACTGTTTCAAAAGTCGGATTTGATCATCGGTATCAAGGATCGTAAAATTGCTTTTGAGACCAACAAGTTCAGCGTGACGGCGCAAAAGCTTCACACAAACAGAGTGGAACGTCCCAAGCCACGGCATCCCCTCGATGGTTTGCCCCAACATCCGACCAACCCGCAATTTCATCTCGCGAGCGGCTTTGTTGGTAAAGGTTACCGCCAAAATCTCGTTCGGACGTGCGCGGCCCGTATTGAGAAGATGAACGATCCGGCTGGTCAAGGCTTTGGTTTTGCCCGTCCCTGCCCCCGCGAGCATCAAAACGGGGCCATCCATTGTCTCGACGGCTTCGCGCTGTGCGGGATTTAGCTCATCCAAATAGGGTGCGGGCCGCGCCGCCATGGCGCGGGCGGCGAGGGACGGACGGGATGCGGCCTCAAAGGCGTCATTTTCATCAAAACTGCTCATGCGGGCAATCTAGCCGTTTTTGTTGCAAAGGAAAAGAGGGTGTTCTCAATATGTTCCAAGTGAATTTTGGGATGCATTTGATAGCGGCACCTAAAAACTAGCGCGGATCATCGCCTGCTATCCACAAGGGAGGCTCCGGAGTGGATTCGAAAAGTAGGTCAGCACACAGGACCCAAATCGATCTACTTTCAGACACTTCTTCCAAATACTACGCCCAAATTGGAATAATAGCACTAATTGGTAAACAATCGTGACCGAAAATTGCTGCAACAGCGAAGAAAGCTTTACGGCGACGCAGAAAATTCTTAAAAGATACTCCCGAGAGCTATCGGGGAATTCAAAATGTCAGACTTCAAGAAAATTCTAATCGCCAATCGCGGTGAGATTGCTATTCGCATCATGCGAGCCGCAAACGAAATGGGCAAGAAAACTGTTGCCGTCTATGCCGAAGAAGACAAACTCGGCCTGCACCGCTTCAAAGCCGACGAAGCCTATCGCATTGGCGAAGGCCTTGGCCCCGTGGCCGCCTATTTAAGCATCGAAGAAATTATTCGGGTTGCCCTGATGGCGGGCGCGGACGCGATCCACCCAGGCTACGGCCTCCTCTCTGAAAACCCCGATTTTGTAGACGCCTGTGACGCTGCGGGCATCGCCTTTATTGGCCCCAAAGCCGAGACAATGCGCGCCCTAGGCGACAAAGCCAGCGCGCGCCGTGTTGCGATTGAGGCGGGTGTGCCCGTCATTCCCGCAACCGAAGTCCTTGGCGATGATATGGACAAGGTACGCCGCGAAGCCGCAGAAGTTGGCTACCCCCTCATGCTCAAAGCGAGCTGGGGTGGCGGTGGCCGTGGCATGCGTCCGATTTACGGCCCAGAAGAAGTTGAAGAAAAAGTCCTCGAAGGGCGTCGCGAAGCCGAGTCTGCGTTTGGCAATGGCGAGGGATACCTCGAGAGAATGATCCAACGCGCCCGCCACGTTGAGGTCCAAATCCTTGGCGACAAACACGGCGGCATGTATCACCTGTTTGAACGCGACTGCTCGGTACAACGTCGCAACCAAAAAGTTGTCGAACGCGCCCCTGCCCCATATCTATCTGATAAACAGCGCGCCGACATCTGCGCCTTAGGTCGCAAAATTTGCGCCCATGTTGGATATGAATGTGCGGGAACCGTCGAATTCCTGATGGATATGGACACCGAGGAATTCTACTTCATCGAAGTAAATCCCCGCGTTCAAGTCGAGCATACAGTCACCGAAGAGGTCACAGGCATCGACATCGTGCAGGCGCAAATCCTGATTGCCGAGGGTAAAACCATTGCCGAAGCGACCGGAAAAGCCAGCCAAGAAGATATCGTCCTAACGGGCCACGCGCTTCAATGCCGCGTGACAACAGAAGATCCGCAAAACAACTTCATTCCAGACTATGGCCGCATCACTGCCTATCGCAGCGCCACAGGCATGGGCATCCGTCTTGACGGCGGCACGGCCTATTCTGGCGGCGTCATCACCCGTTATTATGATAGTTTGCTGGTAAAAGTGACCGCCAAAGGCCCAACACCCGAGGCGGCGATTGCGCGTATGGACCGCGCCTTGCGCGAGTTCCGCATCCGTGGCGTGAGCACCAACATTGCCTTTGTTGAGAACCTTCTCAAGCACCCGACCTTCCTAGACAACAGCTACACCACGACGTTTATCGACAACACACCAGAGCTGTTCACATTCAAAAAACGACGTGATCGGGCCACCAAAATTCTGACCTATGTTGCGGAAATTACAGTCAACGGCCATCCAGAAACCGCTGGCAGACCAAAGCCTTCGGCGGACCAACGTTCGCTCGCTCCCCCCGCACTCAAAGGCACGCCCGTCATTGGAACGCGCAACCTGCTAGAAGCCGAGGGCCCACAGGCTGTGGCCGATTGGATGACCGCGCAAACGAAACTTTTGATCACTGACACGTCCATGCGCGACGGGCATCAAAGCTTGCTTGCCACGCGGATGCGCTCGATTGATATGATCCGTGTTGCACCGACCTATGCGGCAAATCTTGGATCGCTTTTCTCTGTTGAATGCTGGGGCGGCGCGACATTTGATGTGGCCTATCGGTACTTGCAAGAATGCCCATGGCAACGGTTGCGTGACCTGCGGGCCGCGATGCCGAACGTGATGACGCAAATGCTTTTGCGTGCGTCGAACGGGGTGGGTTACACCAACTATCCTGATAATGTTGTACAATCCTTTGTCAAACAAGCCGCCGAAACTGGTGTCGATGTCTTCCGCGTCTTTGACAGCCTCAACTGGGTCGAAAACATGCGCGTAGCGATGGATGCTGTTCAGGAAGAGAACAAGGTCTGCGAAGGCACGATTTGCTACACGGGCGACATTCTCGATCCCGACCGCGCAAAATATAACCTTAAGTATTACGTGGAAATGGGCAAGGACCTCAAATCGGCGGGTGCCCATGTACTCGGCCTAAAAGATATGGCTGGCCTCCTCAAACCAACCGCTGCAGGCGCTTTGATTAAAGCTCTCAAAGAAGAAGTCGGCCTGCCGATTCACTTCCACACACATGATACCTCCGGCATCGCAGGCGCCACAATCCTTGCGGCAAGCGAAGCGGGCGTTGACGCCGTCGATGCGGCAATGGATGCATTCTCGGGCGGCACCAGCCAACCCTGTCTTGGCTCCATTGTCGAAAGCTTGCGTCACACACCGCGCGAGACTGGCCTCGATATCGGCTCAATCCGCGAAGTCTCAAACTATTGGGAAGCGGTACGGGCACAATACACGGCCTTCGAAAGCGGCCTCGCAGCCCCTGCCAGCGAAGTCTACTTGCACGAAATGCCCGGTGGCCAGTTCACCAACCTAAAAGCACAGGCGCGCAGCCTCGGCCTTGAGGAAAGATGGCACGAAGTCGCGCAAACCTACGCGGATGTGAACCAGATGTTTGGTGACATTGTGAAGGTTACGCCCTCGTCAAAAGTCGTTGGTGACATGGCGCTTATGATGGTTTCTCAGGGACTTAGCCGAGCAGAAGTCGAAAACCCCGAGGTGGATCTATCCTTCCCAGAGAGTGTCGTCGACATGATGCGCGGGAATTTGGGCCAACCTCCGGGTGGCTTCCCGACAGGTATCCAAAGCAAAGTGCTCAAGGGCGAGGCTCCGAACCTGACGCGCCCAGGTGCCGCGATGGAACCCACAGACCTAGAAGCAACGCGGGCCGAACTTAGCGCGCTTTTGGATGGGTTCACCGTAGATAACGAAGACCTCAATGGCTACCTCATGTACCCCAAAGTATTCTTGGATTACATGGGCCGTCACCGCCTCTACGGCCCCGTGCGGGCGCTTCCGACACGGACGTTCTTTTATGGAATGGAACCTGCTGAAGAGATCACAGCAGAGATCGGACCGGGCAAAAAGCTTGAAATTCGCCTTCAAGCCGTTGGCGAAACAACAGAAGATGGCGAAGTTAAGGTCTTTTTCGAACTAAACGGCCAGCCGCGCGTTATCCGTGTTCCAAATCGTCTGGTGAAAGCAAAAACCGCCGCGCGGCCAAAAGCCGTGGATGGCAATACCGACCATATCGGAGCACCAATGCCAGGTGTTGTGGCAACACTCGCGGTAACGGTCGGCCAAGTGGTCCATCAGGGTGACCTGCTCTTGACGATTGAAGCGATGAAAATGGAAACCGGCATTCATGCTGAGCGCGACGCGACCGTCAAAGCTGTCCATGTTACGCCGGGCAGCCAAATCGACGCAAAAGACCTGCTTGTTGAGCTGGAATAGAACCTAACGAGAGAAACATTGCCCGTCGCAAGAGATTGCGGCGGGTATTTTTATGCGCATTCCGCGTCAATCAAACTTACTTTTCAGTATATTCACAATTCACTACGGCAGACAATTCGTTCATATCTACGACCATAGAGCCATCTGACAGCGTAGATTCCAACCAACGCGATTTGGAGGTCCCGCCAAGGTGACTCCGAAAAACGCTTTCCATTAGTTTGGCATGGCTCCGACTCGCGAAAACTTTTGTTTCTCCCCCTTTTTTAAAACAGAGAGTCACGAGTCGATCTTGAGACATAGTCACAGGCTGTCCTCTTCTTTTCTTGAGTGCCACAACGCGGGCAATCTTGTTCCGGTTTGCGCCGAATCCAGTCGGCCCTATTCGAGGTATATTGAACCAACCTTTGTAAAGAGCGCGTAAACAAGAGGTATTTTGTTACGCAGCCCCAAAGACCAAAGTCATGGCACAAAGGCCTATTTCTTGAGCTGAAGCCGCAAACATAGGCACAACCGTCATAAGGCGTGCAAGAAATGCGATCCCGATGGCAATTGTGAGAATTGCCCCGCGGATGGCCCCCGTCCCTCCCGTCAACCCTCTGCGTGACTTGCAAAGACAGTCAATGAGGCGGATATCGCGTCGCATGATAGGGTCGTTTTCCATTAAAAACTTCTCACTTTCTATAAGAGACACACGCGCGAGCGGGCAGTTTCCGTCGCTTAGAAAATAATTTAAATTTTCTGCCAAATTCCCCTTGCGGCCCCCAATCGTTCGGACTAAACCCCTCCTCACCAGACGGTGCGGGCGTAGCTCAGGGGTAGAGCATAACCTTGCCAAGGTTAGGGTCGAGAGTTCGAATCTCTTCGCCCGCTCCATCTGGTCAAACAAGAAAACAATGGGTTACAGTCAAAACTGTAGCCCATGTTTCGTTTTGGGACAATGTTGTTCACAATGCTTGTTGTGAATGGCTAATTAATTTCTCTAAATAGATCGCTGGTTGGCAAGGTGCTCAAAGCTGCGCTTTGGCAATATGGCTCTACCCTTGAGCTACGCCCACGAAGCGCGCAACGAAGTACGGCGAAAAAATCCCGCCTAATATTTCACAACTAGTATTCCAAAATAATCACTTTGGCTGGGAACTGGACGATACCAGCCGATTCACTATCGGCCATCAAAAGCACACTGAGAAGAAAGAGTTTAGGTTATTGCAATACGCGATTGTATCTCAGACCAAGTAACCAATTCGATATTTTGACCCGTCTCGCGAAGATTTTCCATCTTCTTCCATGTGGAGCTGTTCTTCATCCCCGGTGTGATAGGTCCGTTATCCATAACGACGATTGTAGTTGATTTACCAACACTAGCCATCACCTGCCCCCCTGCCTGCGCTATGGTCTTAGCTTCTTCTCCATCTTTGGGAAAACCCCAGAGCTTGATTTTTTCTTTTGAAAGCGGCCCATCAATAGCCGGTATTATTGCTGGATTTTTCGTGCGTGGGACTGCTGGCATGGACTCTGGCTTTTGGGAACCCACACCAAAGTCGATCCAGCCAGATTGAGGGATTTTCAAACGAACGCCGAAGTGCCCTTGATCATGCTGATTTGTCCGCCATCCACCGCGAATCTGTGCTTCAACTGTAACAGCGGTGACACCTTGATCACGCATCATCCCACCGATCCGCTTGGCCTCTTCCCTCGGTAAATATCCGATTGTCTGACGATCAATTTCGACCCTAACAGCGTTCGGATCGAAGCGGTTTTCGGGATCAAGTACCATGATTGCGTTTGTAGGAAACGCTTGGCTATCGCGTCTATATCCACTCGCGATTTCTTCGAGAGCATCCTGATAGTTGATTTCTCCAACAACATTGAAGGGAAAGCTCTTCAGGTCAGTAACTACATGCGCTTTCAATGGGCGCGCCTTAGAAGATGCCTTTTTGATGGAAGGCTTCAAATCATTAACTTTCGGGAGAGTCGCCTTAGAGCTTTTGTTGCCTGATGATCTTCCGCCAAATAGAGCTTTCAAGAACTTCATTAAATCACCTCATAAAATGCAATATTCAACTACGATAAAGGGAGCTAGAGGCAGCCTTTAAAGCTTGCGGCTATTGCCAAATCCCCTTCTGGGGCGTTAATTACTCCGCTCATAAAAACACCAGATGCGGTGTAACTGTTGACTGAAAACTTTGAGTTGCCCTTACTGAGCGCCTTTGCGGTTTCTGGATCCAAAATCAGGGTAGCAAGAAGCTTTTGCTCGGGGTAGAGACGGATATTTTCCGATCCAAATGCAGTACTCCCCACTACAGTTTCAATCCACCAACCGTCTATGTGAGTTGTCATTGGATCGGCCATTTTTGACGGTAGGCCGCTGGACGCACCCTCAGCGTAAAGATTTATCATTGGGCGTCCCTTCCAGCAAAAAGTTTCCAACTCGTAAACTCTTTCAAGTGAACCCAAATTGCGCGGGTTGGTTGATATTGCCACAATCCCTCCCTCTTTCGGCATTAACCGGAAGTCTTGGAATGCTGAAATCGGATGAATTCCAAGGGCACCCAAGTCTTGCTGTTCAGGAATATACATTTCTTCTGGTGGTGTCATCGACATCAGTTCAAATAATTCTGATGCTGCTCCCATTTCCCGCAGGTAACTGGAGATCGTCGCTGATACAGCTTGAGTAGTAATCATAGTATCGTCAGCGCTTCTGCCTTTAACGCCACCATAGAATTGATGGAACCCAATCCTTGCTCTCTCAGGAACGGACCGCTCTACGCCGCCCATGAAAGCAAGAGCACATACGGAATAACACCTCGATCCTTCCAGTGGTTTAGCCGCAAAGGAATAGTCCCAGTTTGACTGCATAGGCGCACGCTGCGAGTATTTTTGAACGGCGGTCGCAACTCCGTTCCGGCGCAGAAATCGTCCGAGTTTCAAGCCTTCTGAAAGGCTTCCTCCAGAACTATTTAATGCAACCGTAAAACTGTAGGCATCATATGCGTTCTCATCCCAAAAATTAGCAAACCTATCGGCATCTCCTGCCAAAATATCACCATCAAGAGTGATGATCACGCTCGCATTGAAACGTATGATGTCAAATTCTAAAGCCAAACCAGTTACAGGCAAGCTGCCGATGACTATCGAAGCAAGAAATGTTGCTTTCAACGTGTGCCTCCTCAAACAGAATTTCAAAAAAATAGCAGAGAACCTTCATGCACGGAAGGGGGTAGACGATCCGAAATCCTGTCATGAATCACAAATAATGCCGAACCCGCAACTCACCGTATAGCTGCACTACATATTATACCAAGTGCGATGCTATTAGCCTCTTTTTCTTCCGTTACTGGCCAAATGGAGTTTATGGACCGAGATAAGAGGCGAAAACTAATGTCTTCTGAGCTAAGTGTTGCAGTTAGGCTCCCAATCAAAGCTACAAATCACCATCAAACCTTAACGTTACACCTGCTTCACACATGACAACTGTGAACGTGCTGACATTTTTCTGAAAAAAATGAATGAATTCATATCCTAAAACACTTCGACCTCAACCTTGTCGAGGTGAGTGTCTTGGACAGGAGCCCCCATTCTGCAGAGATTACGCTATATCATCCTCATCTCTTAAAGCGCCAGTTGGGGGGCAAGGGGGCGCAGGGGGCCGTCCCTAGTACTTATCGCTGCACGATATTTTCTCAAAAAAATCTTTAAGACACCGCCATAGCAACACTAATAAGGGGGGCAATGAAATTGCTCAGCGCAAACCTTAGATCACGATCGCAACCGTTTCACATATTATCACTTAGTATACTGATTTATTTGCCTAATTATTAAAAACTTCCTAAATACCAGTTATTCCATTGAAGTGCCGCCCCCTTGCGCTTGATCAATGCGTGCAATTCATGTTGTATAATTTGAATATGATCAAAGCACCGCCCAATACTAAAAAGACAAATCAACCTCCTGAGGATTATAAAAACTCAAGACCAAATAAGATAAATCTTAAGGCTGCGTCGGAATCTGCGGCTAATTTAGTCGGCTTTATTAATAACGAATACTGTGCCAGTCGACAGAGAATGTTATCGGAAAAGAACACACAGGTTTACAGAACACATTTTGAATTGGTTTTACTCGATCTATTCTCAGCTTTTAGTTCACACCCAAAACTCTGGATTGGGTACAGCAGAGGAAAAGGGAACTTCATTGATGGTGGTCGCTACTATAACCCGTACACAAGCGCTAATCCGGTTACCCAAAAACCATTTATCAATACAATAAATTTTTTAGCTAATTTTGGCTACGTGGAAAACTGGATATCAAATTCAGGCTATTCCAAAATATCCTCTCGCATGAGGGCAACTGAACAACTTCAAAGATACTTCGAACAATTTGGACTTAATTGGACATCAATTAGGGAAGATAGCGAAGCTCCGGTTATTTTAGTCAAAAACGATGGCAAAATTGTTCCATACCCGCATGAAGAAGATTTCCCTTTGGAGAACGCGATAGAAAGTATCAGACGGGTTAATGCCAATCTACAAGGTGCCTATTTAAATTTAGATATTTCTGACGTTACTTTTAAAGGCTTGCAAGATCGGCTGCTGGCAAAAAAAGATGCTGACAATTTCGAGAACGATCATAGAGAGCCAATTGATTTTAGCAAAAAGCAACTCAAACGAATATTTGCTAATGGTACTTTTCAGGACGGTGGGCGCATCTACGGTGGATGGTGGCAACACGTACCCAGCGAATTGAGAAAGCATGTGGAAATTGATGGCAACATGGTCGTAGAATTAGATTTTTCAACTATGGCACCTAGGGTTTTATACGCACAGGTTGGGGAGGAAGCCCCAGCGGATTCTTACACACTAGAAGGATGGGACGATAGTTTACGGCCGATAATTAAAAAAGCTTTCAATCAATTGTTGAACAGCAAAGAGGCATCAAGGAACCAAAATCAGTGGCATAGGTTTGCACCTGATATTGAAATAGAAAAGGACAGATCCGACCTAGACAACCATGAAATAAGAAAGCTGTGTAATATTGAGTTCAAGAACAAACACGGCAGGCCGTATTCAAACCTTCTATCGGACTTGATGAACAAGCATAGCGCCATTGATCATCTTTTCTTCACTTCAAGATGGACGGAAATGCAAAGAATAGATTCAGATATAGCGGAAACAGTGTTAACGAAACTTCTGAATAAAGATCCTCCGATAACGGCTTTACCAATACATGATTCATTTATTGTTAGGCGAGGCGCAGAAGACGATTTGAGAAACGCTATGTCTGAGGCATTTTACGAGTTAACAGAAGTGCGTCCGAAGATCGATAAAGACGAGGCTGTCTTTGATCCAGAAAAGGAAAAAGCCTATTATCCGATAATTAGTGGCCCAGAAATTCATGATGAGACTAGACAGCATATGTTAGATCACAGCCTCTATCACAAACGAGAAGGTGAATGGCTCGAAACTCATGGCTTAGAGACATTTGACTAATTTTCGATATGCTATTTTCGTTTTTCTAATTCACGAATAACATTCGGTAGTGCTTAGGTTCGGGCGCCCCCTCACCTCCTCATCGGTATACATTATTATCAACTCATTTTCTTTAGTTGAAGTTATGTATTGTTCAATTCTTCGTTCAAATAGCTATACTAGCCTGCCTATACTAGACCACGAAACTTTAACTGGGTATTTATAGGATTGCGTGAGGAACAATATCCAAGCAGGTTTCTTTTGGAAAAACTGAGTACATTGGTTCGAAATCAATTCAATCTTCGAAACTGTGGCCAAAGCCTCATAGCTAGCTAAAGGTCAGGTTCGACGTTCGGCGTCCAATTCTAAAATAGCGTTGGAGATTTCTTGAATTTGCGGCTTTGAGTAAGCAAGCCGCGCAAGTTGAATATCCATCATGGTTGTTACGTGGATAACGTCCATCGTTGCCAGATCATACTTTATCAAAATAGATTTGATTTTTGAAAGTGTATTTTCGTTAAGAGTATTGCCTCCTTCGATGACAACATTCATCAATTCACTTTCTAGTGCCTGAAAAAGTGGATTGTTGTTTTTTCTTGACGTCCTTTTCATTCCAAAGAAAAGAATACCAAAAACTGCTGCGACAAGTATCCAAACCAGTGGGCTCATGAAATTTCCTTTAATGGTGAATTGTTTGTGGATGCTGATCCAAAAGAATAATTGGTGTTTCCCCTATAAACAACCTTTAACGGTGCAGCGCCCCCAACATCAGAAATATCTTGCAAATCTGCTCCTATGTAACTTGGGAAGAGAAGCCCCGCCTACTTTTTCTTCGCATGTTGGAGCAATAACGACCTGAGCGACTCTATACTTGGGTCCTCTATCATGTCGTGACAAAATGCGAATTTGGCTAGGACCATCTTGGCTTCCCAAATGGATGATTGTTCGGGAAATTTTAGAGTTAGTTGATCAAGTCCCATTAAGGCTGGTGGGACAGACCAAGCCGCAAGGTTTTGCAGAACTTTGCTAGGACGTTCTCCCGCAGCAATTGCTGTCTTTCGGGTTTGCTTGAAAGTTCCAAAACTCACCTTCATCTCAGTTAAAGCAGTTCCATACAATTTTTGGTCAATACCAATTTCCTGTGCCATCTCCTTTACGATTCTAGACCCACCCCAAACTCCAAACAAATTAATTCCCTTCCAATCTTGAAATTAGGGTTCCACTAATTCACATTAGGAAAGTATATTCGATGGTTATTCAAGGGCAGTACAGCCGTTTAGTGTTAGTCTATTAGGTGTAATACATCTTGAACGTTTAAATGAGTATACCGCTGAACGCTTCGAATATCTTTATGCCCGCTAATAATCATTATCTGCGCTTGATTTAGACCCTTCCGAGCCACTTCACTTATCCTCGAGTGCCTAAGTTGGTGAAATCTTATATCGCTGGACATTCCCAAAGCTTCCCTTGCCCTCCTCACAGCCTGTGTGACACTGTAAGCGGCCATTGGGTACAACCTACCGCCAGAGCTTACTTGACGCTCCTGAGTGGACTCTAGGAGGCTTACAGCGCGTCTTGTAAGGGGTACATCACGTGAACCTTCCTTACCGTCTACAACCCTTAGAAACCTCTGTTCTAGGCAAAGATCATCCTTCGTTAACTTTAATATTTCCGAGCGGCGCATCGCGGTTTCAAATGCCAATTCAACAACAACCGCCATTTCAGGCGTCATTTTCTCCAACAGTTGTTTTAATTCAGTTCTGCTAATCACCTTATCTCTGGTTTTCCTTGCTTTAGGTAGGACCAAAAACTCACAGGGATCAGGCATAATCAGCTCCCGTTCAGCACGCACTTCATTTAGGTACCAACGGAATACACGTCTAATCATCATTAACTCATCTCGGCATGTGGTTGTGCTCACTCGAATTAGCCGCATTTGCCTATATGCATTCAAATGCTTCAACCTTATTTCGTCCATTGCAACGTTGAATTCTTTGTTCTTGGCAATTCTTTCGATCTGTAGTGTTTTTAATCTGCTCGATGCTTTTTCAAACAAAATGGTGTTGCAGTAATTCATCCCTGCTTCGTAAAAGGTTTGATGTCTAAATTTATACCCCCCCTCGTTCATCGCAGCCCATTTGCGAGCCTTCCTTTCACTGTGAAAGGTTTGTGAACGAGCAGGTTTTCCGCGTTCTCTTATCTGAACATTCCAATTTCCTGATCGTAATTGTCGTATGCTAGCCATTTTTTGCGTCCCATTGCTTTGATTTCACAATGTAACCCTCTACAGATTGCCTAAAGTGCCTTGCCAAGGTTAGGGTCGAGAGTTCGAATCTCTTCGCCCGCTCCATCTGGTCAAACTAAAAACGGCCTTGGGTTTCCCCCCTAGGCCGTTTTTGTTTTTGGTGCCCTATCGTCTTGTCGCAGATTAACGCACTGCGTTTGCCAACGAAAGATTTACCATGTCCAAAATGAAAGCAGTCGTCATACATGAAGCGGGCGGACCCGACGCTTTAAAGATCGAAACCCGCGAGATCCCCACACCCAAAGCGGGTTGGGTTTTGATCCGTGTGAAATCTTTTGGCCTCAACCGTTCTGAATTATTTACCCGCCAAGGGCATTCCCCCAACGTTCCCTTCCCACGCATTTTGGGGATTGAGGCCGTGGGCGTCGTTGCGCAATCCGTAGATGGCGTTTTCACCGAGGGCGAAACCGTGGCCACAGCGATGGGGGGATTGGGGCGGATGTTTGATGGCAGTTATGCCGAGTACACATTGGTGCCAAATGCCCAAGTTATGCGCCTGAAAACGACTTTGGCGTGGGATGTTTTGGGTGCCCTGCCCGAGATGCTCCAAACGGCCAATGGCTCGCTTCAGACGGCTTTAAAGGCGCAGGCGGGCGAAACCCTCCTCGTACGGGGCGGCACTACATCAGTGGGTCTGTGTGCTGCCATCCTAGCCAAACGCATGGGGCTCACGGTGATCGCAACCACGCGGCGCGAAGATCGTCGCCAAAGCCTTTTGGACAACGGCGCGGATGATGTCGTCATAGATACAGGTGCAATCGCCCAAGACGTAAAAAAGCGCTATCCTGAGGGCGTGAACAAGGTGCTTGAACTGGTCGGCACAACCACATTGCTCGATTCCTTGGCCTGCACGGCCCGTGGGGGATCGGTTTGCATGACGGGCATGGTTGGAAATGCATGGGAACTGGCTGCCTTTAGCCCGATGGGCGCCATTCCAACGGCGGTAAATCTGACCACTTATGCGGGGGGCAACGAAGACTTTTTGGCAACTCCGTTGCAAGACATCGCTGATTTGGTTGTCGCCGGAAAGTTCAACGTTCCAATTGGAAAAGTCTTCAAAATTGACGACATCGTTGCCGCACATACCGCAATGGAGAACAACACGGCGGGCGGTAAAATTGTGGTCGTGACCTAGAACCTCTACTGCAAGATTTGGAGACGTTTTCTGCCCGTTTTTCTATTGACGGTTGTTGGTTCAAGTCATTCACGCCAAACTGCTCACATCGTCCCCTCAACGCGAAAACGGTGATTTCATGTCGAAACTTAAAACATCAGTGGCCGAAATGGTTGCGACTGCACGCGCGCGCATCCAAGAGATTGAAACCAAAGACGCGATAGCATTGGTCAACGACCCAAACGTCGTGATCGTCGACCTTCGAGATGTGCGTGAACGTCAACACTCGGGCTTCATCCCCGGCAGCTTTCACTGTCCGCGCGGGATGCTTGAATTCTGGATCGATCCAGAAAGCCCTTATTTCAAAGAGATATTTGCCGAGGACAAGAGATTCATCTTTCATTGCGCATCGGGGTGGCGCTCTGCCCTTTCGGTGTCCATGCTCAAGGATATGGGGTTTGAAGCCGCCCACCTAAAAGAAGGATTTTCGACGTGGGAAAAGCAGGGGGGACCTGTGGAATTTGCTCAAAGAAAACCTTAGACTATTCCCTAAAAAGACCGCCCAAGGCTATTTCCCCCTGAGCGGTCTGTCTTCATGAAATCGGGCCTATTCGGCAGCGATTTTATCCTGTGTGGACGTCGTAAAATCGCTCGCGTCATGCCGCTCTAGCAATTGTTCCGAAGGCTCACCCCACGCACGGTTAACCATTTTGCCACGCTGGAACGCGGGACGATCATAAATCTCGTTTGTCCAACGGTTGAGGTTCTTGTAGCTTTCAACGTCAAGGAATTCCGCAGCGTCATACACGAGCCCCTTAACCAACGCGCCATACCACGGAGCCGTCGCGATATCCGCAATGGTGTATTCGTCGCCCGCAAGAAATTGTCGATCGGCAAGGTTTTTGTCAAGAACATCCAATTGGCGCTTGGTTTCCATAGCAAAACGATTGATCGGATACTCAAACTTTTCAGGAGCGTAAGCATAGAAATGCCCGAAACCGCCGCCGAGATAGGGTGCGGAGCCTTGTAGCCAGAACAGCCAATTCAAGGCTTCAGCCCGTCCGGCGGGTTCTTTGGGCAGGAATGCTCCGAATTTTTCAGCGAGATAGAGCAGAATTGCGCCACTCTCAAACACGCGTGTCCCCGTGGCTGTATCCAACAAAGCGGGAATTTTGGAGTTGGGGTTGATGTCGACAAACCCGCTTCCGAATTGATCGCCCTCTTGAATATTGATTAACCACGCGTCGTATTCCGCGCCTGTAAAGCCCGCCTCAAGAAGCTCCTCGAACATCACCGTGACTTTGACGCCATTAGGTGTCGCAAGCGAGTAAAGTTGGAACGGATGTTTCCCCACTCTAAGCTCTTTGTCATGGGTTGCCCCAGAAATCGGACGGTTGATACTTGCGAACTTTCCGCCATTTTCAGTGTCCGGCGTCCAAACTTGGGGGGGGGTATATGTCATTTCATTCTCCGCTAACGTTGACGGTGACACGTAATACTTCATCGCCAAAGTACAAGAACCTTGGAGTGCATTATGAGGGGAAGCCGATGATAAAGCAGTATTATTGTGCTAAATCGCGGCCAACACGCCGTGCGCCCTAATTTTTTGAAGGTGTTGCGTGACGTTTTTCGCAAATGTTTCGGATTTTGCGACAGCGGCTGGAAGTAAATTTGGCAGTGCAAAGATATCTTTCACCAAGGACTCGGCATTTTGGCCATGCGCTGCATAAACATCTGCCAACTCTTCCTCACGAGGGTCACGCAAAGCGTACTCTGTGCCACTATCATGGCGTCCCGAAGCGTATCTGATCCAACATGCGGTCGCAAAAGCAAACGTATCTATGTCGCCCCCCTTTTCCAAGACTTCCGCTGCGGGCTCGAAAATCCGCTGGCGCATTTTCTGGGTTCCATCCATCGTAATTTGATAGGTTTCATGCGCGATGTTGGGATTGCCAAATCGTTTTATCAGCTCCGCCGCGTAGTTGTTAAAATCAACACCTTCGAGGGGAGTTAGGGTCTCGCTCGCAGCCTGCAAATGCGCGGCAACCTTCTTGGCAAGCTTTGGATTATCCATGACATCGCGCACATACGTACAGCCCGACAAATAGCCCGCATAGGCCAGCATTGAGTGGGCACCATTGAGCATACGAAGCTTCATTTTCTCAAAAGGCTCAACATCTTGAACCAAGATAGCCCCCGCATCTTCCCATGCAGGGCGGCCATTACAGAAATCATCTTCGATCACCCACTGGCTAAACGGTTCCGTTTCAACAGCGGCGAGATCGGGATGGCCCAAAGCCTGCTCCACCTCGGCAAAAAAACTGTCCGAACTGGCGGGTGTAATCCGGTCTACCATTGTCGATGGAAACCGTACATGAACCGAAATCCACGAGGCCAAATCTGGGTCCACGCGGTGGGCAAACTCCAGAACCCCTGCCCGGACCAGAGCGCCATTATTGGGCAAGTTATCGCACGAAAGGACCGTGAACGGGGCCGTCCCCGAGGCACGACGCACAGCAAGGGCGCGGGTGATGAGGCCGATGGCCCCCGTGGGCAATTCGGGGTTTGCCAAATCCTTTGCGATCTGCGGATCGGCAAGGTTCAGTTGCCCAGTCGAAAGATCGACACCATAGGCTTTCTCGGTAATCGTCAAACTGACAATACGGGTCTGAGGCCGCGTCATCGCATCTAAGATCGGTGCCACGCCCCGTTGGCCCGCGAGAACACTGGCGACACTGCCAATTTCGCGAAAAACCGGCGGCTCGCCACGCTGATCGGAGCGAACAACAAGGGTATAACGCCCCTCTTGAGCGTTCATTGCGTCAGCGACCTCTGTGCTGCGCAAACTGACCCCCAGAATGCGCCAATCGCCGCCATTTTTAGCGAGAACACTGTCTGTATAGACCGCTTGGTGCGCACGATGGAACGCGCCAATCCCGATATGAACAATCCCGACATCCGACGCGCTTGGATCATACGCGCAAGGTTCGCTATGCATTATTGTCACGCGCATCTGTAGAGACATTTGCGAAATCCGAGGACAATGCAGCAATCACCCCGCGCAATTCCGCCAAGCCGCGCAGACGCCCCGTAACGGGATAACCCGGCTGTTGAGGGCGCTTAAAATCATCGACCATCTCGTGACCGTGGTCAGGGCGCATGGGGATATTCCAATCTTCACGGCCTTCCGCTCGACGGCGTTTTTCTTCAGACAGAACCGCCGCAATCAAGGCGACCATATCGGTGCTCCCGCCCAAATGTTCTGCTTCGTAAAAAGAACCGGGAAACATGTCGCTCTCGCGTTGAACGTTGCGCAGATGCAGGAAATGCACGTGAGGGCCGAGCCGACGCATCATCCCCGCCAAATCGTTCTGCGGGTGCACACCAAGCGATCCACTACACAAGGTAATACCATTCGCCGGACTATCCACAGCGGCAATCAATTCGGCATAATCCTGTTCCGTCGACATGACGCGCGGTAAGCCAAGCAGCGAGAACGGCGGATCATCCGGATGGCAGCAAAGCCGCATTCCAAGGCGCTCGGCTGTCGGCAGAACTTCCCTGAGGAAGGTGTATTGATTGGACTTCAAACGCTCGGATGTAATGTCGGAATAGGAGCCAAGCAGGGTTTTGAAATCGTCAAAAGTCAGTTCTTGGTTCGCCCCAGGAAGGCCCATCACAATATTCGCCATGAGCGCCTGTTTGTCCGCATCCAGCATAGTGGCATGGCGCGCGGTTGCGGCCTCAACCACTTCGGCGGGGAAATCGCTTGCCGCGTCGGCACGATCGAGAATGAAGATGTCAAACGCCGCGAAATCAATCAGATCAAATCGCATACAGGTTGCGGTATTATCCAGACGCCACGCCAAATCGGTGCGGGTCCAATCCAATATCGGCATAAAGTTGTAACAAACCGTTTTGATGGCCGCCTCCGCGAGATTTTCGAGACTGGTTTTGTAAGCTTCAAGATGGGCGCGCCATGCTCCGTCTTGTTTTTTAATATCCTCGGATACAGGCAGGCTTTCAACGACATCCCACTTGAGGGACGACGGCGTGCCATCACTGCGGGTCGCAATTTCAGCTTGTCGTTTCTCTATTTCCGCACGGGTCCAAACTTCGCCGTTTGGTACGTGGTGCAAGCCGCTGACAACGCCCGTTGCCCCCGCTTGCTCGATTTCTTCGATCAGGGTGCAATCCTTTGGCCCAAACCATCTCCACGTCTGCTTCATACCAAATCCTCATATCCATATGTTCGTTTTGCCAATCGATACGCGAGATCAATCGCCACTTCGACAGCTTCATCTTCCAGCAAACGGTGCTCGGCAACTTGGGTCGCTAGATACGCGCAATCCACGCGGCGAGCCATATCGTGACGCGCGGGAATGGACGGGAACGCGCGCGTGTCATCGTTAAATCCCACGGTGTTATAGTATCCCGCAGTTTCCGTCGTAAGATTTCGGTAGCGCATCATGCCGTCTGGACTGTCCGAAAACCACCACGCCGGCCCAAGCTTGAGGCAAGGATAGGCAGCCGCAAGAGGCGCCAGTTCCCGCGCATAGGTTGATTCATCCAAGGTAAACAGGATAATACTCAGGTTCTTTTCGTGCCCCAAGATATTGAGCAACGGTTTGAGAGCTTCGACAAAATTCACCCGCTTCGGTATATCAAACCCCTTATCCGACCCGTATCGCTTAAAGACATGCGGGCTGTGATTTCTGTCAGATCCGGGATGAATTTGCATAACCAACCCGTCTTCAACACTCAGCCTTGCCATCTCGGTTAGCATCTGCCCGCGGAACATCTCTTTTTGATCTTCGGTCGCAGTTTGCGCAAGGATGTCCGCATATAGATCGCGGCAGGCTTGTTGAGTGAAATCGCAGGTTGTCGCACTGGGGTGACCATGGTCGGTGGCCGTGGCCCCCGCCTTGATAAAGTCCTGTCGACGTTTTTGATGTGCGCGCAGAAGCCCGTCCCATGTCGCGGCGTTTTCACCGGTAATTTCTCCGAAACGCTCAATATTTTCAACAAAGCCAGAGATATCGGGATTTGTCACAGCGTCTGGTCGATAGGTGGGCACAACCCGCCCGCTCCATGCACTCTCTGCGATACTGTTGTGATGTGCTAGGTCATCAAGACAGGAATCCGTTGTGGCAAGAACTTCAATATTGAAAGCCTCATAAAGGGCTCTCGGGCGGTAGGCTTCTTGGTTCAACTTCTCGGAAATTTGATCATAAGCAGCGTCGGCTATTTCAGGACGCAAAGGCGCTTCAATGCCAAATTGATTTTCCAAAGTATAGTCCATCCAATGGCGCACGGGCGTAGAGCGAAACAGAGTATAATTTTCTGCGAATAAACGCCAAATTTTGCGGCTGTCCATTTCAAATGCTGCGCCATCCAGCGTGGGAACGCCCATAGCGGAATGGGGTATCCCCTGTGAAACCATCATGCGGACGATATAGTGATCCGGAACGATCAAAAGCCGTGCAGGGTCTGCAAAAGGCGCATTGCCCGAAAACCAACTCGGGTCCGTGTGGCCATGTGGGCAAATGAGGGGCAATGCCTCTATTTCATGGAACAACCGCTGTGCTATCGCGCGTGTCGTTGCCTCAACGGGGAAAAAACGATTTTCATTGAGCACTGTTGTCTCCTACTGCTTCAAAGGCTGAATTGATGTGTCTATTAATTAGGGCCTGCGCCAACTCGCTATCTTTGACGCGTAAAGCTTTGATGATTTCCAAATGCTCGCCAAAGGCAACATTAATCCGCAGCGGCAAATTTGCGGTAAGCATGATACGCGCACGATCGGTGTGGGCCTTGACGGAATGCGCAAGACGCCACGCGGAAGGGATGCCTGCCAACTCCGCCAGGGCCTCGTGAAATTCCTCGTCGCGTTTGAAAAATTCGATGTGGTCGTCATGGGAAACCGCAACCCGCTGCAATGCGACACTGGCATCTAACGTCCGTAAATCCACGTCTCTTTCGCAGATTTGTTTGACGACCTCGCGCTCTAGCGATCGGCGGATAATAATCCCTTCGCGGACCCGCGCTGCATCAATGGGAGCGACTATTGTGCCAACCTTGCTTTTTGCGTGGATTAATCCCTCGTCGATCAACCGCAAGTAGGCTTCGCGCACGGGAGTCCGGCTGACACCAAACCATTGGCTGAGATCGGTTTCGTTGATGGGGGTTGAAGGCTTCAAACACTCAACGATAATATTCAGGCGCACAATATCATAGATCTGCGCGCCGATTGGACGCGACCGATCAATCTCGGAGTCCAACAGCCTCTCTGGCGAACGGATATGAATACTTTGGGACATACGACCTCACTTCGCCCCTTCTTAGCACTCATGTATACATGAACACAAGCAGCACAAGATACCCACATCCGCAAACCCCGCCCACGTACATTTATAGGATATTTCCGCTTTTTAGTGCTCTAGAAGACAAAATCATTTGCGTCTAGCTCTGCTGGAAGAACGTCGCGCAATATTATAGTCGTATTGGAAAATTGTACGATGGTGTCGTCACCAAACCGCGTAAGTGTCAGATCGCTGAATTGACGCGCGCCCGCACCAATTGCGACAATGTCGACATTGATAGAGAAGTCGGAAATGGTATCAGAGCCTGTACCCGTGGCAAACACAAAGGTGTCAACACCAGCGCCGCCGTGCAATGTGTCATTTCCCAGGTTACCCGACAAAGTATCGTCACCAAGACCACCAAAGAGAAAGTCGTCTCCACTGCGCCCATAGAGGGTATCATGCCCCGCTCCCCCCCAAAGACTGTTGGCATTGTTGTCGCCCAGCAAAAGGTCGTTAAAGGCAGTCCCCATTATATTCTCGACCGAAGAATAAGTGTCACCCGTAGCCTCGCCAGTGTTGGCAATTTCATAATAGAGGTCCGCGCGCAGACCGCTAGATGCGCTGGAATAGTCCGCTATATCAACTCCCCAGCCACCAATAAGCGCATCCGCCCCGAGGCCGCCATTCAGACTGTCATTACCCATATTACCCGACAAAGTATCGTTACCAAGGCCACCAAAGAGATGGTCATCCCCATCGCGCCCATAGACGGTATCATGCCCCGCTCCCCCCCAAAGACTGTTGGCAATGTTGTCGCCCAGCAAAAGGTCGTTAAAGGCAGTCCCAACGAGGTTTTCGATGCTGGAATAGGTGTCGCCGGTGGCATCTCCGGAATTGGCGGCCACATAGAAAAGGTCTGCTCGAAGCGCAGAAGCTGCTTGGGTATAAAGGGCAGTATCATTTCCTGATCCCCCAATAAGCGTGTCTGCACCTTGGCCTCCGCTCAAGCGGTCATTCCCATCCTCTCCAGAAAGCAAATCATCACCGTAATTGCCAAATAATTGGTCATCTCCGGAACGCCCGAAAAGCTGGTCGATCCCACCATGCCCTACTAGGGTGTTGGCGCCATTGTCGCCAAAAAGCATGTCGTCATAATCACTGCCAATCAGATTCTCAATCAGTGTGTAGGAGTCGCCCTCAGCCTCACCTGTATTGGCTGCAGCGCTCAGTAAATCCGCTCGGACCCCTGCCAATGCACCAAAATATGAAGCCCAATCGTCGCCTTCGCCGCCATTAAGATCATCCCCACCGCTACCGCCTGATAGAGTGTCATCCCCATGATCCCCCAATAGAGAATCTTCACCTTGGCCGCCAAAGAGAATATCGTTGCCTATGCCCCCAAGGAGGATATCGTTTCCCCCATGGCCGTAAAGGGAATCATGACCGGCATCACCTTTAAGTTGGTTTGCGGCTTCGTCGCCGCCCAAATAGTCATCAAAGGCAGTTCCCTGCACGTTTTCGATCGAGGTATAAGTATCCCCATTTGCCGCACCTGTGTTTTCGCTCGGATCATCCAGCTCGACGGTCACCCCCATCGTAGCCCTCAAATATAAAACCCAGTCTGACCCCGCACCACCGTCCATCGCGTCGCCTCCGCCCGAACTGAACATAAAGTTGTTTTGCGCATCGCCGGTCAAAATATCGGCATGAAGTGATCCAATAAGCCCTGCAAAGGTGCCACCAATGATCACATCTCCGTCAGCATCACCACCACTCGCAACGCCCGTTTCAAGATTGATATTCACACTGGTTGAGGATGTGAAATAGCTCAGGACGTCTTGGCCGCCTCCGCCATCCAACGTATCCGCCCCTGCTCCTCCTTCAAGAACGTCATCGCCTTCACCGCCGTGTATGAAGTCACCACCTTGTGACCCAATAATCGTTTCGTCACTGCTGTCTCCGCTTATTAGAAACGTGTGGGTATAGGCGTCGTTAGCATCAAAAACCGTAATTCCCGCTAGGGTGAGAAAGGTGATATTTCCCATCGCTACTCTTGTTATTTCCTGCGTGTTCGCATGGCTATCTAAAATAAATTCCGCCGTAGAGGATATCCCCGCGCCGAATTGATCCGCATTCAAACGAAGTGTCCGTGTCCCCGTGGTATTGCCCGCGCCAAAAACAACACTCTCGATCGAAACCAATGTGTCATTGTCGAGCGCGTGTTCCAGTGAACCTAGCCCCCCTAATAGAAGCCAGTCGTCGTCGTCACCGCCATCAAAAACTTCGCCAACATCATCGTCTCCCTCGCCAAGAATAAAACCCGCGTGATTGAGGAGATCACGGCCCCCTTGACCCATTAACGCATCAACACCGCGACGCCCAGTAAGGGTATCAGCACCATTCCCACCCCATAAAACATTGCTTCCACTGTCGCCGCTAAGTTCATCATCGTAACCCGTTCCTAAAACACTCTCGAACCCAACATAAACATCGCCCTCGCTGTCGCCTCCGGAGCTTGTTTCGCTTTCCAAATCTACGACAACAGAAGAATTTGAACCCGCATAACTTAAGATATCAACGCCCTCACCACCGTCGAGTGTATCTCCGTTTCTGCCGCCTTCGATGATGTCTTGGCCGCTTCCGCCATTGAGTGTGTCGTATCCAACGCCACCCCAGATTGCGTCATCACCGCCGTTCCCATTGATCGTATCGTTCAGCCTTGTCCCAACAATGAAATCCGCAACGGAAGCTCCCGTAACAAATAAACTCAACGTCGAAACTGTTCCAGAAAACCACAGATTTGAGAGGTCTAAGCTCGCCTGACTCCCCATTTGGATGTAGATTTTTTCATAAGAATCCCCCCATCCGTCTACGTTTATTTCTGCAGTAAGTGATATTCCGACCCCAAATTGATCCCCACTTAAAAAGACTTCTCGCGTACTTCCGATCCCCGGATCCGAGATTTCCAAGTAATCAATAGAGACGAGAGTATTGTCACTAAGTGTATGGGAAATAGTGGTGGACGCTTCACTACCCATAAGTTTGAGAACGTCAAAACCGTCGCCGCCCTCAAATACATGGTTTCCTGCGGCCACAGAGTCGCTGTCGAGCGTGAAAGTATTGCCGCTCACGCTCTCACCGGCCTCAACTTGCTCACTTGGCGTGCCTGTTTTAGGAATGGCTTTCAATGGGGCGAAATCATAAAGTAACCGCGAGAAATCGGCATCAGGTGCATCCATAGTTCTCACTGCCATCTTCAATACCCCTGCAGGAATTCGATCCGAATTGTTGCTTGCCGGAACTGGAGTGTTCTGTGCCCGAGACAACAATCACAGCGCCAGATGGCCCATGCGAAGGCATTATTCGTTGTGGAAATCTAAAAATGTATTAACAACACCAAAGCGAATTCGTGGCATTTCATTCAAATTATCGGAATATTAGCCAAGACGGCTTGTTTCTGACCGCTTTGAAAAAAGTGAACCAAACTGGAAGTATTTCTGCCTAATTTTACTGACAATAACTGGGGAAATCGCCCTATCTGGACCTTCTCGGGATCAAAGTTCCGACAATTAGGCTCATTTTAACCGATAAATTGGATGATTAATGTCGGGCAAAATCACCCAACGAGAACGCGACCGGTCCGTTCTAGGCCGCGGCGTCGAGGACGCTTCGCAACTGCTTGATCTTCTGGGGATCGGTTTTATTCATAAATTCAGGTGCGAAACCAAAGCCTACCGTGGTCTTGTCTTGCTCCACAGGGCTGCTACAAGACGCATGAAAGGATCGCACGCCGGTTGCATGTCCGATCTCTAGGATATTGCGCGCGCTCACACCACTCCCAGCCACGATTTCAATGCGCCCTCGCGCGCGTTCCTGAAGTTTGCGCAAACACGCCATACCGTCTTGCGCATTGAAAGAACTGCCCGAGGTCAAAATGCGCGAAAAGCCAAGGTCAATTGCTTGATCCAACGCAACAAAGGGGTCATCTAACGTATCAATCACACGGTGGAGGGTTCGGATAAGGCTGCCCGAAGCGGCGATCATCTTGTTGAGGACAGGTAAATCAAGCATCGCCTCCGCCGTTGAAGCTCCGATGACAATCCCAGCCAATTCCGCCGATCTAACGGCGTCAATATCACCTAGAGCGACGTCAATCTCATGGGGTGAATAAATAAAACTCCCAGCCCGAGGCCGGATCATGGCATGCACAGGCACGAAACTGGTGCGCGCCAAGGATATCTGCCCCGCAGATGGCGTCAGCCCGCCAACGGCCAAAGCACTGCATAGCTCGATAGTGTCCACGCCGTTTTGACAGGCTTGCAACCCCTCAGGCGTGTCAATGCAAACTTCGAGCTTAAGGGCGTTGGCCTCCATCAGTTTAAACCAATTCGCCAGTAAATTCCGCCAAGGTTCCTCGCACTGTCAAATCATCGCGCAAGACCAGAACATCCTCTAAAACGCGCCCATCAAGCTGCCCTAAATGCGGCAACCCCATACAGGCAGCAGGTGTCGAAGTCGCCATTTTCAGCGCCTCAAGGAGGGGCGTTCCTGTGCGCTCAACCAAACGTTTCACGCCCTCGGCTTGAGTCACATGCGCACCCGCAAGGCTGCCTTCCGAGTTGACCAACATGCCTTCGCGCAGGTAAATATTCTTTCCGTAAAGTTCGAAATGATCTTGGCCACCAACAGTAGCCATAGCATCGGAAACCAGAAACATACGGTCGCGTATGGGGCGTGCGCGAACGGCAAGCCCGATCATTTCGTCAGCGACATGGAAGCCATCGCAGATAATTCCAGAATAGAGGTCGGAATTGATAACCGACCCGACCGCCCCCGGCTCACGTCCGAGCATCGGCGACATGGCATTAAACAAATGCGTCGCACAGCGCGCGCCGGCCTTGATCGCCACCGCCATTTGCTCTGCCGTGGCCGCCGTGTGCCCAAGGGAAACAACCGCACCCAGAGCCGCAAGTTGCGAGATATACTCAGGTTTTGTGGCTTCAGGTGCGAGAGTAATCATTACAGGAATGCCCGCTTTGCGAAGCCGCGCCACAACCGAAAGGGTGCGCTCATCCATGGGCCTAACGAACGCGCCCAGATGCGTTCCGCGCCGTTCCAGCGAAATATGGGGCCCCTCAATATGCAGCCCCATAATGCTTCGATCGCCCTGTGCTGTCACCGCAGCCTTGGCCACAGCATCCATCACGTCCGGCCCATCGGTGATGACCGTGGGCATGATCGCAACCGTGCCAAAACGGCGATGCGCCTCGGCAATCGTCTGCATTCCTTCACGTGTCGGCGTCTGATTTAAAAGGACATCTCCGCCACCGTTGACTTGCAAATCCACAAATCCTGGCGTTACAAGCCCCTTAATTGGCCGCGCGTATTCAGCTTTGGGCAAAGGGTCCGATGTAACTTCAACAATGACCCCTGCTTCAACACGTAGGCTTGCATGTGTCAAAATCTCATGCCCTGTAAAAAGCTTTTCTGGTTGCAACCAAAACGCCATCATTCCCCCTTCGCGTGTTCAGAAGTACCAAGATCAAACGCCTGCGCCTGTTGATGCTGAAAGCCAGCATAGGCCGCACCGCGTGCGCCACTCGCATCACCGCCCTGCGCCAAAACAATCGCAGGTATGGCAAAGTCGCCAAATTGAGCGTTTTGGGTCGCCGCCGTGAGCGCTTCAATCGCACCGTCAATTTTGGACAGGCCACCACCAATGACGATCACATCTGGATCAACAGCCAAAGTAAGGTTGCACAGAAGATCTGCTGTAAAGGCACACCAAATCTCCCAAACGCGTTGCGCCAACAGATCCGTTGCACGTTGTGCGATAATGTCTGGCGGGCTTACGCGTGCCCCCATGATCGTTTCGGCAATTCGGCTCATTCCCGGACCCGCAATATAAGTCTCGCTACAACCACGACGTCCACAGCCACATTGCACGATGGGCAAACCGTATTGCTCCACAAGGTGCGCAGGCGCTGACATATGGCCAAATTCGCCACCGGTCATCGTGGGACCCGCATGGATGTCGCCTCCAATGGCAACGCCGCCGCCAACTCCCGTTCCCAAGATCAGGGACATGACCGTCCGATGCCCTTTTCCCGCGCCAAAAATCGATTCCGAAAGAGCCAAAGCACGACAGTCGTTGATGAAAACAACCTCACGCCCCGCCGCGCGTTCAACATCCCGATGAAGGGGACGCCCCGTTGCACAAAGGTTGGCCGTAAGCGCCAATTCCGTCGCAGGATTGATCAAGCCCGCCGCGCCAATTCCCAGCGGAACCTGATAGCCAGCTTGGGTATCAGTCCACGTCACAAGCCCCGCTAAAGCCGCAATAAGCGCGTCATAGGTTTGCGGGGTCGGCACACGTTTGCGCGCGACAACCTCCCAATCGTCGCCAAAAACTTGGAGTTCGATCTTGGTGCCCCCCAAATCTATGCCTGCTGCTCTCATTTCACCACCGGATATAGCTTTACGCCCGCAACTACACGACTAAGCGTGCCGCGACCAGTGAAAGGGTCATCAACATTCAGGCCCAAAGCTTCGGCCCATTGCACCCCAGCGATTTGCGCGGATGCCACACACAACGGAGCAGCCCAAACTGCCCCAAACGGCATAGCAATATCAAGGTCGCCGCCAACTCCAACGGCCTGCACGCGTGCTCTGGGGAACTGACTGCGCAGCTCTGCAACAAGGTCCATATCATAGGCATTTGCAGGGGATTCTGGGCTGACGAAAACCGTGATCGCCGTAGTATCGGTCACGAAGGATTTTGGACCGTGGCGAAACCCAAGCGAACTATCCCAGAGCGCAGGGATTTGTCCCGCAGACAGTTCCATAACTTTGAGCGCAGCTTCACGGGCGGCGAAGGCCAACGCCCCCGATCCTACATAAACCGCGCGCTCAGGGAGAGGCGTCTCCGCGCCCATCAAAGGTAAGAGCCCGCGCAACTGATACGACAAGGCCGCGAACCGTTCTGCCACATCACAGGGCGCATCAAACAGCGCCAATGTGGTTAAAAGCATTGTGGAAAAACTGCTGGTCATGGCGAAACCCGCGTCATGGGTCGCATCTGGCAATACAATAACCTTGAGTGGCCCCGAACTGGGCCGCGTGGCCAATGCGCCATCGCGATTACAGGTGATATGTAAACGTGGCGCAGTCGGTGCTAGGGCATCTAACGCGTCCAATGTTCCGATGCTTTCGGTGCTATTGCCAGAGCGTCCAAAACTGACAACAAGTGGGCGAACGCCCGACAAAAACGCCTGCGGACGGCTGACAATATCTGTGGTCGGAACGGACCGAAACCGCTTCCCCTCCAAGCCCGCCGCGACGATATCCCCGATATAAGAGCTTGTCCCCGCACCACAAAACCAAACTTCCTCAACATCCAGTGACGCGATCCAAGCGCGCAGACCCGCCATGTCCAATGCTTGGCCCCAATCGCGCCAAATATCGGGTTGCTGATGGATTTCGGTCCATGTGGCCCAGCGGCCAAGGGCGTTCAAATCAGTCATGTGGTTTGTGTTACCTTTGAAAGAGTGGTCGGTGCATCAGGGTTCAAACCCAGCGCCAATGCGGTTTCTAAAATCACCGAATACATGAGCGTCAGGAGGAGCGCGGCACTCGCCGCAGGGGTCAATCCCTCAACCCCAACATCGGCGGGACAGATGCGATGCACATCACAACCAACGCCGCGAAACCGCGCCTCGGCTTGGTCCAAACTGTCTTTTGTGCTGGGCAAACCCGTGTCCAAGATCAGGACCATAAGCGGGTTTGTCGCGAGTTCAAGCGGGCCGTGCAGCACTTCAGACGACGAGTAAGCCTCCGCATGCAAAGCACAACATTCCTTAAGTTTCAGCGAAGTCTCGATCGCAGTGCCATAACCCGTATCACGGCCAATCACATAGATATTTCGCGCCCGCAGCAAAGCAGACTTGAGCGCTTCGGAGCGAGGATGAATGGTCGTCGCGGTCTTAAGGGTTTCCACAGAAGCTTGCGCACGTTCGCGGTAAGTAGGGCTAAGTGACGAGAGCAGTGCCATCCCAGCGCCAATGGACCCGACAACGGTTTTCGTCGCTGGGACCGCAAGCTCTGGTCCCGCGCCAATCGCTACCGTCGTATGCGCGGCGACTTCTACTGCTGAGTTGGGCTGATTTGTGATGGCAACCACCGAGGCGCCGTGCGCGGCAGCCCCTTTGGCCGAACGCACCAAATCATCACTCGCACCCGATTGCGAAATCACAAGAACCGAAGCGCCGTCCATTTGAACGCCCTGCCCGACGGAAAAGACCGACGGCGGAAGGGAGGTCACAGGAATGCTCAACTCGCGCATCATCTCATACGACAGGATATTGGCCGCCGCGTCAGAGGAACCACGCGCAATCGTGTAAATCGCATTGGTGTCGACCAAGGACGCAACATCAACGGCTTGTGACGCGGCGCGGCAGAAAACATCCCGCGCCTGAGCGGTTTCTTTGGCCATATGTTGGCCTGCGATTACGTGTTCCATGCTCATGCCCTTAATTTCCAACTGTCAAATTCCGCCCAAGTTTCGGACAAATCTACTATTCCACCCGCAACGCGGGCCTGATCCAAAGCCATTGCCACAAGCCCCGCTTCAAGCGCATCAACAACGCCCACAGGTAAGCTTTTGGTTTCACCGCGCAAAAACGCTGCGATATCGCTGACCATCATATGATCCGCGCCGTAATGCGCCGACATTTTCGCAGGGTCGCCCTTGGTATAGTCATGATCGGCAATTGTTTCCCCGTCGCGCGCGGTGGCCTTGAGATAGCCGCGTACGAAGTCGCCTTCGGCCATGCCCAGCGCCCCCATCACACAGAAACGCCGATGCTCGTCGGGCGTGTTCAGATTGGTATGAAAGGCCAAACTCGCGCCCGTTTCATATTGCAAAATCGCGGTTTGATAGTCGATGATATCGCCATCCGAATGGAAGGCATCAGGAACGCTCTCCCATGCACTGGTTTTGCGATGCATGATCTCGTTCTCGGTGTTTGACGTGGGTGCAAATTCGGGAACAAAGGATTTGCGGCCACCAAAACTTGCCACCCGCGTCGGACGAGAGCCCGTGACCATGTTATAAATATCAATGTCGTGGCAGCATTTTTCGAGCATAAACCCGCCCGACCATTTTATCATCCGCCGCCAATCGCGCATAAAGAACGCACCGTGATAGGGCGCGATATGCTCGTTCGCCTCAAGCGAGGTGATCGGCCCCAAGCGGTCCAGAATGGCGCGCAAATCCACCATATGTTGCGAGTAGCGCAGCACAAGGCCAACCATCACTTGATCGATACCGTATTGCGCCAGAAGCTGGGCCAATTCCATCGTGTCATCTTTGGTGGTCACGACGGGTTTCTCGGTGAAAATCCGCACACCCGCCGCAAGGCCGAGCTTGATATGCTCCAGGTGGAAGCTGTTGGGCGACCCGACAAAAAACAAATCCGGCTTGGTTTGGGCCAGCATATCGGCCACGTCATCAAACCGCGGCACATCCTCGCCGATCATATGAAGATAGGTCGGTTGTGGATCGAAATACCCGACGAATTCAATTTCCGGCATGGACTCTTTCAAGATCGAAAGAACATGCCCAGCGCGAAGCCCAATACCTGCAGTTACAACTCTCATGATACGAGTTCCGGTGCGGATTGGCGGCGCAAGACATCGCCTTGAGCGTCAAACACATGGCAATCCTGTGGGTTGATCGACAGGATGATATTTTTGCCTTCAATGATGGGCACATCTCCCGGTAGCGACGCACTAAACCGAGTTCCGTAGCCCACAGTGCCATGAGTGATCGACACCCCGCCCAAGCGTTCAAGGACGCGCACGTTTACGTCTAAACCGCTCTCGCCGAGAGCGACATTCTCGGGGCGAATACCCACCTCAACGCGGTCGCCGACGTGTACGGTGCTGGTGTTCACGGGGAGAGTCATTTTGTGACCGCCTTCCAAAAGGACCGACAGCCCGTCCTTTACGGAAAGAACCTCGGCAGGAATGAAATTCATATTCGGCTGACCGATGAAGCTCGCGACAAATTTCGTGGCGGGGTGGTGATACAATTCCATAGGCGAGCCAAATTGCTCAACACGCCCCGCGTTTAATACAACAATGCGGTCGGCCATCGTCATCGCTTCGACCTGATCGTGGGTCACATAAACCATGGTTGCATCGAGTTGACGGTGTAACTGGCTCAGTTCCACCCGCATGTCGCCACGCAAAGCGGCATCTAGGTTTGAGAGCGGCTCATCAAACAGGAACACTTTGGGGTTACGTACAATCGAGCGCCCGATGGCGACACGCTGGCGCTGGCCACCCGAAAGCTGCCCGGGTTTGAGTTGAAGCTTATCCGTGAGTTGCAGAGTTTCGGCAGCACGGCCTACGCGGTCGTTGAGTTCGGAGCCGGATATTTTTTGAACCCGCAGCGGGAAGGCGATGTTTTCAAATACCGTGAGGTGCGGGTAAAGCGCATAGGACTGAAACACCATCGAAATGCCCCGATCCACCGGATGCGCTTTGCTAACGTCCTTGCCTTCGATGATAATTTCGCCACTGGTCGCCTCTTCGAGGCCTGCAATGATCCGCAGCAAGGTGGATTTACCACAGCCAGACGGGCCCACAAAAACAACGAACTCCTTGTCTTTGATCGCGAGACTGATGTTGTGCAGCACTTTCGCTGTGCCAAAAGATTTACTGATTGCATTCAGGTCAAGCGTAGCCATGGCGCATGCGTCCTATCGTAAAGGTAAGAAGGGAAAAGTAATGTGGGCGGCCACGTGGGCCGCCCAACAAGAGACAACTCTTAAAGAGCGTCGTCGAGTTCAACACCCGCGATGGTCACAAGGTTTTCAACGGTATCATCCTCAAGGATGATGCCCTGAACCATATTTGTGAATACGGATTGCAACGATTTGAAATCTTCAACCAGCGGCTCTGGTCCACCTGTGGCAATCGAGGCAGTGAACGTGGGCCACATGCCATCGGCGTAGTACAAATCGGTTTTCCCCAAAGCTGCATAGTCAAGGATCGGTGTCAGGCCCCACGTGCTGTCGAGGTCGTACTGGCTGTCACCAGAGGTAATGGCTTGGGCCAATTCTTGCGCCAATTCTTCGTGGCCAGAGCCTTTGAACACAACGATCGAGTCTGTGATCAGGATTGTGCCGCTTACGCCCGATGGACCTGCGGGAATAGGAGCAACCATTTGGTTGATGCTCTCGTTGTGCTGTCCGTAACCCCAAGGACCCGAGATATACATCGCGATCTTGTTGTCGTTGAACAGATCTTTGAGCTGATCGCGTTCCCAAGCCGTTGGGCCGTCTTGCGAAACGTTCACAAGTTTACCATAGAACGCAAGGGTTTCGCGTGTTTGCTCGCTGTCGAGCATGTTTGCGCCCGTTACGGGATCAACCACCGCACCGCCATTGGAATAGAGGTAATTCAGGAACTGGTGCATTGTGTTGTCGAAGTCTTTACCTGCAAGGCCAATGCCCGCGGCGTCAGTGTTGTTCACAACCCCTTCGGCCAAAGCATAAAGGTCGTCCCAAGTCGCAGGTGCGGCGCAGGTTTGGCCGGACGCTTCGATCAGGTCACAATTCATATAAAGCGCTTTTGTCGAGAACGCGTGTGGGTAGCCCCAAGCGGTTCCTTCAATCGTCACAGTGTTCAAAACACCAGGTTGGTAAGGCGTGGCAGGATCGATGTTCGCAGGAACGATCAGGTCGTTATTGGCCAATTGGCGCAATGTTCGTGAGCCCATATAAGCCACAGAAGGCGGATCGCCCGCAGCGGCCAACGTCAGGGATTTGTCTTGGCATGTCCCCCATGGCACCGCTTCAAGGTTTACCGTCACGCCATCGTGGTCAGCCACAAACTTGTCGACAACGGCCTGATCGGCCTCGCGCACTTCGCCGCCACACATGATGAAGTGCAGTTCCTCATCGGCCTGTGCCGCCATAGCTGTGCCAGACAGTAGCAAAGCCCCGAGTGTAATTTTCATTGATTTCATTTTTGTAGTCTCCCTAGGTTGAACTTTTTATTATTCTTTGACCGCGCCTGCTGTGAGACCAGCGACGAGGTATTTTTGCAGGAACAAGAAGATGACCATGACAGGCAACACACCCACCAAGGCAGCGGCCATCATTTCGTTCCAAGTCACCGATTGATAACCGATGAATTCGTAGAGGCCCGCAGGCAAGGGTTGCAGTTCGCGGGTCTGGTTGAATGTGATTGCGAAGAGGAATTGCTGGGCATAGGCGCCGATAAACACGGCCACGCCCACAACGATCAATCCTGGGGTCGCCAGCGGCAAGACCACACGGCGCAGAGTATACATGCGGGACGCGCCATCGACAAACGCTGCCTCCTCCAATTCGCGCGGAATTTTCTCCAAGTAGGAGCGCAACAGCCAGATACCCGTCGGGATCAAGAACGCCACACCCGGAACAATCATCGCCCAATAGGTGTTGAGCAAGCCAAGGCTGCGCAGCACCCGATAGAGTGGGATCAAGAGGACCGCTCCCGTAAACATGTTTACTCCCAAAAAGATGGATAGCGAGAGGTTTTTGAACGGAAACTTGAGCCGCGCATAAGCATAAGACGCTGGAATGACGAAGAACATCGTGATTGCCGTCACCGACGATGCAATGAAGATCGAGTTAAAGATATAACGTCCGAGCAGAGGCACCGTGATCCACATTTGCTTATAGGCATCAAAGCTGAAGTCATCGGACCAGAATTGGTAAGGGCTGCGGAAAAGATGCTCCAAGGGGCGCAGCGACGTCATAAACATCTCAAAGAACGGCAGCAGCATGAAGATCAGGAAAAGCGTGATACTGAAATAGATGCCAACCATTTGTAGCTTTGTGTAACGGTCCATCATCTTACTTCACCCCATATTTCTTGTTCACCTTGTTCAGGAAGAACAAGTATCCCAGCGAGAATGTCCCCAGCAGCAACACAATAATCACCGCCCGCGCCGAACCTTCGCCGAATTTATAATTGCCAATGGCGGTTTTATAGGTGTCCACAATCAGGGTCGTCGTCGCGCTACGAGGGCCACCCTCGGTCAAGATCCAGATGATCTCAAAACTGTTGAACGTGAAGATCGCGGACAAGAGCGACATCGACACAATCACAGGCATAATTTGCGGGATCGTGATGCGACGGAAGCGATACCAACGCCCTGCCCCATCCACCCATGCGGCCTCATAGAGATCACGATTCACACCCTGCATGGCCGCTAGGAAAAACAGCGTAACCATAGGAACGCCCACCCAAACATCCGTCACAATCGCCGAATAAAACGCCGAGGATTTATAGGCCAAGAATTCAAACGGCCCGTCCGTCAACCCAACCCTTTGAGCCAGCCCAGACAGAACGCCGAAATACCCGTTGTACAGCCACAACCAGCCAATACAGCCAATCGCGATTGGAATAACCCAAGGCGGCATGACCAAAACCCGAAACAACGCGCGCCCCGGCACGGCGGCATTCAACAGCACCGCCCCAATCATTCCCAGCACCAATTTGAGCGCCACCGAGAGGAACATCCAATAAAACGTCCGCACAATCGTTTGGTGAAACTTCCTGCTGGCGAGTAATTCTTCGTAGTTGGCCGTCCCGATGTATTTCTCGCCGCCCAAGCCCGCCTCCATAAAGGATAGACGGACGGTCTCGACCAGAGGCCACGCAACGATCACCCCAATGAAAATCATCGCAGGCCCCACAAGAAGCCATGCAAAAAGGCTTTCCGAGATAACGCTGCGCCGCTTCACTTCAGGCGCGTACACTTCATTTGGAACATTCGTGGCAACTGTCAATTTCATCCCCCCAGATACACCTCAACGAATCAGAGGCGTTCTCTAACAATACCAAAAGGTGTCAATATTTCTACAGTTTTAATACCAAAAGGCGCGACATCAAAAACCTGTTGTTTTACAAGTATATTATGGTAAATTGAACTCCAAAGCATGCAATTTTAAATCGAAATAGGTTTCTTTTTTATAATACCACTGGAGTGATTCCCGATGACCGAAAATTCTGAAATCTATGCTTTGGAGCACTGGTTCAATTCTGGGAATGGGCCGCGCTATCAACAACTACATCGTCATATTGCGAATGCTATCTCATCGGGGAAACTCCTGCCGGGGTCGCGCCTCCCTGCAGAGCGCGACATGGCGGAACTGGCTGGAATTAGTCGCGTCACCGTTCGCAAGGCTGTTGCCAAACTTGTGGCGGACGGGTTGATTGAACCGCGCCACGGGGCGGGGTCTTTTGTGCGAAACACCACCCAAAAACTCAAACAATCGCTCTCGACCCTCGTGTCCTTTACCGAAAACATGTCGGCGCGCGGGGTGGTCCCCACCAGCGAGGTGTTGTCAGCAGGGTTGTTCGCGCCCAGCCCTCAAGAGATGATCGCCCTTGGCCTCTCCGCCACGGATCAAGTTGCGCGGGTTCAACGTTTGCGGTTTGCGGGCAACGTGCCGATGGCGCTTGAAACCTCCTCACTACCGCAAGACATCTTGCCCTTTCCCGAGCGTGTGAAAGTATCGCTCTATGCCATTCTGCGCCAAACCCGACAGGCCCCGACCCGCGCCATTCAGCGGGTCACCGCCGTCAATATTTCGGGCCAAGAGGCCAGCCACCTAAAACTACCCGATGGAACGGCCGTGTTGAAGATCGACCGCACAGGCTATCTCGCAACGCGACGCCCCATTGAATACACAACGGGTTTTTACCGATCCGACATCTACGATTTTATTTCAGAACTTGGGGTCGAATAAATGGAGTATACTTGCCGCCTCGATGGGCAATTCATGCGCTGCACACTCAAACCAGATCGCGCCCTGAAAGCTCCCATTTTCTGTTTTTCGGGGATGGGTCCGATCACAGCAACTTCAGGCGGAGATCGTGTCCGTGGCACGGGCAGTTATACTGAAATCGCCCTGCCCGACCTTGCAGAAAATGTCGCCCACACCGTGATACTTGAATATTCTGGCGGCTTCAAACCGGCCAATCGCGCATGGATGCCCCTTGGGCCCTACTTACGTACTGGTAACGAATTGATCCCTCTGCCCCCTACCCCCGCAGGCTTCCGCGCAAAACCTCAAGCGGCGCCACCCGCCTTTGCGGGCCTGCGCCTTGTCCCGCAACCCACGTCCTTTGTTGCAACAGATGAAAGCGTAGACCTTACCCACATCAGCGCCTCGAACGACGCCTTTGATGCCGTGGCACAACTGGCCCAACGGCGAGGGCTTGAACCCTTTTTATGCGGCGATGGGGTGCCAGTCGTCTTCAAGCAAGATGCCTCCCCAAAAGACGCCTATACCCTCAATATTCAACCTGACGGGATTTCAGTCTCCGCCAGTTCCTACGGCGGACGTTTTTACGCGGGTATCACTCTTTTGACCCTTAGAAACACCCACGCGGGCAAAGTCCCCTGCGGGGTGATCACCGACAGTCCCCGCTTTAACTGGCGCGGACAACATCTTGATACGGCACGACATTTCTATCAGCCACAAACAATCCACGATTTACTGGATGTCATGGCTATACTGAAACTCAATCGCTTTCATTGGCACTTTGCCGATGACGAAGCCTTCCGCCTTCAAATTGATTGCTTCCCCGAACTTTGGCAACGCACGGAAAAACGTGGCGAGGGGCATTTGATGCCCGCGCTCTTTTCAGGCGCGATTGAAGCAGGAGGGAGCTATTCGAAACAGGAGGCCATGGCGATCATTGAACATGCCAAAGCCCTCAATATTGAGGTTCTCCCCGAAATCGAAGCCCCCGCCCATGCCCTTGCGACAACCTACGTTTTCCCCGATGTCCGAGACCCCGCCGACAATGGTGCGGAAGTTAGCGTGCAAGGCTATCACGGCAACGCGATGAACCCCGCGATGCCGAAAACTTGGGAGGTGCTCAACGCGATTGTCGCCGAAGTCGGCGCGCTGTTCCCGTTCGGGCATCTGCATCTTGGATGTGATGAACTGCCAGAGGACACATGGATGGGCTCTCCCAAGGCGCGCGCTTTGATGAAAGAGCATAATCTGGAAACCACCCAAGATTTGCAGGGCTGGACCATGGCCAAACTTGCACAGACTGTCGCCGACGCAGGACTACGCCCCGCAGCATGGGAAGAGGCCGCACAGGGCTCAAATGGTGGCATCGGCAACAACGCGATCCTGTTTACATGGACCGGCCAAGGCCCCGGACTTGCAGCTGCGCGGCGCGGCTATGATGTTGTCATGTGCCCCGCACAACATGCCTATCTCGACATGGCCCACACCGACGACACCGACGATTGGGGCGCAAGCTGGGCCGCCTTCGTTTCCTTGGGTGACACCATCGCATGGGACCCCGTGCCCGATCCAGACCTCGCCTACAAGATTATCGGAGTGCAAGGCGCGTTCTGGTCGGAGTTTACCACTGAGGATAGTCAACTTTGGCCGATGATCCTGCCACGTATTCTGGGGATAGCGGTGAAGGCGTGGCAAACGGAGGACATGACCGAGGACAGCCTGACACGCCTCGCACATCATTATCGAGACATGTCTTTGGCACCGTAGCTTTACCCCAAAAGGGCGATCCCCCCCAACACAAACGCCGCAAGGAACGTGGTTTGAGCGACGATGATTAACATCGCCTTTGCGCCAACGCTTTTGAGTTGCACCACAGAGGTTTTCATTCCAACCCCCGCGACGGCCGTTACGAGCATGGCGCGCGAGACCGTGTCAGCGGGGGTTTTCACAACGTCGGGAATGAGATGAAAGGAATTCGCAACCGCGAGGGCCAAGAACCCCAAGACAAATAACGGCAACAGCGGTGGTCGTTTTGCCCCTGCGGGAACGGAATGCCGCAAAACGAGTGCCCCAAAGAATACAACGGGTGCTAAGAGTGCGACGCGGAACAATTTGACGACGGTTGAAATGTCCCCGACCTCGTCAGAGATCGAATACCCCGCCCCAACGACCTGCGCCACATCGTGGATCGTTCCGCCCAAAAACAACCCTGAGGACTTTGCGTCCAAGCCAAGGACTTCCGCCAAGATCGGATAGAAAATCATCGCGAGAGTGGACAGAAGCGTGACCGAGATCACTGCGAACGAAAGGTCGCGTTCGCTTTCGGGACGATCCGGCAAAAGCGAACTAATCGCCATCGCCGCAGACGCCCCACAAATCGCCACAGATCCCCCCGTCAGGAAGCCAAACAAGCGATCCTTGCCAACCAAAGGTGCCAACGCGACCGACAACAATATCGTCGCCATAACGCTACCAACGATCAACGCCAAATTGAGCGGGCCGATCAATTGCAGCATCTCGCCGCTGACGCGTATTCCCAATAAAGCCACACCAATGCGTAAAACAACCCGCGAGGCGAACAGGATTCCGGGGGCGGTGCGCTCGTCTTCTGAGAGGAATTGAAGCGGCATGCCCAGTAGAATTGCCATAAGCATCACAGGCGCGCCGTAGTGATCAGACAAAAACTGCGCCGCCATGGCGACCATCGCCGCCAGCAACACTCCGGGTGCCAAAATCCCAAGGGGGGATTTCTCAATTGATGTGGCGGATGCAGCGGACGATTTGGTCATGGGAAAATTCCAACAGAATAGAGTGGCATTTGCGTGGGGACAGCTCGATTATTTCTGAGCAATAAACTCAGACCAAAGCACGGTTTGCCCCGAGGTCGCGCTCAACTGGGCGGCCATGCCCATGGCGACAGCCTTCCAGCCGTCCTCTAACCCAACGTCCGGCATATCACGCTCGCCACGCACCAAAGCCAGAAACCCTTCGTGCTGATAATAGGTGGCGCCATTGTGATCGCCAGCCTCAAGCAGGCGCGGATCAACAGGAATTTCTTGCATCGTTGGGCCCTTGGGGGCGCGCGGGCTAACAATCAGTTGAGGGATCGGAGCCTCGCCCAAATGCTCGGGCCAAAAACGACCAGGCCCCGGAACCAGCGCCTCAATTTTTCCCTTCGACCCAACCACGCTTATTTCCTCCTGATAGCGCGATCCTTCGGCAAACATACATAGCTCCAACATCGCCCGCATTCCGTTTTCGAAATCCACGACGACATAGCCGTTATCCAAAATATCGGACGTTTCTCCGTCATAGGTCTCGTCAAGATGGTTCACGTTTTGACCTGCACTCGCCATAATGCGCACTGGCTCCGACTTCGCCAGCAAGCGCATTAAATCGAAGAAATGACAGCACTTTTCAACGAATGTCCCGCCTGATTTTGCATTAAATCGGTTCCAGTCGTTGACCTTTTCCAAAAACGGAAAGCGGTGCTCGCGGATTGAAAGCATTTTTATCCCGCCAGTCGCTTGCTCGACCTCTTGGCGCAGCGCCGCGATTGGCGGCATGTAGCGATATTCCATCGCCACCCAAACGGGCGCGGGATAGGACGCTTGAAAAGCAAGGACACGCGAAAGCGATTCAGGGTCGGTGAACAGGGGTTTTTCAACTAAAATGGGGAGCGAGCGGGTTTTCGCAATCACCTCAAGTTGCTCAAGGTGCCGAAAATTTGGACTCACGATCACCAAGCAATCTAGCGCCTCAATCGCAAGTAAGTCGTCGACACTCGCGCAAAAGGTGGCTTCGGGAGCGAATCCGGCCGCAATCTTCGCCATCGCCGCGTCCGGTTCAAAAATCGCCGCTACACGTGTGCCGGGTAAAAGCGCGATATTGCGCAGGTGCTCTTGCCCCATCATGCCACAGCCAATGATTCCGTAATTGATTGTCTTCGTCATGTTCGTTCCTTACTTAATGCGCTGCACGTAAAGCGCACGATCTGTGTCAAACCAAGTGCGCGAAAACTCAACGGCCTCTGGCTCCTGCGCCCAACTCAAGCGCTCAATGTATCCCGAAATTTCGCCAACAGGCTTGCCGAATTCATGAGGTGCCCACGCAGGGACGGTTTGAATTCCCACACGATCTTCGGCACGCGAAATCCAAAATCCAAGTTGCTTTTGGTAAAAATGATAAAGGGAGTCAGAAAGTGCCCCAGCAGGGACTTTGCCTGCGTTTTGATCAAGCCAAATCTCTTCAATCGCGATGACTGTATTGTTTAGAAACCGCAAACGGCGAATGCGGGTTGCAGCTTCGGACGTACCAAACTTTGGTAAATCTGAAGGTTTCGTCAGCGCCTGAATGTCAAGAATATTGGCACGGGGCAACCCGCCCCCGTCAAGCAGCTCAAGTCGAAACATGGAATAGACGCTATTCACTTCGCCGCCGTGACGCACATAATTCCCCGACCCCTGAACGCTTTCCAGAAGGTTCTTTTTGATGAGAATCGCCAAGGCCTTTCGCAGCGTCCCGACCGAGGTATTTAGCGAGTCCGCCATGGCCCGCTCGGGCGGCAAACGCTCTCCATCCATCAACCGTCCCGCACTGATATCCCGAATAAGCAATTCGCTTATTTGAACATACATTGGCAGTGCATTCTGGCTCTCATTCGACGAGACCATGAGCTTCCTCCGTATGCGACAGTGTGCCGCAACAATAATTGATACACTATTGATCTATATCAAAGACAGTGCTATGCAAGCAAAAAATGAAGCGAACTTCGGGAGACTTGATATGAGTGTTGTTCCAATAACATCGCCCAACTTGGAAGCAGCAGAAGTGTCTTGGTTTTCCGCACTTTGCTCGGATGACTACCAATTTTTAGGGGTTCCGAACGGCGATTTGCGCTCTAGCTGGGCCCATTGCAGCAACATCGTCAAAATCGCCGAAAAGCAAGGTTTTCGCAATATTCTGTGTCCGTCATCCTATCAGGTTGGCCAAGACACGCTCTCGTTTGTCGCGGGCTGTGCGCCTATCACAACAGACATCAATCTCCTCGCGGCCGTGCGCTGTGGCGAAGTGCAGCCGATCATGTTGGCGCGCACGATCGCAACGCTCGACCACATGCTCGAGGGTCGCTTGACCGTCAATATCATCAGCTCCGACTTCCCCGGCGAAAAGGCCGAAAGTGGCTTTCGCTATCAACGCTCCCGCGAAGTCGTAGAAATCCTGAAGCAAGCGTGGACACAGGACGAAATCAACTACGAAGGCGAGGTTTATAACTTCAAAGGCCTCACAACGGACCCCGTCAAACCTTACCAAACCGGCGGACCGCTTTTGTATTTTGGCGGCTATTCTCCGGCGGCACTCGAACTGTGCGGCCAGCATTGCGACGTTTATCTAATGTGGCCCGAAAAGCAGGAAGATCTAGCGGGTCGGATGCGCGCCGTGAACGCCGTTGCCGAAAAATATGACCGCACATTGGATTATGGCCTGCGGGTGCATATGATCGTGCGCGACACCGAAAAAGAGGCGCAGGAATACGCGGAATATATAACCTCAAAACTCGACGATGAATATGGTCGCATGATCCGTGAACGCGCGTTAGATTCAACCTCCCTCGGCGTTTCCCATCAGGCCAAAAACCGCGAACTTGCGGATGAATTTGGCTATATCGAACCCAATCTTTGGACAGGTGTCGGTCGTGCGCGCTCAGGCTGTGGCGCGGCGCTTGTTGGCTCTGCGGATCAGGTTCTTAGCAAGATCGAAGACTATCAGAAAATGGGCATTCGCGCCTTTATTTTTTCGGGATATCCGCACATCGAAGAGGCCGAGTATTTTGGCAAGTTAGTGATGCCCCACCTCAAAACTTGCTCGTTGCCACAGGCCTATGGCCGTGTCCCGAGCAAGGCCCCCAACACCCCTCTCGCAGCAGGAGTTCGCCGTTAATGGAACGCGTCGCTTTATCAGACACCTTAAATCTAAGCCGCATTGTCTATGGCATGTGGCGGATTGCGGACGACAAAGACACCTCGGCCAAACACGTCGAAGCCAAGATCAACGCTTGCCTTGAACAGGGCATCACCACCTTTGATCAGGCCGATATTTATGGCGGCTATACAGCGGAAGCGGTTCTGGGAAATGCCCTGCGTGCAGCGCCCTCTCTGCGGTCCCAAATGCAAATCGTCACCAAATGCGATATCGTCGCCCCGATGGGCCGATACGCGGATGCGACGGTCAAACACTACGACACTTCGGCGGCGCATATTAATGCCTCGGTCGAAAATTCATTGCGTGACATGGCGACCGATCACATCGATCTTTTGCTCATCCACCGCCCCGACCCTTTCATGGACCACTTTGAGACGGGCAATGCGCTCGACGCATTGGTGCGCTCAGGCAAGGTTGGCGACGTCGGCGTGTCAAATTTCAAGCCATGGGACTGGGAATTATTGCAATCCGGCATGGATACGAAACTGGTCACCAACCAGATTGAAGTGTCCTTGGCGACGACAGAGTCCCTCACGAACGGCGACATGGCCTTTCATCAGAAAAACAACCAGCGCGTCATGGCATGGTCGCCCTTGGGCGGCGGTGGCTTGATGGTTTCCGAAACGGAAATCGGAGAACAACTAATTGAAATCGCAGAAGAAAATAATGTCGACTCCGCCGCGGTTGCCGTGGCATGGCTTCTAGCGCATCCGGCAAAAATCTTGCCTGTCATGGGCACAAATAACCTCAAACGGATCGCAGCGTTGTCGAATGCCCTCAAAGTCAAGATGGATAGGCAAACGTGGTTCCGTCTGTATTCTGCAGCTATCGGCGGTGAGGTCGCGTAATGGCGTTTGCGTCTCGCCAATTCACACCGGACTCCGACAACGCCCGTCAATTGCGCGATGCGTTTGGACGTTTTTCGACGGGGGTTACGGTTGTTACCGTTGCCTCAGAAGACGGCCCTATCGGGATGACAGCGAACAGTTTTTCGTCGCTGTCGTTGGACCCAGCATTGGTTCTGTGGTCCCCTGCGATTGGATCGCGTCGTTATAAATACTTCGCAAATGCCGAGTACTTTGCAATTCATATACTGAGCGACGAGGACAAACACATTTGCGAAGGGTTCGCCAAAAATGGTCACGCATTTGATGCACTAGAGCATCGGACAAACAGCCACGGCGTGCCGTTGATTGAAAGTTGCCTCGCGCGCTTTGAATGCCGTCATGTTGCCACGCATCCTGGAGGGGATCATGTCATCGTTGTCGGCCAAGTTGAAAATGTTGAACTTCGAGACGGCAATCCGTTGACGTTTTATGGTGGAAAATATGGGAAGATTCAGGCCGCATAGGGTTTGAAAAGTTTCCTCATTCCGAGGGAACGACAGGGGGGAGCCTGATGAATATATTACTGACGCTCGTGTCACCATTAAGCCTCGTGAACGAGACGCTCCTGCGATTCGGGCGCGCCATTGGTGCAGTCGCGATTGCCCTCATGGTCCTCGCCATTCTGGTGCAGGTTTTTTTCCGGTATATTTTGAACAACGCCCTGCCGTGGCCCGATGAGGCCGCACGGTTTTGCATGATGTGGATGACTGGCCTGATGGCTCCGACGGCGTTTCGCCGTGGCGGTTTTGTGGCCATCGACATGTTGCTGTACTCCTTGCCCCGTACGATCGCGGGCGTGATAAATCTTATCCTGCTTTCGCTGTCATTTATCGTTCTTGTGGTTGCGGTACAAATCGGCTGGGGCGAAGTCACAGGATTTGGCGGACGGTTCACAACGGCCTCGCTTTATGTGCCAATGTCGTTGGATTTCACCCAATGGCTGCGCGTGCCACGCTCTTGGATGATGGCCTCCCTCTTGGTTGGAGTGATCCTTCTGCTGAGCGTCAATATCGAGTTGATTTTGCGTACACTCGTTAAACTCTTTGGAGGCGAGGATCGCCTTCCCATCATCGAAGCCGCATCCATCGGAGGGTCCGAATAATGCTTATATGGTTCCTTCCCCTTTTCCTCATTTTCCTTCTGGTTGGCTTACCCGTGTTTTTCGGCCTTTTGGCAGCCCCCGGAATCCTTCTATTCCTGAACGGTCAAGAAAAGGACATCACACTCCTTTATCGAAACGTTTACAATGGGATGGACAGCTTCCCTCTCATGGCGATCCCCTTCTTTATGTTGGCGGGCGAATTGATGAACAAGGGTGGCATCACCATGCGCCTTGTGGAATTCGCACAGGCCCTCATGGGGCACCTACGGGGCGGCTTGGCGCATGTGAACGTCCTGTCGTCGATGCTTTTTGCAGGCCTCTCTGGCTCGGCGGTTGCGGACACCTCGGCCCTTGGGTCCATGCTGATTCCTGCGATGGAGAAACAAGGCTACTCCCGTAAATTCGCCGCCGCCATCACCGCCGCGTCGTCGGTGATTGGCCCGATTATTCCCCCGTCTGGCATCATGATTATCTATGCCTATGTGATGGGCGAGAGCGTCGCGGCGCTGTTCCTTGCAGGGATTGTTCCCGGCATTATGGTGGGACTTGGCCTGATGCTTATGGTCAAGTTCATGGCCAACAAATACGATTTCCCCGTTGCAAGCCGCAAATACACATGGCCCGAACGCGGCCAAGCTTCCATCAAGGCGTTCTTTCCGTTGATGACACCCGTCATCATTCTGGGCGGGATTCTGGTTGGGGTTTTCACGCCGACAGAGGCGGCAGCCGTCGCCGTGGCTTACGCTTTGATCATCGGCTTTTTCGTACTACGCACCCTTACCCTCAAAGACATTCCCGACATCCTAACACGTGCTGGCCTCACGTCTTCGGTTGTGATGCTGCTGGTGGGGGCTGCGATGGCGTTTAAAACCGTTGTCAGCTTGAGCCACGCCCCCGAGCAACTCGCCCAGTTCATCCTATCACTTTCGGAAAACCCGCTCATCCTGTTGTTCTTGATCAACATTCTGTTGTTTGTGGTCGGCATGTTCTTGGATGCGGGCCCCGCGATCATCATTCTTGGACCAATTTTGGGGCCAATCTTCATCAGCCTTGGCGTCGATCCCATTCACTTTGCGATCATCATGTCCGTCAACCTAACGGTTGGCCTTGCGACCCCGCCGATGGGCTTGGTCCTATTCGTGGCGTCCGCCGTTTCTGGCGAGCGCGTCGAAGCCATTGCCCGCGCCATTCTGCCATTTTTGGCGGTCGAAGTTGTTGTGATTTTCCTAATCACCTACATCCCCGCCATTTCCATGACAATTCCGCGACTAACCGGATTTGCTAATTAACCACGAGTATTCAGGGAGGAAACACGATGCTCACTAAGACCATAACAACCCTCGCGCTTTCGGCGATTCTAGCAGGGACCGCACTCACCGCGACGGCCGCTGACTATAAGCTCCGTGCAACAGCGAACTCCAATGAAAACGACGAAGACTATGACGGTCTGGTTGTCTTCAAAAACTACGTCGAAGCGGCCTCCAATGGCGCGATCGAGGTGGAACTCTTTATTGGTACACAGCTCTGCTCCAACGGTGCGGAATGTTTGCAAGGCGTGGCCGACGGCACCGTCGACATCTATATTTCCACTTCGGGCGGCGCATCGGGCATCTTCCCTTATGTGCAAGTTTTGGACCTGCCCTACCTGATGGCGGACGACCGTATCGCCGAGCAAGTTTTGTCGGGCGATTTCACCCGCACAATGCGCGACATGGCGCTTGAGGATTCCGGAGATGCAATCCGCTTGATGACCATCGGCAACACCGGCGGCTGGCGCAACTTTGCCAACACGAAACGCCGTGTGGCAGAACCCGCCGATATGGAAGGCTTGAAAATCCGGACCGTTGTTGCGGATCTTCCGCAGGAACTCGTGAAAGCAATGGGCGCGTCTCCGACTCCGATCCCATGGCCAGAACTGTTTACCTCGTTCCAAACTGGCGTCGTTGAAGGCTCCAAAAACGGCATCACAGACATCATGGGCATGAAATTCCCAGACGCCGGCCTGCAATACCTCACACTTGACGGCCACGCTTACATGGGTGCCCTCTGGTGGATGTCCAACGAAACCTTCATGGAAATGCCCGAAGATATGCGCCGCGTTGTGGTAGACGGTTTCTATGCCTTGCAACAGGCAACTTTCGCGTCACCAAAGCGTAAATCCATCCAAGCCTATGAGGATTTCGTAGCGGGTGGTGGCGATCTTTATGTGCCAACACCTGAGCAAAAAGAGGCCTTCAAAGTGTCTGCAGCTCCTGTTTACGACTGGTTCAAAGCCAACGTCACACGCGGCGACGTTATCTTTGAAGCTCTGACCACAGCGGTTGCCGAAGCAGAAGTCGAAGTTAACGCCGCACGCGCGGCCGACCTAAACTAAAGCACAGAGGGCGCGGTTCAGTCCGCGCCCTTTTTCCGTATTAAGACCTCCACCTAACGAAACGGGTACATCCAACCCTTGTAATCATTGACCAAAACATGCGCCTTCTCAATTTCCGCCTGCGTCATCTTTTTGACGATCTCTTCCAGAGAAATTGCCGCGTCGGGGTCTCCCCCGATGGCCGAAAGCGTGTACCACATATAGCCTCGAACCAAGTCAGGTGCCGCCACACCACGGCCCACCTCGTAATACCAACCGATCCCCGATTGCGCGCCGGGATGCCCCTTGAGGGACGCGCGCAAATACCATTCAAACGCCCGCACATCGTCTTGCTCAACCCCAAGTCCAAGCGCGTACATCACGCCAATAAGCTCCTCGGCGTCGGCATTGCCACTGCGCGCGGCGGGCAAAAACTCCTCCATCGCGGCGGAATAGTTATCGGCCTCCATAAAGTCGCGCCCCTCTTCCACCCCTCCGAAGGCGGGGCTAGCCGCAATCAAACTCGCAAAAACAAACTGGCGCATGTCGCTCTCCTTTTGTGCGTTTCACAGCCGGTATTGGCCGAACTTCCTGCGCCCCTTACGCCAGACGACTTTATCGTCTTTGACGCGAAACAGGCGGCGATTGGTCAACTTTTATTTTACGATAAAATACTGTCAGGGAACAGAAATATCGCCTGTTCCACCTGTCATCATCCCAAGTTTGGCACGTCCGACGGCCTGTCGCTTGGAATTGGTGAGGGTGGCGTTGGGCTTGGCATTGACCGCACCGCAGGCAGCGGCGACAGCGCGATCAAAAAACGCATTCCACGCAACGCCCCTGCCCTCTGGAACCTCGGCGCAAAATCCCTGCACACGATGTTTCACGATGGCCGCCTCTCCATCAACGACAAATACGCAAACGGCTTTGACAGCCCCGCCGAAGAATGGCTGCCACAGGGCCTCGAAACGCTCCTCGCAGCCCAAGCGGTTTTCCCCCTGACCGCGCAGTTTGAAATGGCCGGAAATCCAAGCGAAAACGAAGTCACAGGTGCCGTTCATGACCGCATTGATGCAGGTTGGCCGATCCTCGCGAAGCGCGTGCGCATCATACCCGCCTATGGTTCCGCATTCGTTGACGCCTTTGAGTACATTGAACGCCCCGAGCAAGTTACCATCGTCGAAATAGCCAACGCTTTGGCGGCATTTATGGGGCTAGAATGGCAGAGTTACGACAGCCCGTTTGATCAGTACATTCAAGGCGACACGACCGCGTTAAACACACTTGAACTTGCGGGAATGAACCTCTTCTTTGGCAAAGCGCAGTGCTCTAGTTGCCACGCAGGGTCCCTCCTCACGGATCAAAAATTCCACGCGCTTGCCCTGCCTGCGTTCGGACCTGGGCGCACACGTCGCTTTGATCCCATGCCACGCGATGTGGGCCGTATGGGAAAATCAGACCGCCAAGAAGATGCCTATAGGTTCCGCACTCCCATGCTTAGAAATGTTGAAAAAACAGCGCCTTACGGGCACAATGGCGCATACCCAACGCTTGATGGCATTGTCCGACATCACATTGAAGCCGAGCCTAATTGGGCCCGCGATTCACTGGTCCTGCCTGATGCCGCATGGATTTCACAGGTCGATTTTGCCATTCAAAGCGACACACGCGAAATGGACCGCCAACGACGCGTGCGCGACACCGTGCCCCTTACCCTCAGCGATAGCGAAATTATCGAAATAGTCGCTTTTTTGAAAGCCCTCACGGGAACAACATTGAACGATCCCCGTTTTGGAATACCGAATTCCGTCCCTAGTGGATTGCCGCTTGATTAGGGTAGCTCCCTGCAGATTAACGACGTCTTTGTAGGCGACGGAAATCTCAGCAAGAGGCTTAGGTTGGAATGATGTGAAACCGTGCGTTCCAAAGGTTTTTATCTTAGCGAGAAAGCTGCGACTTATTTCCCGCTGACATATGGCCGTTACAAAACTACCCTATCAGCTAGCAAGTGCGCTTCGCATGCATCGCAGGGATCACCCTGTTTTCTAAATCTAAATTCGTCGGGCCGATCCATGGCCCGCTTACCGCAGGCGTGCGTCCTAATCGGCTGCGCCATCAAAACACATATGCCCAATTGGGCATTTACTCGACTGGAGTATACTTAATGACCCGCGTTTCAATTCTTTCTGCTGCCGCTCTGTCCATGATGGCTAGCAGCGTCGCTGCTCAAACTGAAATCACTTGGTGGCACGCAATGGGCGGCGCCCTTGGTGATACAGTGAACCAAATCGCGACTGACTTTAACGCCAGCCAGTCTGACTATCAGATCACACCAGCCTTTAAGGGCACTTACGAAGAAGCGCTGACTGCGGGCATCGCGGCCTTCCGCGCAGGCGAACAGCCAAACATTTTGCAAGTGTTCGATGCGGGCGCGGCAACGGTGATCGGCGCAAAGGGTGCCACGATCCCTGTGCAAGATTTGCTGACTGATAATGGCGTATATTTCGATATTAACGACTACATTTCCGGTGTGCGCTACTTCTATGCGGATAGCGATGGCAAGATGATCGGCATGCCGTTCAACTCTTCCTCCCCGATCATGTATTACAATCTGCAAGCCATGGAAGCCGCTGGTGTTGAAGCACCAAAAACATGGGAAGAATTCGAAACCGTGACCGCTCCGGCCTTGGTTGATGCAGGGTATATTCCGCTGGCGCAATCGCATTCGCCTTGGATTTTTGCGGAAAACTTCATGTCCCGCCATGACCTGCCGTTCGCCACGAATGACAATGGCTATACTGGTACAGACACAGAAATTTTGATCAACTCACCCGAGATCAAAATGCATTGGTCACATGTGAAAGATTGGCTGGATTCAGGCTATTACGCTTGGTATGGCGCGGGTTGGGGTGATAACCAAACACCGTTCGAAGAAGGCAAAGTTGCGATTTGGTTGGGGTCTTCAGGCTCCTTTGGTGGATTGTCCAAATTAGACCTACCGTTTGAATTCTCAGCAACATATCTCCCCTATTGGGAATCTGTCACAACAGAGCCGACGCAAACATTCATTGGTGGCGCTTCGTTGTTTGCGATGTCTGGTAAATCTGACGAAGAGAACCAAGCAACGGCCGCGTTCTTTGACTTCCTGACATCCCCAGAAGTTCAATACATGTGGCACCAAGAGACCGGTTATGTGCCGATCACAATCGCAGCCTATGAAATGGCACAAGCGGATGGGTATTATGATCGCGCACCGGCTGCAGAAATCGGCATCAAGCAATTGTCTTTGCCTGCTGGTGAGAACACAAAAGGGTATCGCATGGGGTTCTATGTGCAAATCCGTGACGTGATGAACCGTGAATTCGGCCGCATCCTTGGTGGCGAGACATCGGTTGATGATGCCTTTGCGACAATGGAACTTGAGGGCAATGAGTTGCTTGCCAAGTTTGCCCAGACTCAAGCGCAATAATCACTTTTCATACCAAGACCTGATGGCCGCTCTGCGGCCATCAGCGTATTCACAAGGACCCCCTATGAAACGCGCTGCTTTCACCAACCGTTGGTTGCCGATCCTGTTGCTCGTGCCACAGATCTCAATCATCGGCATTTTCTTCTACTGGCCTGCCATCCATGCGCTGCGCTCGTCATTCTATCTGCAAGACCCCTTTGGATTTAGCGAAACATTTGTTGGGTTTGCCAACTACGCATCGCTATTCAATTCCGCGTCCTATGGGCGCGCTGCGATATTCACAGTTTCTTTCACGCTACTTGTCACCATCCTGTCGCTTGGCATTGCTTTGTTGCTTGCCGTAAAGGCCGACAAGGTTGTGCGCGGGGCCAAGACATACCGCACACTTTTGATGTGGGTTTACGCCGTTGCGCCTCCTGTTGCGGGAGTGATGGGGCTGATCCTTTTCAACCAAAGCTGGGGACCGATCTCCGATCTCTTCAAAAGCCTTGGTTGGGATTTTGCCCTTGGCGTAAATTATTACGACACGGCCTTTGCGATGGTTTTGATTTCCGTCTGGAAGCAGATCCCCGTCAACTTTATCTTCTTCCTGTCAGGGCTACAATCCATCCCCAAATCTGTGCGCGAGGCCGCAATGATCGACAATCGATCCGCCGCTGGACGCTTTTGGGATGTGACCTTTCCCTTGCTGGCCCCAACGGGGTTCTTCCTGTTGATCACCAATATCACCTATTCGCTTTTTGACACGTTCGGCATCATCGACACGGTGGTGAAGGGCGAGCCAGGAAACAACCCGATGACCCTTGTGTACAAGGTTTATGTGGACGGGTTCCGAGGCAACGACCTTGGAGGATCATCGGCGCAATCTGTTGTCTTGATGGTGCTTGTTTTGGCGATGACTGTTTTTCAATTCCGGCTCGTTGAACGCCGCATTCACTATACATGAGGCCCGATATGAACACCGAAATAGTGACCCAATCCGCCCCCCGCGCGCGGATCAAACTGTCGCTGGTCTTTGACCACGGCATCCTCATCCTTGGCGCGGCCTTTTTGATCCTGCCAGTCCTGATGCTTTTGCAAATGAGCACCATGCCGGACCTCTTCAACATGAAAAACGGGCCGAGCTTCGCCATTGGCGATCAACTTGATGAAAACTTTCGCAAAGCAATGTTTGAGGCGGACGGGTTTTCAGGCGCGAACACCGGCGTGCGGATGCTTTGGAATTCAATGATCCTTGGGCTTGGCTTTGCCGCTGGCAAAATTGTGCTGGGCATGATGGCCGCCTATGCAATTGTCTATTTCCGCATGCGGTTCGCGACACTTGCGTTCTGGATCATCTTCACGACGCTGCTCTTGCCGCTTGAGGTGCGTATTTTGCCGTCTTACGAGATCGTGCAACAGCTTGGCATGGTCAATACGTATCAAGGGCTTATCATCCCGCTGATTGCATCCGCCACGGCGACCTTCTTTTTCCGCCAGTACTTTCGATCCATCCCCGAAGAACTGGTCGAGGCCGCCCGCATTGATGGCGCCGGACCGTTCAAATTCTTCATTGATATTTTGGTGCCGCTTTCCCGAACGATGATTGCCGCGATGTTCATCATCATGTTCGTCTATGGCTGGAACCAATATTTGTGGCCCACGATGATCACCACGGATGAGGATATGTTCACACTCGTGCGTGGCATCAAGCAAATCAGACAATCTCTCGAGGGCACCAGTCTGCCCGAATACGGACGCGCAAATATGCTGGCCCTTATCGCCATTTTGCCCCCCGTTTTAATCGTCATCTTCTTCCAAAGCTGGTTCGTCAAAGGTTTGACGGAATCGGATAAATAAGGAAATTATCATGGCTCAGGTAACACTGTCCCAGATCTCTAAGGTCTACTCCAACGGCTTTACCGCCGTACACCCCGCAAGTTTCGATATTCCCGATGGCGAATTTGTTGTTCTTGTTGGCCCGTCTGGATGTGGGAAATCAACAATGCTGCGCATGATCGCGGGTCTAGAAGATATCTCTAGCGGAGGTTTGAACATCGGCACACGGCAGGTGAATGACCTCGATCCAGCCGACCGCGATATTGCGATGGTTTTCCAAAACTACGCGCTTTATCCGCATATGAGCGTGCGCAATAACATCGGTTACGGATTGAAAAACCGCAAGATTGCCAAGGCGGAGATTGACCGCAAAGTACGCGAGGCCTCAGCGATGCTGAACCTTGATCATTACCTCGACCGCAAGCCAAGCCAGCTTTCGGGCGGTCAACGTCAACGTGTTGCCATGGGCCGTGCGATTGTGCGTGATCCTGCCCTATTTTTATTCGACGAACCCCTCTCGAATCTAGATGCCAAGCTGCGCACACAAATGCGTATTGAGATCAAAGCCCTTCAACGTCGCCTTGGTGTGACCGCTGTTTATGTGACCCATGATCAGGTCGAGGCCATGACAATGGCGGACCGCATCATTGTGATGAACGAGGGGCGGATTGAACAAATCGGCACCCCAACCGAGGTTTACAACAGGCCTGAAACCACTTTCGTTGCATCGTTTATGGGCGCTCCACCGATGAATTTGATGGCAGGCGCTGCAACCGATGGGCAATTGCGTATCGGTGACGAATCGATCGCAGCGAATGATCTGCCCACCTCCGGAAAGGTAACCATCGGCATTCGCCCAGAAGATATCGTTCCGGATGAAAATGGGGATATCACAATCGACGTTACCCTTGTCGAGGAACTTGGTGCGCATCGCCTTTTGCACGGCACTCTTGCGGGCCAAGACATCAGCATTCACGTCGATAAAGATAACATCATCAACGTCGGGTCGCTGCGGGTGTCCCTAAAACCAAACGCTGTATCCCTGTTTGATGCCATAACAGGGGGACGCCTGACATGACTTATGTCGCAGAACTTCCCCTCGTCACAGCAGACCAAAAATCCAGCATCATGACTGCGCCACGCACCGCAGAATCCCACCGCGCATTACTGCAATCGCTGCCCAGCATGAATACCGTTCAAGTGGGGGGCGACGCCTGCGAAACGGCCTTGCCAAAGCAGATTTCAGCCGTGGCATGGAACGTTGAACGTGGTTTGTTTCCACTCGAAAATGCGGAGCTACTGGCGGATTTAAAACTCGATATCGTGCTGCTTTCAGAGGTCGATCACGGCATGGCGCGGACTGGGCAACAACATACAACTGAGGTCATGGCGAACGCGCTGAATATGCAATATGCATTTGGCGTTGAATTCCAAGAGCTTGATTTGGGCGGACCAACGGAACGGGCTTATTGCAGCGATAATTTCAACGCGTGCGGCTGGCACGGCAATGCGATCTTAAGTTCTGTGCCCTTCATCGCAGTAAAACTTATCCGTCTTGATGATCATGGCCATTGGTTTTCCTCCGATGAATTGAACGCCGATCCAGAACAGCCTCGGGTTGGGGGACGCATGGCAATCGCTGCGATTTTGCCTAGGGATAGTGGAACGGTCTGCGTCGTCTCGACACATTTGGAAAGCAACGCGGACGCGAGGTATCGTGCCGTGCAATTTGAGCGCCTGCTTGATGCCATTGATGATTTTGCACCTGATATGCCTGTGCTTATCGGCGGGGACCTTAATACCGGCAATCACCAGCCACCCGATTTTGACTGGAAAGACGAAACCCTATTCGCAAAGGCTGAGGCGCGTGGCTACACTTGGGACGCAACGCCATCAGGAATGACAACCAGATCAAGCCTGATCACACCACATCCAAACCGGAAAATGAAACTGGATTGGTTTTGCACGCGCGGATTATCTTGCACCGGGACAGCACTTGTCCCCGCGCTATCGAAAACAGGAAAACCGCTCTCAGATCACGAAGCGATATGGTGCTCTGTTTCATAAAACCCGCACTAAACCGGACCTCCTAAAGACAATTACACTCCTTGGATTCATGTGAAGCACAGCTTGATAGGTGAACTGGGTCCGACAGAAGCCTTTATAAGTGCTCGGACAAAAGCACCAAATGCGAACAAGGTTATGTTCGCACAGTATGGCAATGGGCTGTCGCCCCAAGCGTTTGAAATTATAGAGCAGTCCCGCACGGGCGCCATCGGCTTTCCCTACGGTTGTTTGCAGCTTTGGAAATAGGCCATCCTTAACGCGCTGTCCCCATGTCGGTTCGTTTAGCCGAGTTTTCATGACTTTGTCCTGTATTGCATGACCGGCAGCCCGCCGATCCCCCAATCTTCAAGCGCAACCTCGTCAATCACGACAAAAGTCGTCTTTGGGTCTTTGTTCAGCACGTCTTGTAGCAAGCTGCTTACACCTGCAATCAGCTGTGCTTTCTCTTCGTTGGTCGGACCGGTGCCATCCGGACCACCTTCGCGGGTAATTTTGATGTTTACATAGGGCATGGATTACGTCCTTCGCGGAATATAGGTAAAAGCCTTGGTGACAATCCGCCATTCCCCACCGTGACGGACCAACGTCAGGTAATCGAGATAATCGCGCCCCAACATGCTCATCCGAGCCGTGACCTTAGCGAGACTCTGGCTACCAAAAGCAATTTCAAGGATGGCCTCATCACGCGGATCTCCGCGTTTGGCAGGCGGCACACGACCGTCGACCCGCGACATATAAGTATCGAGATCAAGATAGAGTTCATCTCCCTCTGTCGCACATACATAGGCGAGGTTTGGATGAAAAACTTGACGGAGCACGGAACTGTCCGCGTGATAGAGACCCTCAAAATATCTTTCTATAAGCGCGACTACCTGTGCGTGATCTGCCGAATTCATTGAACCAACCCTTCGGATTTCATGGCTTTCAGGACAGAGGGGCGTACCGCGACCCGCGTGATATACTCAGCAAGAGATGGCCAGCCAGAAAGGTTAATACCAGTAAAATTGGCCCAATTTGCCACAGTAAAAAGATACGCATCAGCAACGGAGAACCGGCTGCCTACAATCCATTCGCGTCCATCGGAAAGTTGCGTCTCTAGCCGGTCAAATTTAGCGGCTACTGCAACGCGCGCGGCTTCCTTGGCGGCATCCGACGATTGAGTATTAAAAAGCGGACTGAACGCTTTATGCAATTCGGCCGCGACCCAATTGAGTGTTTCTTGTAGGCGCGCGCGCTCCAGAGTGGTCGTCTGTGGCGCCAGTCCCGCTTCGGGGAAACAACTTGCGATGTACTGCAACACCGCCGCGCCTTCAGTCAGGACCTCGCCATCCTCCAATTGAAGGGCTGGCACATATCCGTTGGGGTTGATCGCGCCGTAGTCATTACCAGTCTCGGCACGCCCAAGATCAGTGTCGACTTTCTCGATTTCGAATGTCGCACCCGTCTCACAGAGCGCGATGTGGCTGGCAAGAGAGCAAGCTCCTGGTTTGTAAAATAGCTTCATTTTTTTCGACCTTCTATTGAAATGATGCTTTTCAATAGCAGCGGACTCGTTCTGCTGATAATATTAAGTTTAAATCAACATGATCTAATTTGGTGATCGATATGAAGCTTGAACAACTTGTAACTTTCGAAGCCATCGTGACGACCGGAACGTTCCGTAAGGCTGCAGAACGCTTGAACAAATCTCAAAGTGCGATAAGTAACGCGATCCGTCTCTTGGAGGACGAGCTTGAGCTGACCTTGTTATCCCGCGAAGCGTATCGCCCCAAGCTCACCGCAGAGGGTGAAATTTTCTTTCGGGAGTCGTCCCGCGTTCTCGCCCAGATGCGAGAACTGGGCGCAACGGCTGCGCGACTGCGCGCACGTGAAGAACCCGAACTGTGCATCGCTATCACCGCCACACTCTCGCTTCAGCACCTATTGCCGGTTCTGGAGGAAATTGATCGTCGCCACCCGGCAACCCATATTCGTCTCTTGACCGAAGTAATGGGCGGCCCGATCGAACGTCTCATGGAACAGCGCGCAGACATTGCAATCGCGACGCTTGAAAGTGTTCCCTTGGACGAAGTAGAAACGCAACGCTTTGCAGAGGTTACCATCCGGCCCGTGGCGTCACGCCGTTTTGCCAAAAGGCTTGGTCCGGGAGCGAAGTCCATGACGGCCATGCAGACGTTTCCACAAATCGTTGTCTCCGGGACTGGAGGGCCAGAGAACAAGCAAAGCCGTGACCTGCTGCCAGGTGGCCGTAAGTGGACGGTCTCGGATTTCGCCGCAAAAAAGCAGGTCATCTTGTCCGGACAAGGCTGGGGGGGATTGCCTGATCACCTAATGCAGGATGAAATCGCAGCAGGCACGCTCGAACCCCTCGTTGTCGAAGGCTTCCCGCCGCGCCACTCCGAGATTTTTGTTTTGCGACGCCGAGATCAGGCACCAGGACCTGTGGCGTCCGCGCTTTGGAGTTTGTTGGTCGCTAAAGGAACTGAGACGTTAGCACCCCGATAATGAAACATCAGGTTGGCAGCCATTGATCGAGGGCTCCTGTTCCGCTTACGATGCTCTTGCATGACGATAGCTTCCTTTCGGGCAAGGCGCAGCATCGTTCATTTTGGGCTCAAACCTGCCGTGCGCTACATTGAGTAACAAGGCCTAGTCTGGGCCGTTCGTGTCGGTGGCAGAATGGGTTGGAAGCAGTCGTTCGCGACACTATGCGGCAAGGTCTGCTGTGCTGAACAAAGCCGACATCATATTATGGCTGACCAAGTGTTTTATGTTTTAGGTTAGGCAACGAGCTTCTTCTGCTTTGCGAAAGGACTTAATCCCAACCAGATCTGCATGGTCTTTGCGACCGCGCGCTCGCCCAAAAACTCTATCTTGTCCCGCTCACTTTCTACTGTGCCCAGACCCATCCATATGGCTGTCATCGTTCGTAAATCGGTCGTGACAAAAAGATTGATCTCAAACCCCGGATCGGACCAGCAAAGATCGACGTCGCCACCGGGTTCGATGACGAGCCACCAGTGACTCTTGGTCGAAGGTAAATCTGAATACAGAAACTGAACCACGGTGCGCCCAGCGGGCAGCGGCGACGGATCGAGATTGCGGCGCATGTCCCACATCAACAGCGAAGGATCAAGATTCTTCAATGAAAGTGAAGATTCTATCCATTTTTGCCCCCATATCCCCATGGCTTCCACAACAGGACGAAGATCCTTTCCAGCTTCTGTAAGATGGTATTCGAATATCCCTTTCTCGGACTTTAGCAGTCGACGTTCGACGACACCCGCTGCCTCTAATTCTTTCAAGCGTGTTGATAGTAGTGCGGGAGACATCTTTGGTACGCCGCGGCGCAAGTCATTGAATCTGGTGGTTCCAGCCACGAGTTCCCGCATCAGAACCATCGTCCAGCGCGTGCACAGCACTTCGGCGGCCATGGCAACGGGGCAAAATTGCTTGTATCCAGCTTGTGACATTTTGAGCCTCCTCTTTCGGGTTAGGCCAATAATACACCTTCGGGATCGTCACGCCTAGTTCAGAAACTGAATCTCGTAGTTCAGACACGTGACTAGTCTAGGCGTTGGGTCTTTTGTTATCGTTTGGAAACAAGCCTCCGGTGCATCGCCAGCGGCGCAAAGTTCCAAATGGAGAGAGATAATGAGTGTTTATTTAATCGCAGACATTAAAATTACAGATGACAGTTGGGTGCCAGAATATGCCGCGAATGTTCATGACCTAGTCGAAAAGCACGGTGGGAAGTACCTGTCCCGCAGTGGCAATATCAAGACGTTGGAAGGGGTGGACAAAGATAGCACACTAATCGCAATCATTGAATTTCCCAGCCGAGACGCCTTGGACGGTTTTGCATCAGATCCAGCATACGCCCCCTACGGTCAGGCCCGCCGAGCGGGTAGCGTCAGCAACTTTCACGTAATCGACGATACAGATATCGCCGGTGCAATACCCTACTTGCAAGCCGGTTAACTGGGTGAAACTCGTTTCAGCGGAGAGCCGTTGGCACGATCCTCACCAATGTCAGTTTGGGTTCAAACCTGCCGTTAGCTGCAAAAGTTGCCGCGAAAGAAAGCTGGGATAGTGGCAAATCAGTTTAAGTCGTCACCTCTTGTTTTAGGGGGCATTCTGGGCACCATAGCGGAGCAGAACTTGCGCTTGCATAGATGACGTCGCTTGGCACGACCCCGGAGGCATAATCTAAAAACCTACCCGAACCGTATTCTCAGAGGGCCGCGAATTTGCAACTGTCGAATTACCAATTGCTGGGCTGATGTCTGATGTCTGATGTCTGATGTCTGATGAACGTTCAGAGGTCGTTGCGCAAAAGGCCGCCAAAATGATTACTGCGATGATCGAATGTGGCTGCAAACTCAACAACGTCTAAATGCAGCATTCGCTTTTGGCACTTGTCGTCATTCTGGAAATCCGCATTTCAGTCCATGGTATTATTGACGTTCCCAAATTCGAAAAAGTTAACTTGTTCGTATAAATCGTGGGGGGAAGAGAAAGGTTTCCTCTTCCAAAAACTATATTTTGTCAGGGAGATACGTTTAGTTATTTCAATAAAACGCGCCCAGGCTGTTGGATTAGATCGCTTGACTTCATGGTCACACCATAAATGGAACGTCGCCCTCAACAGTCAAAACAAACCGATGCAATAGCGTCTGTGTCTCGGCTTGCGCGGTGCAGGAATGCTGAACGTCCCGGGGTATGGCAGCTTCAACGGACCGCATCGCAATGAGTGGCTACTGCGATCAATGTCCGGTAACAGACATCCGACCGACTGTATTGCTGCGCGTTCGACGAAGGTCTGCGCAAGCTGCAACGCAGCGCCGTTCGTGTCGTCGGCAAAAGGGTAGGAACTAGGCCTGCGCTGCAATTGAGAAACTTGGCCTCGATTCTGGCGAAGCGGACATTCTCGGCCAGACGAAACACTCGTCGCCAAGTACCTCCTCTAGGATCTGAAAGGAAACGTTCGCGCTAAAATCTCTGACGTCGGCGTAAAACATCAGTCAGAAGGAAGCTATCATGTCCAGTTCTTATGATGACCCGTGCGCAAGATATCAGCGCACTTTTTGAATCTTCAGCTTGTCTTGCTTTGCTCTATTCTTGGTCGATTCCTCAGAGCGCATGAGAGCTTTGGCAATGGCCTTCAAACTCATCCCTTTTGTTGCCAGCAGATGCAGTTTTTGAATTTCTTCATGCGTCCAAGCTTGGCGGTGGCGTTCATAACGTTCTGCCATTGGTGTCGTCTACCTTATTATTGTGTCGGTTGTATTATAAAGCATGGCCGTGCAGATGGCGCCAGTACAATGGCCATAACGGTTATGGAAGGGCGTCGGTTGTTTAAAAGTGGTGTAAAAGTCGTCCGACATGCCCGCGCCATTAGGAAACTAGCTTTGATGGCACAGATACGAATGGGGGCAATCGCCGAGACCGTTGGCTTTGCTAGGCTTGAGCGGTTGCAAAGCGGGCATTGCCTGTCGCGCGGACGGGCCCATGCGCCGAGTATATGGTCATGGTTGTTCAACTAGGTGAGGTCGCGCGGCAATCGGCAATGGCGAATTGCGCTTATAAAACATAAGGTGAAGATTTGAAACAAGTCCGTTTTCGGGGGCATTGACTGACTCAAAATGGAGAAACCATATGCAACTGAAACGCGGATTGGTACGCGGATATACGTCAGCAACCGTGAATCCTGTCCAGCGCAAACTAAGGCGTTGCAGAAAGGCGGGGTCCATAAATATCCACACAAGACGAGGCGGTCATCTAGTGTCTTTCCATTCTGCGAGTGTGTTCGCAACCATTGGCGCATCGGAACACTGCCTCGCCAGCATTGGTAAGATCAAGCCCCACTGAGTTTCCTTTGGTGGCCCAGACGGTTCGAAACCCAGTTTCGTATAGACAGAAATCGCCCTCTTATTGTCAGGATGAGGATCGGTCGCGATGACGGGTGCACTCTCATCAAAGAGCGCCTGCATTCTTGCACCAATAAACGCTGATCCATGTCCAACACCAATCATTTTGGGGTCACCGATGTATTGGTCAATTCCTCGCGCTCCCTTGGGAAGTTTGGCAAAATGATGATCTTCCCACCCGTGCACAGTATAGTCCTGCATGAAGGCAAAGGGACGTTCATCCGTAGAGACGACCCAACGCGATACACGAGGATCGCTTATTTCTTCTTGATCGTATGGCTCATCCGCGTCCCACCATTCGCGAACATGCGGACGCGCTAGCCACTCCTTTAGCAGGTCGAGATCATCTATCGTCACTTGGCGAAATTTATATTTTCTAGCTGTCCTCATTCCAACAGTGTAGCACATTGCCCGTTGGTCGGCATGGGCTCGTTGCTGCTCGCCATTGCTCGTCAATGCGAATTGCCATGAAGGTCCGGTTTCAGGCTCGGCAATGAGGGGAGTATCCTCATCCGGACCAACGATCCTACCTCATAAGTTAAACAACTTGGCAGTATTTATTCGCCCCCCATTTATTCTCGCGCCTTTTTATCTGCTTTCACAAAGTCACCAGACGCATTAGGCATCCCTATCTTCGCTATCCAGGGAAAAATCATGGCGCAAAAAGCCACCATTTATAAAGTTGAACTTTCCGTTTCCAATATGGATCGTCACTATTATGAGACCCATAAACTGACCGTTGCCAAACATCCTTCAGAGACGGATGAACGATTAATGGTGCGTATTCTCGCTTTTGCGCTGAATGCCCATGAGCAATTGGAACTGACTAAAGGCCTTTCAACGGATGACGAGCCAGACATTTGGCAAAAAAGCTTGAGTGACGAATTGGAGTTATGGGTGGCCTTAGGCCTGCCGAGCGAAAAGGTAGTGCGCCAATCCTGTGGTAAAGCCAACGAGGTGATTGTCTATTGTTACGGCGGCCGCACGGCTGAGATGTGGTGGGAGAAGATCAAAAACAGCACCACGCGGTTTGACAACCTTCAAGTCATCAATTTTTCAGAGAAGGACACCAGTGATCTGGAGAAACTGGCAAGCCGCTCGATGAAACTGCAGGTTAATATTCAGGATGGCGAAGTGATGGTCAGTGTTGAAGATAGCATCGTTTACCTCACCCCGATCAAATGGAAAAATACTGATCATTGATCGTCGACCAGCTCACAATGCGTAAAAGAGCTTGGCATCTAGAATGCTGCGTAGTTGACCGATGTCCGCCGCATTGACGGACTTGAGTTGCTCTGACGCCTAACTTAATCAGATGTGGCTTGCCAACGACCGCTTCGCACAAGCTGCACCGCACCGCGGTTTACGATGACGAAACTCCATTTTGCGCCGTTCTTATCGCGGGTGAAATGGACCCAAACCGAACTTTTTCCACCAGTGAGAATTCTCATCAACAGAGCGCCAAAGCAGACTTTCGTTACCCGATTGCCCCATAGAAGGCCGACGTTGACATTTTGGGCGGACACCTAAAATTCGGTATGATGGCGAAACCTCGAGGCCTCCAAACCAGGTTGGTCAATGGTTTTGCTGAGACACAATGACGACTAGCTCAAATTAGTTTTAAAACAGTCTTTGAACAATTGGCGAGCATTTGACACGTGATGGCTATGTTTTCAGAAAAATTTTGAAAAAACCTATATTTACGGCAAATTGATTGTGACGCGTTGCTGCAATAATTCGACCGCTGCCAGAAGATGAGATTTGTTGGTTTCTTTGTCGCTGTCAAAAATCATTGCCGACAAATAGGGGATCGTGATCGCTGCTATTACATCGGCTCCTTCCCCGCCTGTGACGGGGGCGGATAGCTCCGTAATGCCCGGAAATTCTAGGTTTGGTGCCTCTGTCAATTTGGACGAAGACCGTGCCGCATCCGTGTTTTGGGATGCTGTCAAGGTACAGACTCGCACGGAACTATCGGCCACTTCGCTTCGGTGGTCCACTCGTACGGAAATGGATTAGCCTTTCGTCGCATCAGCCTGAGCAACAACAAAGAGCGCGTCACCGCCCAATACGGACAAATGACAGGAAAGACAGACTTGTTCGGACATTTCCGCCAACACCAGCATTGCAACTTCAGCGATCCGATTGTGCATGGAACGATCGGAACCAAGAACGGAAAGGTCATCCGTGAGGACATAGCGATCATCTGCGGCGCGGGAGATGAATTGCCGCTCTTCGAGGACGATCATCATGTGGAAGATTTCCTTTTTTAAGCAACCGACACCAGCTGCTATTTGCGAAAGCCACAGCTCCCTATTGGACAATGAGAGCAACTCAAGGATATCAAGCAATCTTGAGGCAAAGCGTCGAAGCAATCGGCTTTGGTATCGTATTCTGGATATTGGCCATATTTTGAGCAATAGAAACAGCGGACCAGAAAATCGATTCCCCATGGACAACACTGGCGTTCGTCAGACCTTCGATCCAGATAGGGCTAGGTTATCCGTTATCCTCGCCAATAAAGGCAGACAACTTTGCCACCTCCAAAAGGGTATTACCGATCGCGATTTTGCATGTGGAAGCCAGACTATTCCAAGTGGCACATCTGACGATATGCACCCCTAGGCTCCCGAGTATAAATTTGACTTGAAGTATGGACGATTACGTTCGTTTGCAAAGATACTTCCCAAATTGAATCTCTAGATACCTTGCTAGTGTCCGTCGTCATATAAAGTTGGACGTCAGAACGGTTTGAGCACAGGAGGCTCTGGTTCGTTTGTGTGATTAATTATGCCGCTTGTTTTTGATGTTGCAAGCGGCGTTGGCGGATAGTCTGCTTTTTGATCTTCTCCCGTTCTCTGATAATGGCTTTGTCCCGGCCGAAGTAGACGTCGGCGGGCGTGACGTTGTTCAGGCTCTCGTGGTAGCGCTGGTTGTTGTAATAGTCGACGAACGTTCCGATCTGGCGTTCGAGATCGCCGGGCAGGTAATAGTTTTCCAGCAGAACACGGTTCTTCACGGTCTGGTGCCATCGTTCGATTTTGCCTTGGGTTTGTGGGTGGTATGGCGCCCCACGGACATGCTTCATTTTCTGCCCTTCCAGCCATTCGGCCAGGTCACCAGAGATTTAGCAGGAGCCGTTATCCATTGCTCGGCAGTTGATACGCAGTATCAATGCGAGAGGCTGAGCAGGCGCGGCTTGTGGCGCACGACGTGTAATCGGCGGAGCAATACTCGACCACAGTAGCGGCGGCATTGTGTTGTCGCGGGCGGCTTAAAAGTCGTCCACTTTAGCCCTTTCGTTTGATGGGAGGGCTTGGGGATTTTCACTGTGGAATTGTATTTGAAGGTACGGCGGGCCCACTTTCAGGATGGGTTGAGCGGACGGCAAATTGCTCGGGACTTTGGAATTAGCCGAGACAGCGTTTCGAAGATGCTAACGTATTCTGAGCCGCCTGGATATCGGCGGACGGCTGCAATCAAGCGCCCAAAGCTGGATGCGTTTACGGATCAGATTGAACATTGGCTGTCCGACGACCAAGGGCGGCCCCGTAAACAACGCCACACAGCCAAGCGCATTTTTGAACGGCTCCGCAATGAATGCGGGTTCGACGGTGGCTATACCATCGTCAAAGATTATGTGCGCAGCAAGAAGCGTGGATCACGTGAGATGTTTGTGCCTTTGAGCAATCCGCCGGGACACACACAGGGGGATTTTGGTGAAGCTCTCGTCGTCATTGGTGGCGTGGAGCAAAAGGCCTATTTTTTTTGCTTTGGATCTGCCACATAGCGATGCATATTATGTCCGAGCGTATCCCGCTGCAAACACCGAGGCTTGGTTGGACGGTCACGTTCATGCATTCGCGTTCTTTGGCGCAGTGCCGCAGTCAGTTCTCTATGATAATGACAAATGTTTGGTTGCCAAGATCATGCCGAATGGCACACGCAACCGGACCCAGCGGTTCAGAGGTGGTCGCGGAATTTCGGACCAGTTGTTAAGGTGGATCGCACGATGAGAGAAGTGATCCAGAATGAAAAAACGAAAGAACCATTCGCCAGAGTTCAAAGCCAAGGTCGCGCTTGAAG